>JAAENG010000330.1 GCA_024224665.1 Chloroflexota bacterium | reverse complement strand
GGGCTCTGAGGGCGTACCGCCGAACGTCCACCTTCGTGGACGGGTTAGTTCCCCCCAAGTTATTGAGAAGATACCCCCACTTACAGAAACTGGGCAAAAACCCGCCGAAGCGTATCAAAATCATTCAAATCTTCTTGCAGCACTTGATACACGATAGCCCTGTCCGTCTCAAGATAATCATGCACCAGCACATTACGAAAACCAATCATTCGTATCCATCGCTCCCGCAACTCAACATCGATATAATCTGCCTCGTGCAGAAGTTGAGGGATATCGCTATACCAGTCAACTGTCCCTAAAGCCAATTCGGCTATCACATGATTACCGATATCGATGAAAGCCTCGATAGCCAGGTGTAGGAAACGCTCTACACTTCCATACCGCTCTGGGTTATCAACAAATTCTTCGTATGAATATTGTTGCAAGCGACACAGTATGGTCAGATATTCATCCAACTTGACCAGACGTCTTCTAATCACTTCAACTCTGACCATGCAGAATCCTTGATTTCAATGCGTGTCGTTGCACCATTAGGTATGGTTGAAAGTCCAGGTATCGACGCACAACCATCGAATAGAAGGCGCCACGGTCAAATTCCTCAGTCTGGTAGATCACGTTATTCTGGCGAACAGCCTCGTGCAGTAGGACGATGTCATCAGTATCTAAAATGACTAAATCAACATCACAAAAGCCTATACGGGCTAGATCTGCTAAAACATCTAGTTTGAGCGGGGGACAAAACTCAAGCCGTGGAACAATCGCCAGATCCATGTCACTCTCAACATGCGTCCTACCTTCTGCAACTGAGCCGAACAAATAAACTGCCTGGATGTCGGGGTATTTCCCGAAGACGTTGGCTAATGAGTCAAGATCTGGCAGCAAAGCCCGATCCCGTCGATTTTCGATATTAGCAATGAATGCATTCATCATATCTCATTCTACCTCACCCAACACCTTATATCAACGGTGATAATTCGATAACTACCGATTTAGCCCACGATCTGAGACTCCTGCGCAGAGGTTCGGCCGCTGCGCCCACGACGCCTACGCGTCTTGCCTCCTTCAGCATCCCCATCGCTATCGTCACCGTAGTAGCGGTCAGAACTGTAGTAATAGTAGCCACGGTCCCGGCCTCGCTTGTATTTGTTTAGGGCCACGCCGATCACGTGGGCGTTGACTTTATCCAATTCCTGCAAGCTCTGCACCAATGCCGGTTCCCGAGTGCTGCCCGCATCTACCACCAGCAGCACACCATCCAAAGCCTGGCCCAAAACAATGGGGTCGGTCACGGCCAGGGCGGGGGGTGAGTCGAGTATCAACATATCGTGATCATGCAGTAAGCGCTCGCAAAGCACCTGCAGTTTTTGTGAGCCTAAAAGCTCTGAAGGGTTAGGCGGTAACTGCCCGCTGGTTATCAGCCAAAGGTTTTCGACGCCCGTCTCCGCCAACAGGTAGTCGAGATTCTCCGGCAGCATCTCCTTGAGTAAAGCGCCTGTCAGGCCCACCGTGTTGGGCAAGCCCCAGAGCTTATGCTGGCTGGGTTTGCGCAAATCGGCGTCGACCAGTACCACTCTTTTGCCGGTCTGCGCCATTACCACAGCGAGATTGGCGGCCGTGGTACTCTTACCCTCCCCCGGGCCAGCACTGGTTACCAGCAACGAACGGATGGGATCGTCCACACTTGAGAACTGGATGCCGGTGCGGATGCTGCGGTAAGCCTCGGCGTCAGGTGCGCGCGGGTCTTCGACTGTCACGATCCTGCGCTCGCCCTCACCACTGTTATTCCGCCGTCTGGCAATCACCCCCAGGGTACTGAGGCCGGCGGTGCGGCCCACGTCATCTGGTGTCTTCACCGTATCATCCAAGTATTCGATCAGAAAGGCCGCACCCAGACCGATCATCCCTCCCACGATCAGCGCCAATAAGGTATTCATCAGCAGGCGAGGGCTGATCGGGAATATTGGCACTGTGGCGGGCTCAACCACCGTGATCGTGTCGATGGCATTGGCTTCGGCCAGACGGATGACTTCGAGCTGAGAGAGGACACTGCCATAGCTGTTGCGATATTGGGCCAGACGATTTTCCAAAAGCGTGCTCCGGTTCTCGTCTGCCTCTTCACCGGTTTCGGCAATTTCTGCGATATCAGCCGCCACTCCCTTCATTTCATCGTTCAGTTTGGCCAGCTCTGCCTGCAACGAAACCTTCGAGTCCTGGTAGCGCGCAGTCTGTTGCTCGTTGTTAAAACTGATAAAAACCTGCGGCAGGGCATTGGCAATGGCTGCTGCCAGTTCGGGTAGAGGATGCTGCGCCTGTAAATCGATCAATTGGGTGTTTCGCACCGGCTGCACCGAGATCTCCGCCTGGAGCAGCGCCGACTCCGGGTTCAGGCCAACCTCCTCGAAGGCCGATACCAGGATGGGTTTGGCCGTCAGCATCTGGGCATAAGTTGCTGTCAGGCGCTCACTGAGCAAGACATCGGTATAGGTGACACTGGGATTATTAGAGGATCCCTGGTTCACCCGCAAGCGCGTCGAAGCCTGATAAATTGGGGTCTGGCGTATGCTGAAGGCATAGGCCGCCACCCCGGCTACAATAGCCGCCAGGACAATCAGCCACAGCCATTTTCTGAATAAATGCCAATACTCGCGAAATTCCATGAAGTCGTTCCCCAATACAGTCGAAACTGTACTGCTATGGTTGGATCTGAAAAAGAGTGGGTCGTAAAGTAAGCTTATTAGCTGTATGATAATACAGCATGAACATTATATATTCAATCAGATGCAATCTCAGGCGGTACAAACCTCATGGCAGATAATTCGATTGCTGATGGCAGGCACTCAAAGTTCGATAGAGATGAACTCATCCCGCTGAATCGGAGATCGATTCACTCTGCACGATCTGAATGAAGCGTAAACGTCCCTTGACCACGATCAGGCGTACCTCACCAAACGCCCCAACCTTGACCAGAGCTTCGTCAAGGCGATGAACTAAATTCGAGTCCAGTACTGCCAGAGAGGATTCAGGAGATGTACCGGCACTTTCACGGGCGGCGAGATCAGACATGATCGGCAAACATCCTTACGTGTAACAGAAATGACAAACGACCCTCGGGATTTTCCACCACTGGCAGGGTCGTGACACCCATAGGGTGCCAAGAAAACGGTCGGGATTCTATCTCATCAAATGCGGTCTGAGCTCTTGGAGGCTCAGTAACCCTAAAATGCCATAGAAAGAATCCCAGATTATGGATCCTCTTAAAAACGCAACTCCCCGCAAAACACCACTCAGGCTCCGCCACGCCGCCGTCAGTGTTATGGCGGCGGTATCAAACTACAGTCACTCTCAGGACAGAGCCTGTGAGCTACGACGTACCCTGCGTTAAAGTGTTGTACTACAGGAACTCATTGAGTTGGAACCTACTTAAGGGTGACCCTCCAATCATACCTGCTATCTATCCTGGATTCAAGTAGGATCACTCCCTCGCAATTGACAATTTGCTTACATTTCGCGTTTCATGACGTCACAACTGTGTGAGGAGATCCCAAAATGCTAGGATCGATTGCGATATAGACTGGGATCCACCACCCTTGCCATGGCCGCTTCGTCCAGAACACCGTTCAGGAACTGATTCACTTCTCGTACATAAGGCGCAGGATCAATCAGCATCTGGTTGTAATCGACGTCGATACCTGTAAAATTGGGTTGTGCGGAAACCCAATTTTTTGTTTTATTCACATGTTTCTGCAATAGCTCGCCCAGTTTTTCGTCGCTGATATTTGAGTCTTCTCCACGATGTTCGAGCATTCTACGTTGTGAGGCCAGAACTTCTTCGATGTGCCGATTCATAAAGAGCACCTGGTAGTCAAATTCGGGTGGTAGGTGCTCTAACAAAGCGACGATCACTTTCACTACCTTGCCTACAGCATCTGCCACCCACTCGCTATCCCCTTTATCCAGCTGCTTCACTCGCTCGAACTCGTAATACCCTTTGGGATTATCGGTATCCGCCTCGCGCAGGCCGTCACTTACCACTGTCAGACCACCGGCCTCCAACATCTTCATCATCATCGACGTGCCAGAGCGAGGCAGGCCAGATACGACCACGATGGTATTGGGCGGAAGTGTAGGTTGTGGTTCGGACTTAAACAGGTTCTTGAATAGCTTCATTGTTGGCATTTACGGCGGCGACATCGACAACTTTTTGTCGATCTTGGTCTCTTATCTGACAAGGTGAAGGGGTGGCAAGGTGACAAGGTGATCACTTCGTCACACCTGCTACTTGCCACCCGGCAGATTACTTCAGGAAACCACATTCGGCCAGGTGATCGGCGATCATGTGCGCATTCTCTTCGGGGCTGTAAGTTACCGTGTCTAAAACGATCTCGGCATTGAGCGGAGCCTCGTAGGGATCGTCGATGCCGGTAAAGCCCTTAATCTCACCACGTCGTGCCTTGGCATACAGCCCCTTGACATCGCGTTCTTCGCAGACATCCAGAGGTGTATCCACAAATACCTCGATGTAGTTTTCGGTTCCGACCAGGTTACGCACATCATTGCGGGTGGCGCGATAAGGGCTGACCGCAGCGCAAACTGTAACGCCACCGTGGCGCACCATCTCGGCAGCAACAAACCCGATACGGCGGATGTTGATGTCTCGATCTTCCTTGCTAAAGCCAAGACCTTTGGACAGATGTGTTCGTACCACGTCACCATCCAGTTGAGTGACGTTGCGCCCATGTTCCAGAAGTAGGGTAATCAGGATTTCAGCTGTGGTTGATTTGCCTGACCCGCTGAGCCCTGTAAACCAAACACAAAAGCCCTGTTTATGTTTGGGGGGATAGCTATCAGCCAGGATGTCAGCCACCTCAGGTCGAGTAAACCACTCCGGTAGTTTTTCACCATTGTTGAGGTACTTCTCTCGTACTTCGGTGCCTGAAATCGAAGCAGTTTTGGCGCTCTCGTCTACTTTGTCGATCTCTTCGTAGCGGTCTTCTTCGGGCAGATACACCAACATCTTGAAAGGCACGACCTTGACACCCAGTTCTTCGCTAACGGATTCGGCCAGTTCTTGAGCGTCGTAAGGGCCATAAAAGGGCTTACCCTGTGAATCATTGCCAGGTCCGGCGTGATCACGTCCAACAATCAAATGGTTGGCGCCGTAGTTGCGGCGGATGAGCATATGCCACACGGCTTCGCGCGGGCCCCCCATGCGCATGGCCAAAGGCAATAGCGACAGCACGATACGATCTTGATCATAATATTGCCCTGCCAGCGCCCGATAGGTACGCACACGGGTGTAGTGATCTACATCTCCCGGTCGGGTCATACCTACAACAGGATGGAGCAGGAGTGTTCCGTCGATCTCCTGAACCGCCCGCTTCGTCAATTCTTCGTGCACACGGTGCAGAGGGTTCCGGGTTTGGAATGCCACGACATTGGTGTGTCCGGTAGATTCGAGTCGGGCGCGTGTTTGCGCGGGCGTCAAGCGCAGACCGCGAAAATCGTACCGCAAGGGCAGTTGCATGACGCGCAGCCGGCCTGAGATATTCAGGGTACCCCAGCGATGCATCTCGGCAATGAGGGGATGGCGTAAGTCGCTGGATCCAAACACTTTTTCCGCAGTTTCATTCAAATCCCATTCGTATAGTTCCTCGATAGTCATCAAGGCTAGGACATTGTTCTTGCTATCTCGGAGGGCAATCTCTTGACCGAGATGGATGTTCGGGTTAGCTGCCACTGGCAGGGTGATGGGGATGGGGAAGAGCTGGCCACTGGCGAGACGCATTTCATCCAGTACGTTCTGGTAGTCTTTCTGCCCCATAAAGCGATCTAATGGCGAAAAGCCCCCTGTTGCCAGCATTTCCAGATCGCACACTGCTCTTTCAGATATCTGAATCGAAGGCAGGCGGTTGGCGTATTTCCTAAGATGGGGTAGTTCCTCGGCTGGGACCAAGAGATCGACCAATTCACCGCCATACGGCGAATTCAATTGTGTGATCTGTGTGTGGGTTTCGGTTGACAACTTTATAACTCCTCGAAATATATGTGTTGCGTGTTGCGTGTTGCGTGTTGCGTGTTGCGTGTTGCGTGTTGCGTGTTGCGTGTTGCGTGTTGCGTGTTGCGTGTTGCGTGTTG
>JAAENG010000329.1 GCA_024224665.1 Chloroflexota bacterium | reverse complement strand
TGGGTGTGTCCTAGATGAGTTATTGGCGTGTCCTTGTGCTCCGTTCTTTAGCCAGATTATGAGTAAGGTCTTCCCAGAAAGCCTTGGGGTCGGCAGGGAAGGAGGAAGTGGGGGAAATAATTAATAGTGAACGGTTATTGATTAACTGTTAATGAAGGATTCTCTACCGGACACTTCTAGAAACTGTCTTTCCTTCGATTTCACTCAGGACAGCTCTGAGCGGGTTTTCGACGCCAGCACACATCAAAAGACACGGACTTTGGTGCTGAAACATCGTTCATGAGGCCGACTTTAGCGAAGAATCTGGCGATTCACGTGCTGCGAGACCCTTCACTGGTGTTTCGTGATCATGTGGGTTGTGTGCTTGACTCGTTCAGAGCCTGCCCTGAGGAACTCGAAGGGGTGACACAATAGAAAAGTGTCCGGTAGTGAAATGAAGGATGCAGCCATATGGCGTTTGAGTGCCGAGAACAATGCTTAGAACCGAGAATTCATTTCTCTGCGAGACTCGACCGTCATTCTGTCCTGAGTCCATATCACTGTGGCGTTGATACCGAGCAGTTCCATTATCAATTAATTATTGATTGTTCGTTGTTAATTATTTGGCTGAAGCTTTTCTTTTGCAGGTTAGTCCGCTCCCAACTCGATTAGGACACACCCTATTGAGATGATACCCAGGTAGACCTATCTCGCCAGCGATAGAATCAGAGTTATCGCCAAAGAGCCGGTTACCAACAGCAAACCGATTGTGAATGCCAGCCAGGGAGCATACGATCTGATATCTTCTTGGAAGTGTTTCATATTTGGCTAGTGGTAGACTGTTGGAGGAGGTTCCGTCGGCAACTCGTGGTCAGAATAGCTATTTGGAAACAGTTCGCAGTGCAAGCACATCGAGGGTATCTCCCCCTCGGCGCGACGACGAGCCAGCCAGCATGGCGCATCCGGGTGCTGAAAGGCAGGGCACTGCTCCCGCAGGGATTGATCACAATCCTTGACCTCCCAACAGGGCTTGCCATAAGAATCCATCATGATCGCTTCAGGTGCGTAACGAGGTGCAAATGGAAAGGCCGGTTCGGGTTGGATGCTCTTAACCTGCTGTGATTGCCGTTCCTCGCGCTCGACTCTTGACTCCACCTCCCATTTTTGGTCCAAGCGGCGGAGGACGTATCCGATCCCTATCATAATAAAGAGGGGCACGCCGAATCGCAGAATGAATAGAGCAACGATTGCCACGATTTCAGTGACTGGCATCATGTTCATCCGCAAAGACGGGTAAATGTTTGGCCGCCAGGGCAAAAGCGATCACGCCAAAGCCCACGAGTGTGGCTGTTACCGTGAGTTCCATCCACGAAGGTAGATAGCGAACACCGGCATAGGTCCACATGCCAACGGTGGCGATATTGAGGCGGTTGAGCACGATACCAAAGAGGACGATCATCGTCGCACCCAGGAAAAGCGTACTCGGCTTCCGCCGCAATCTGGCGTTTGCGAACATGAGCATAGGCACAATCACACCCAGACCGATCTCCAGCCAGAAGGCAGCTGCCTGAACGTTCGGCTGGAACAGCAAGGGCAACGCCTGGCGGGAAGCTAAATCCGAGACCTTGGCCACCAGATAAATGGCCAGGACAATGGCTGCCCATTTCGCTAGATCTGCCAAGAGATCGAGTTCCAATCCGCGTCCCATGGCCCGAGAACTTAAGGTGGATTCTACGATAGTCATGGCCAGACCCACTGCAACAGCCGACAGCCAGAAGAAAACGGGCAAGTAGATGGAGTACCAGAGGGGGTAGAGCTTTGAAGGCACTAGCACCCAGAGTGAGCCCAACGATGACTGGTGAAGCGTAGAGAGGATCACACCGAGGATGACAAAGACAATAGCGACTCGTTTGAGTAACCGATGCAGTGAGACCGTGGGTAAATGGCTGGTGATCGTCTCGAATTTATTCACCCTTTCCAGAATCACAGGCAAGAATTCGATAAGTAGTACGGTGGTATAGAGGGCAACACACATGCCCACTTCCCACATCACCGAATGGTGCTGCCAGTGCGCGAGGGGACGCCAGATGTTGTAAGGGCGGCCAAGGTCGATGATCAGCCCGCAGACCACCAGAAGATAGCCTAAAAAGCCTGTTAGAATGGCAGGTCGAACCAGAGGTTCGAAACGTTTTTTGTTGAAGATGTGAGCAGTGGCTGCGATCACGAATGCACCGGCCGCCAGGGCAACGCCACCCATGACATCGAAGCCGATCCATATGCCCCAGGGAAAGCTATCGCTGAGGTTGCTAACAGGGCCGATACCAAAGACGAAGCGCAGGAGCATGATCAATGTGCCGGCACTGAGGATGAGGAATATCAGAAGGGTAGCGATAGACCGCCATCGAATGGTTACCTGCGGGAACGTTGTAGCCTGGGAGTGGGGATGTGCCGCGCTGGGACGACCGGCAATGCGAAATGCCAGATAGCGAGCGCTTACAAGAAAAATCGCGGGGATGGCTATGCTCAACATGAGAGCCCCCCAGAGAACGGGTGATGTCAGCATGATGTGTGTCTAGTCCTCCAATTCTTCGTCGCGTTCTGCCGATTCGTGGCGGTGAGTGTAGGCAGTGGCGCCAGTCAGAGCGATAGCCAGTCCGCCAATGACGAAAGGAAGTGTAATCATAATCTTCTCTGTTTCCATGGAGGGGGCTGTCGCCGGTAGATCGGTGGGGAAACCGAGCTGGTCGAAGGGCACATCCGATAGGTAGAGTATCGAGGTCCCACCCACCTCGTGCTCGCCAAATACATGATCGACGTAATGATCAGGATTGGAATCAATCATGGCATGAGCTTGAGCCAGCAGCGATCTGCGAGTGCCAAAGCGTATCGCTCCGGTGGGGCAGGCATCTACGCAGGCCGGTTGTTGGCCCTCGGCCAATCGTTCATTGCACAACCAACATTTGTGTATCTCTGGTCCCAGGCCATTGTTCCAATCGAACTGGGGTACGCCGAATGGGCAAGCGATCTGGCAATAGCGGCAGCCAAGGCAGCGGTTGGCACGATAAGTGACGGGCCCTGTTTCGGTTTTGTGCATGGCTGCTGCAGGACAGGCAGACACACAAGCTGCATCCAGACAATGCATGCACTGGCGCTTGACATAGCGTCTCTCTGTTTGCCCCTCCGCTGTAACAATTTCACGATTGTCGATGTAGCAGTAGGATTCGTTATCAAGTGCATGCGGCGCTGTACCCTCGATCGGGAGACCGTTTGCCTGTTTACATGCCAATACACATGAATCACATCCCTGGCAATGTGAGATATCGACCAATATGCCGACAGTTTCATCGGCCTCTTCGATTCCGTCAGCTGAGGCAGCAAGGGGCATGCTTGTTAGCCCACAGATAGCGGCGGCAGCGGCCCCACCCGTTTTCAGAAACTGCCGTCGCGTTAGCCCTGTATCTTGAGGCGTGCTCATGATGCAGCCTCCTGCTTGCCGCCAATGTAGCTAATGATGAGCACGACGACAATCCCCAGTACGAGTCCGACGCCGATGCCCAGACCCAGTAACATCAGTGCTAAAAATTGGTAGGAAGTATTCTGTTTGCGAGAAGATTCCAAACGCTCGCTTAGCTCACTGACTCGCTGCGTTTGAGATGCCATGGTCTTTTGAGACGCCGACAAGTGGCTGTCTTGGGCCGCTATCATGGTGTTCTCGATTGGTTCGTGCAACGAATCTGAATGGCAGTTCATGCACAAATGAGCGGGTACCGCCGTAAACGTGTGGGAGGGCGCCTCTGCTTCTCCGGGCACAGACTTGTGGGGCTGTGACACATGGCAGTCGAGGCATGTCACGCCGGCCAGGTTGTGCGCTGTGCTTCCGCAGCCATCGCCAAATCCGTCGGTATGACAAGTACAGCAAAGTTGCTCGCTTTGCAGGCGTGTGGTCTGTGAATGTGAGACATGGCAATTGATGCAGTTGACATCAGCTGTGGCGTGCAGGCTACTTTGCCATTGTTGGTGTGTGCTGGCATGGCATTCCGAGCATTGCCCTGAATCTACGGTCAACTGCATAATACCTTCTGCAGGATGATCTTCGACATAGGTTCCGTGACAGTGTTTGCATGCGACGCCATTATTGGCATGAGGGGATTGTTCCCAGGTGCTGGTTTCACTCCAATGACAGAGCGCACAGGGCTCGGCATCGTTGTCTTGCTGATCTGTTGGCGCCTCTGCCCGTGAGGTAGTGGGAACCAGTGTTAAGATAAGCAGCGCGATGAGTGTCAACAAACCTGTGATCCGTTTTGCTCTAAATTTAATCCATGTGGGCGACATTGTGATTTCTCCGGCTGTGATAAGGTATCGTTTTGCAATCATCAAGGGGTATCGTGCGCAATACGAGGCAGTATTTTGCACAGCAGGAACATGATCAGAATAGGAACGCCAAAACGCAGGAGCCCCACGCCTGCTATCAAGAGGACGCCTTCAAAATCGATTATCATGTTGAATCTCCATTTTGGTAGTAGCAGTTGGACGACATTTCTTCTACCAACAGTCTGACAGCTATTCTCCCAGTTCTCAATTAGGCATTCCCCCCATTTATTCCCCCATTTTGTACATGGGTCGAACACCCCAGCGAATGCTGGGTATGGTGGTTTTTCCCCATTACTGACATCAATTGGCCTCTGACACGGTTTTTACACGGTAGCGGAAAAAAACTTGTAACTTCGCTGCGACCGTCGTATGCTAAGAGACCGTCTAAAAACTACCTCCTGATTCTGTCATTGCGAGGGACGACCTGCGGTCGGACGACCATCGGTCGGGCGACCGCAGGTCGTGTGCCGAAGCAATCCCCAACGTTCATTTGCACATGTACCATGGGGATTGTTTCGGGGCTGCGCCCGCTCGCAATGACAGAGAGCTGAATACCGGAATGGATAAACCTCCGCTGCGTCACGCCCAAATAATCTCAACGGGACGATACCTTCCCGAACGGGTTGTCAGTAATGACGATCTAAACGTGATGCTGGGCGAGAATGTGGGCGATTGGCTGGTGAAGAATGTGGGGATCCAGGAACGACGCGTCATGGCTGAGGATGAGACCACATCAGATATGATCGTGGCAGCCGCTCGAGAGGCGCTGGAGCGTGCTGCCCTCGCTGCATCCGATCTCGACCTGATTATCGTCGGCACTGATACGCCCGACTATCTCAGCCCGGCCACTGCATCGGTTGTGCAAGCCAAGCTGGGCGCCATTAACGGGGGCACTTTCGACGTCAACTGCGCTTGCGCCGCCTGGGTGACAGGTCTGGACATGGCCGCTCGCTATATCGCCACAGACAGCGATTACAATCACATCCTCGTGGCCGCCGGCTATGGCATGACCAAGTTTGTGGATTGGACCGACAAGTACACTTGTACGCTTTTCGCCGATGGCGCCGCCGCCGCCATCGTGAGGGCAGGAGAGAAGCCGGGATTTCTGGCGGGTAAACTGGTAGCCGAGGGCCAATATCATGATGCTCTCGGCATCTACAGCGGCGGAACCTATCGCCCCGCCACCCCGGAAATTATCTCTCAATTCGGCAAGCCGCGCGTCGAATTCGTGCGCAAATTCCCTGCTACTTTTAATAGTGACAACTGGCCGCGCCTTGTCAAGGAGGTTGTTCACAAGGCTGACCTCATACTCGACGATATCGACTTCTATCTTTTCACCCAACTCAATCTTCGCACTATCGAACATGTGATGGCAGCGTTGGGCCAACCCATGAGCAAAACCCATTGGATTATGGACAAATGGGGCTATCTTGGCTCGGCCTGTATCCCCGCAGCCCTGGATGACGCCATCGAGCAGGGCAAAGGTCCCCAGCCCGGCGATCATGTGCTTTTCTGCGCCACAGGTGGGGGTATGGCGATGGCGGCGGGGATTTGGAGATGGGTTGAGGCGTGAAATAAGAATGTACATAGGCGACTACTTAGGCCGCAGAGAAATCTACAGCCCTGACAAACTGGCCATCATCGATGCCGGAAAGCAGCCCGAACTGCGTTTGACCTATCGGCAAATGAACGAACGCGCCAATCGCCTGGCGAACTGGCTGCGCCATGAGGCCGGGGTCGAGAAAGGTGATCGGGTGGCCATTTTGGCCCGGGACGGCGTCGAGCATCTGGATACATTCTACGCCTGCGGCAAACTCGGCGCCATCCACACCGCCTTTAATTGGCGTCTGCATTGGCGCGAGTTGGCGAGCTTGGTCGCACAAACCACGCCTAAAGTCCTCATTTACTCTGATGATTTTATAGCAAGCGTCGATGCGCTCGAACAAGAAACACGCAACACGCAGCCTTGTCCTGAGCGAAGCCGAAGGGACGCAACACCCCACGTCCTCCACCTTGACGGCAACGGCATCGACAGGTCGCGCCTTTTCCAATCTATCCTCGACCAATCCCCCGCGCTTGCAGTCGCTTGTCAATCCCTCACCGAAGAGGATACCGCCTGTCTGCTCTTCACCGGCGGTACCACCGGCCTGCCCAAAGGCGCCAAAATTAGCCACCGCATGATCGTGTGGAATGTGATGAATACCGTCATCCACGACCTCACTCACGGCGATATCTATCTCAACGTCTTCCCTCTTTTCCACGCGGGCGGGTTGTTTGCCTATCTCTCTTCCCAAATCATTTTCGGCAACACCACCCTTCTCATCCGCCAGTTTGATCCCACACAGGTGCTAGAGTTGATCGAACGGGAACGCGTAACTGTCTTTGCTGCCGTGCCCACCTTGTATCAGATGTTGACACAAGCGCCCAATTACTTGCAGGCTGACCTCAGCAGCTTACGTTTCTGCACAAGCGGCGGCGCCCCCCTGCCCGTTCCCCTGATCGAGAAATACAGCGCAGAGAAAAACATCCGCTTCAAGCAAGGCTTTGGCATGACCGAATTCGGACCCGGTTTGTTTGCACTCGCTCCTGAAGATGCCATCCGCAAAGCCGGTAGCATTGGTCGCCCCAACTTCTTCATCGATGTTCGGGTTGTGGATGAAAACAACCAGGCTCTTGGCCCCAACCAGGCGGGTGAACTCTGCCTGAAAGGCCCCAGCCACTGTTCGGGCTACTGGAACGATCCAGAAGCCAGTGCAGCGGTCATCGACCAGGAAGGTTGGTTCCACACCGGTGATGTCGTTAGATATGATGAAGACTGGTATTTCTTTGTCCTGGATCGCCTGAAGGACATGTTCATCTCTGGCGGCGAGAATATCTATCCGGTCGAGATCGAAAACGTGCTCTACCGGCACCCCGCCGTGCATATGTGTGCGGTTGTGGGCATTCCCGACGCGGGCTGGGGAGAGATCGGTGTTGCTTGCGTCGTCCTCAAGCCCGAGATCAAAGCCACCGCCGCCGACCTTTTTGCCCATATGCAGGATCATCTCGCTCGCTACAAAATCCCTAAACGTGTCGAATTTATGGAGACGCTGCCACTCTCAAGCATGGGCAAGATTCTGAAGCGTGAATTGCGATCTGAGTTGGCCGCGTCACCATGATCTATCACATCACCACGCAGAACGCCTGGAACGCCGCCTCGAATAAGGGCGAATATCGAATCGACAGTTTGGATACAGAGGGCTTCATTCATTGTTCGACCCAGGCGCAGGTCGTGCGAACGGCCAACCGCTTTTATCCCGGACAGAGAGGACTTGTGCTACTGGCCATCGATCCGGCAGAATTAGATACTGATGTTTTGTATGAAGAAGGCGAACCAGGTGAAGACTTTCCACATATTTACGGCCCCATCAACTTCGATGCTATCATAGAAGTAATACCCTTCGAACCGGGAGAAAGTGGCGATTTCCACTTACCCGACTCGATTCAGAACACTCGTCATCCCGCTCCCTGATAAACACGAGCTAACCATGACCCAACGAAAAATAGGTCGCGGCGTCGCCATCGTCGGCGCCGGCATGAGCCACTTTGGAGCTTTTCCTGACCTGGCTTCTCGTGATCTTTTTGTCCGTGCCTTTAGCGCCATGCGCGCCTCAGTGGAAAAAGGTTTGGACCCGGCCGTGATCCAAGCCCTGTACATCGGTAACTACAGCAGCGAGCTTTTCGAAGGCCAGGGGCACATCGCCCCCCTCATGGCCGATTGGGTAGGCCTGACGCCCATTCCAGCCATACGGATCGAGGATGCCTGCGCCAGTTCGGGTGTGGCCCTGCATCAGGGCATTATCGCCATCACTTCCGGCATGTACGACATCGTGCTGGTAGGCGGTATCGAGAAGATGACAGATCTGCCCACGGAACAGGTGACCGACGCCTTGTCCACGGCAGGTGATGTTTTGTATGAGATCCCAGCCGGTTTCACCTTCCCCGGCTTTTACGCGGCAATGGCCTCTGCCTACATGGTGCGGTATGGGGCCACATCGGAGAGCTTGATGGCCGTGGGGATCAAGAATCATGACAATGGTGCACGAAATCCAAAGGCTCAGTTCGGTAGCACCATCTCCGATATTATGGCCGCCAAGACCGCAAAAGCACAGAATAAAGGCTATGCCGTTCCCAGCTGGGAAAATGAGTTGGATTTTTTGCATGATGATCGGGCCAACCCCATGATCGCCTGGCCGTTGCGCTTGTTCGACTGTTCACCTATCTCTGATGGAGCGGCGGCAGTGCTGCTAGTGGCGGACGATCTGGCCCCAACCTTCAGCGATCATCCCATCCATATCATTGGCTCCGGCCAGGCCAGCGATGTTGCCCTGCACGACCGCCCCGATCCCACCATTCTTAGAGCTGCCCGACGTGCCGGCCAGCAAGCATACGAAATGGCCGGTTTGACGCCCGCCGACATCCAGGTGGCCGAGGTGCATGATTGTTTCACCATCGCCGAACTCCTCGCCACCGAGGATCTGGGCTTTTTCGAACCAGGCCGGGGGTATGTGGCCGCTGAACAAGGTCTTACCCGCCGCCATGGGCTTAAGCCTATCAACACCTCTGGAGGACTGAAATCGAAAGGGCATCCGGTTGGGGCCTCGGGCGTGGGCCAGGTGGTCGAGATATGGCATCAGTTGCAAGGCAATGCCGGCGAGCGTCAAGTCAGCGGCGAACCTGCTATCGGCCTTACCCACAATGTCGGCGGCACCGGCCAAACGGCTGTCGTTCACATCTTCGAGCGCAGATAATATGAGCAAGCCGAATTTCACAAAAGCTGAATACGAGGCCTTCCTGCATGCACGCAAGCTGATGGGTTCTCACTGCCTTGCTTGTGGGGCTGTTTTTCTGCCCCCCCGTCCTCTGTGCGGCGCCTGCTACGGTGAGGATATGGAGTGGATGAATGTTGGCGCCAGCGGCACGCTGGTCGCTTTCACTGCTGTTCACATCGCACCCACCAACATGATCCTCGCCGGTTATAGCCGGGAGAATCCGTACGTCAGCGGTATCGTCAAGCTGGATTCTGGCCCCAGCATCAGCGCTCAGATCACCGGCATCGATGCCAACCAACCTGACGCCATCGCCATCGCCATCGGCTCGCCCGTGGCCGCCCGTTTCATCGAGCGGGAGACTGGTGATGGCGTGCATTCGTTCCTTGTTTTTGATGTAATCAGCCATCAGTAAACAACTAGCGTAACTCCCAAGCCAACCTTCATTTAATCAAAGATTACACAGATTCACGCAGAGGTAGGACTACACTTGAACTGGGTCAGCGAAAATAACTCTGTTTGAAAGCAATCAGCTCATAGAAACCCTTTAGTTGAGGCTCATAATTAGCCTGAAACCCAGGTGTTTTCTGAGCGACATGCTGAAAATC
>JAAENG010000328.1 GCA_024224665.1 Chloroflexota bacterium | reverse complement strand
GGCAACGTAGCTCTTCCAATTTGGGTGCCGATCAAAAGACGCTTGCCGCGGATGGGAGCAACCGCCACTACTGGCGTATGAACAGCCGTCGGATGGAGGCTCAGGTCCTTCGAGACAGCCTGCTTCATCTGGCCGGCACGCTTGATCTAACGCCGGGTGGTGCTCCGGTCACGGCGTCCGCCAATGTCCGACGACGCAGTCTCTATTTCTTCCATTCCAGAGATGGGCGTTCCAAGTTCCTGGAGACCTTCGATGACGCCGATGTGTTCGCTTGCTACCAACGCAGTGAAAGCATTGTTCCGCAACAGGCGTTGGCGATGATGAACAGTCAAATGGCGACTGCATCAGCAAAACAAATCGCGGCCGCATTCAAGTCGGATATGAGTTCCGAGGCATTCGTCCGGGCAGCGTTTCTAAAGATTCTGGCCCGCCAGCCAGCAGAAGCTGAGTTGGCTGAAAGCCTGTCGTATTCGAATGAACAAACCCAGCGTGAGCATTTCATTCATGTTCTGCTTAACCTCAATGAGTTCCTGGTGATTCGATGAACAACGATTACGAATATGCAATTTCAAGGCGGACGATTCTGCAATCGGCCCTTGGCTTCGGCACTTTGGCGGCGGGCGGCATCATGGCCGCAGAACAACATGTCCTGCCAGACGGGGAACCTCACTTTCCGCCCAAGGCGAAACGAGTGATCTGGCTGTTCATGCGTGGCGGCGTCAGTCACATGGAGAGCTTTGATCCCAAGCCGGCGCTCAACAAATATGCTGGGAAATCGATTGGCGAAACGCCTTACAAAGATGTCCTGAACCCTTCAAGAATAAGAAAATTACGCATCCCTGTTAAGGGCGATGGCAACGGCCATACCCGTACCAAAATCTTCCCCCTGCAGACCGGCTTTAAGAAGTATGGCCAGTCGGGAATTGAAGTCAGTGATTGGTTTCCGAACATCGGGAGCTGTGTCGATGACATCGCTTTCATTCGGTCGATGTGGACGAGTGATAATAATCATGGTGCTCAGGTGCAGTTTCACTCCGGCCGTCATGTTCTGGATCCGCGCGTTCCGACCATTGGTGCCTGGATCAACTATGGACTCGGTTCGCTCAGTGACAACCTGCCGCAGTTCATCAACATCGGCCCGCGTTTCTTCGACAAGAAGGATGCCCACTATCTCGGTCCAGCCTACGACGCGGTCAATCTTAAAATCGATCCCAGCAATCCTCTCGATTACGCCAAACCGAG
>JAAENG010000327.1 GCA_024224665.1 Chloroflexota bacterium | reverse complement strand
TTCCCAGCCAAGAGCGTTTTTGACGAACTTGAAAACACCCTCGATTATTGCTCGTTTCCTGAAAACTCTGGAAAGCTTTTTTGAACTATTCTTTACCCCCGTTTACACAGGTGCGAACGAGCAAAACCCCCCTGTATATGGGGGTGCGGACAGCCGTTTTAGACTTTTCCAGAGTTCTCAGTATGGTAGTTTTACCTGCCCGATGGTTCCATCAGTGCGGAGTACGCTGGAGCGAGCGGGTGTTCATTACCAGTATGTCAATATCTCTACAGATGCTGAGGCTCGAGCACGCCTTAAGGAGATCAACAATGGTTACGAAAGTGTGCCAACCCTTGAGTTTTCTGATGGCAGCACTCTGACCGAACCGAGCGTGCTCGAACTTGTGACCAAACTGGAATCAATGGGGCGCCACGTTCCAGCGCCCACTCTATTCGACAGGGTGCGCGGCCTGGTGCTCAATCCTATTGTGTTGACCTTTGGGTTGGTGTTTCTTCTGATGGGAGCGCTCACCGCTGACAACAATCTGTTGATCATCGGGGCCGTGATTTTGGCGATGGCGGTGGCGGTCGCTGTAGTTGATAGGGTGCGCCGGCAAGCGCAGTCTTAGCGGGCACAGGTGAGTTATCCACCAGATGTTGTTGTGGTTTTAAGCAGGGTTATCCACTCTTTAGTGAAGGGTCTCTCGGCACGTGAATCGCGAGATTCTTCGCTAAAGTCGGCCTTATGAACGATGTTTCAGCACCGAAGTCCGTGTCTTTTTGATGTGTGTCGGCTTCGAAAACCCGCTCAGAAAGACAGGTGATAGAAGTGTTCGGTAGAGAAATAGTTCAGAGGGCGGTCTTCGGGTTGCGGTGCGCTTTAACCGTAGATGATAACGTCGAATTCTTCTTCTGAATCGAGGTTAATGAGACCGCCACCGATGAGATTGCCAGCGCCTGCCCAGGCGATCTCGAATTCCTCATTGTCGGATTGTTGGTCGAGCCAGCTGGCTATCATCGTTTGGATATCGACCAATTCCTCGGTGGATAGTGGTTGTTCAGGTTTCGGTTCATGTTGAGACATGACAAAATCCCTCCGTGTGTGTGGCCCTTTTCAGCTGCTTCACCGGCCCAGGCTAATGAGTACGGCAGTAGATCGGCTGATATCGGCTGATATCGGCTGATATCGGCTCGGAGCAATTGTGCACTACATGAAAGAGGATGTAAATAGCGCAGCGCGGCAGAGTGTTGATGGCGCGCCGCGGCAGAGCGTTGGTCATTACAGAGCATCCGCCGGGTTTTGTATTGCTGTGTCTCGACCTGGGGTTTCTGAAGCTCAACCAATGTCGTCACGCTGCCGAGATCACGGAGGAGATAGGGCGCTTGTTGGGCGGTTGGCAGAAATGTCATTCACACATTCAAGGGTGGCGCCGCCGGAATACATGTGTACGATTGAAGGTTGGTTGAACTCGCTCTCGTTGGAAACGACCTTGGCGGAGTCAAAGTCGTCGGCCCGGGTGTATGTACCGGAACCGGCTGCACTTTCCGCTCCGTCTAGAAAAGCGAGTTTCGTTAGCACAACCACCACGCAACACGTGCTTTTCTAGAACCACACGAAATCCTGCCGAACCAGCTTCTTCCAAACCATGACAAAAATTATCGACAGGGCAGTGCAATCTGAGTAAACTTAAGGTGACACCTTGTTATGAGCGGCCCTACTCATCACGGAGTAAACCAATGAGACGTTTCTCAGCCTTCCTTATTCTCGCTGTGTTCGCGGCATGGTTACCTGTGCAGCCAGCGCACGATGTCAAGGCGGTTGCCAATACAACGCCACGCCTGTTGTGGGGTAGTGGTAGCTCTGATTCGGCGACCTGCTATGTCGGGGGCAAGAATTCGGAATGCGGGCCAGCGCTGATCGCCAAAGATAGGGTCCGTGGCCGGCGTACTTCGGGTCAAGCGCAGGAAATAAACCCCATCACTATCGAACAGGATCGTATAGTTTTCCTGCCCTTCCTGTGGCAAAACTACTATGATCTCCGGGTCGATATCCAAGACCGGGCGGCATCACAGAAGCTCTACGAGCAGTACTATCTCCCTTTCTTCGATGCTGAGATTCAGTGGACTGGAAACCATGATAACTGTAACGCCGGATCGACAGGCGAGGGTTATCGAGATACACTTCTGCGGTTGGTCAAGTACTTCCGCGCCATGGCAGGTGTGCCCGCCGATATCACCTTTAGCGAAGCGTACAATAGCAAAGCCCAACAGGCGGCGCTGATGATGAGTGTGAACAGGCAATTGAGCCACATGCCCGATATGAGCTGGCAGTGTTACACAGATGCAGGAGCGGAAGCCGCACAACATGCTAACCTCTCGTTGTGGTATGGTTACGGCAAGGAGTACCATGGAATCCTTGGCCAGATGGCTGACGATGGCGCCTACAATTCCGCCGTCGGACACAGGCGCTGGATCCTCTATCCCCAAACACGCCACATGGGTTCGGGCGATGTACCTGAACGAGGACAGTACTATGCGGCAAACGCCCTGTGGGTGATCGACGAGGACACGATATGGGGGCCTCGACCTCGAACCCGGCACCCATTCGTTGTCTGGCCTCCACCGGGCTATGTCCCACGGCAAGTCACCTTTGGCCGTTGGTCCTTCTCCTATGATGAAGCCGATTTTTCGAACACTACGATCACAATGAGCCGTGCCGGTTCTGCGGTCGCGGTTCGATTCGAACCGATTCGCAGTGGTTTTGGAGAAAACACGATCGTATGGGTGCCTGCTATCGACTGGGACGGGCTTCCTCCAGACCAGGATCACAGATTCCATGTCGAGGTTCGCAATGTAGTCAAGGATGGCACAGCACACAAATTTGAGTACGCTGTAACTGTATTTGATCCAAGCCATGGCCCGTGAGCACAACCAACACGCAACACGTTAGATTCTAAAATCCCGGCGTCCACCCAGGTAATTCGCCAACAACCTGCCTAAAAACCTGAGGAGGGTCGCCGACATAGGTGATAATGAGACGCTGCCCGGCACGGGTGATGGCTGTATAGAGTTTGCGCGTGTTGTCTCTGATCAATTCGGTCCTTTCTCTGTCCGAGATGCGCAGACTTTGCTCGCGCTGATACAGATCGTGTGTACCGGCCAGGAACACGATGGGGCTCTCTAGGCCGGTGCAGGCATTCAATGTCGAGACACGAATATGCTTTCCCGTGGCAACATCCTTGGCATTCGCGGCCACGCCAGGGTAAATCACCGAATTCAGACGCTCGACCAGTTGATCCACCCCCCACCACTCCGTGTGAATGACCAGGAAATGGTGGGGTGGCACACCTCTGTCCACCAATGCCCTGATCTCGTTGACCACGCGTGTGATCTCATCCTGTTGTGCTGTTAGAGATACCAGTTCAGGAACGACTCCATTGGGCATGTCCATGAAGTCAGGCGCAACGATATCCTCTTTATCATCAGGCAGGCGCGTGCGGTAGAAGATCGAGGCAAAACTGAGGATCTCCTTGGTCGTCCGGTAGGATTTATTCAGCCGTAACGATTTGCCGCGTACATCGAGGCCGCTGGCTAACCAGGATTGGCCACGTTTCAAGAAACCCTGCGTGGGATCGGCTACCAAAAACAGTTGGCCCGTGCCCGGTTTAAGCATGCGCTTTATGATCTCAAACCAAATCGGGGCAAAGAATTGAGCCTCATCCACCAGGATGGCATCGTAGATACCGGTCTCGACACGCCCTTCTGCAATAGTGAGCCATAAATGCCTGGGCACATCTGTCCAATCAATCAGATCCCGGCGCTGTAATTCTTGATTATAAGCAACCATCGCCTCGAAAATCAGATCAAGCCCTGTTTGATCTGGGGTAAAGCCACGGCCGCGCCGGTTCGCCTGCAGATAATCCTCCCGTTTGGTAAATAGCCGGTCTTTGAACCAATCAAGCTCATCCAGCAGTTGTTGCTCAGAGATAGTGGTGTCGGAAAGATAGGCTTTCCACACCTGAAGGGCGATGTACTCTCTTTTCTTGCGGCCGATGGGCCTTTGCCATCGCTTATCTTCAGGCCAGAGCCGTTTGCACCAACTCATAAAAGTGCATATCTCTGGCACGAAGACATTATTACCATCGAGCCTTTGATAACGATACTGGAGATCGTGCGTCAGAGGCCTGTTGTGCGTCAGGATCAAAACTTTGCTATGAGGCGCAAGCTGCATCAAGAGATAGGCTCGGTAGACAATGAGCAGGGACTTGCCGCTGCCGGCAACGCCGTTGATTAAACGCAATCGGTAGTCGGATTCGGCTTCTGCGTCGAGTGCTTGGGGAAGCTGCAAATCCACCTTCATCGCCCACTCCTGATCGTAATCAAAGAGGTGCTCCGCCAGTTCAGCATCCACATGGCGCTTGATGGGCGCTCGCACGGTGAATTCATGCGGGATCACAGTTTCCGGTGCGAAGGTACTTCTCAAGGTGTCCACAAGCAATGCTGCCAGGATGGGGCCTACATGGTCTTCAACCCAGGCCTCGAATCTGTCTGGGGAAAGAACCTCTTTGCCCGCCCAGGCAATGTCGGAACTCAAATGCCGATCAGCCACCGGCCGCATATCTTTGCCGGTCACATTCGGGAACAATAGAACAGATGGGATGAGATCTATCTCGCCATGGGTGCCCGAACTTAAATTAGCGCCGAAACGAGTGATGAATTCTCTGATAACAACCTGTTCAGATTCTGCAAATCCAGTGCTTGCATTCGCTTTATCGCCAAAGAGCCTCTGTATGAAATTGGGATCGCGAGCCTCTCGCACTTGATGAAGGGTAACATCTGAAACCTTGAGTAATAACGCCCGCTTGTCGTCGCGCAGAATTAAGAATTCAGGAGTCGGATCGTGAGCGATTGGCAGACTCAGCCAGGCAGTATATCGTTCTTCGGGCAAGGCATGCTTGAGCAGGCGGAATACGCGGGCTGCCTCTGGTGAAAGCGATAGTGTGGGGACATTGGGAATCATTCGGGCCATGGGTCATCTCTTGTAGGGATGAACGCGGTAGGTGCAACATGCTAGAAGGTCGCCTAAAAGATCAACAGTATATTGCAGCTCAGGATCTTCCTCATCGATGTCCAGAACGTGCCTGCTGCCGACAATGATCAATTTTTTGCGTGGGCGTGTGATAGCTACATTTAGGCGCTCAGGCTGGAAGAAAAACTCGGCCACAATGCTGGCAAAACCTGGGTTCGAGGTGGTTAGCGAAACGATGACGATATCCCGTTCCTGTCCCTGCATGCGCTCCACGGTGTCGACAATAACCTGGCTGCGGATCGATCTGTCCGCTATGGCATCGCCCAACAGATTGCGAATTGACCGTCCTTGTAAGCGGTAGGGTGCAACGACTCCGATTTCCTCGGGAGCCACACCGCATTTCAGAAGTTCCTGAATCAGGTCTACAACCAACGACGCCTCTTGCCGGCAATGCGATGTTGCATTTCGGTGACCTAAATCCACAAACACCCGCACCTCAAGTGGATCGAGAATATCGACAAAATGAGTTGGTGCATTTTGATACTCGATGTGACGGTCTGCAGCGACTGCTGCGGATTTAAGCTGCCCATCGTAAAACTGCTCGCTTGGCCATTGTGCCAAGACATCATTAAGACGATAGGTTGTGTCCAACATCGTATCAAACCCACGCTCGACTAACGAGCCGAAAACCGATTCGCGAAACGCTCCGCCTGAATAGGATGTTGTCAGTACCGGAGGAAGCTGGCGATGGTCGCCGATGAAGATAAAACGCTTTGCCGCCAGCATGCCCATAATGGCCAGCGGCAATGTGATCTGGCTGGCTTCGTCGAAGATCACTGTCTCAAACTCGACACCCCTGAGACGCCTGGTTCGCAAGGCAAAAGGTGTTGCTCCAAGCGCATATCCCCTTCCCATTTCGGCCATTGGCGAAGCGTCGAAGTATTTGTAATTGTCGACCATCAAGTCATCAGCACGGCTCGTCTGGCCGATCTTGGCAATCGGGATCTCGGCTGCGTGCTTGACGGTTGTATTCAGGGCATTGTTTATCGCTCTGTGCGTAAAGCTGGTGATCAGTACGCGTTCGCCATCCTCTACCAGGGCCTGTACGAGATGCGCCAACACACGCGTCTTGCCCGTGCCCGGAGGTCCTTGCACAAGATAAGTTAGATCGGTGGCGTAAGCTTGGGCCAGGGCCTCGCTCTGATTCCAATTCAAATCCCATCTCCCTGCAAGCGCCAATCCCCTCTCGAAACGCATTATATCGACATTCGGTTTACGTATGCCCATTAGCAGGGGGATGATCCGTTCCCGACCAACAACCGTATCCCCGGCCTGATTGAGTGCTCCCAACACATACTGGCTCAGATCTAAATAATCTTCGTCCAAGACCCAGCCATTTCGAGTTCGCAACAGTTCACTGACAGGCAACCCATTGAACTCACTTAGAGAGACATGTATTTCTGTATCGTCATCCTGTTCTAACGTGACTTGTAGGCTGGGCTCTGCTACAGGATTACCTCGGTTCAATCGCAGTAAATCACCCTCACGAAAACGAGATTCGTTGCGAGTGCAGCGCAGTAGGATATTGCCTCGGCTGGTTTCACCCGCAATTCGTACACTGGCGATCGCCTTGCCAATCGCAACGCGTTCGTGCACTGGTTTCGCCCATTGCTTCATCAAGTTGTATCGTTGTGTGGCGGTCTCATCTTGTACCAGCCGTCGAAGGCCTGCCAGGAAATCTGCCATGTCCGTTGGCATGTGTTCTGCATTCATGTTGAATATTATAATCCACCTTTCCAAATCTATGTACCATGTCCAGGCGCCTGCTGTCGAGCTTCATCCGCCCTGCAAGCCCTGACAGATACCTTGAGCATTGCCATACTCAGCCCAAAGCTTCAACCGACCCACGAATCTCGCTCGACCTGCGTCACTCCTCCTGGCATATATCTTCAAACATCTACCACCTGAAGCACTCTCGCTCAAGCATAAAAGAACACCTCATGGTCAAACCACAAGGTGTAACAAGTAGCGTAGCGATCGATCACTACTGGTGCTATAAGGTGGCGACGGGTGGACTCGAACCACCGACTCGGCGATTATGAGCCGCCTGCTCTGCCTCCTGAGCTACGTCGCCATTTGCAAACAATGTTCCAAAAGCAGGCCCTGACCATATCGGCCAGGGCTCTGTGATGGAGTAGCGGGGACAGGATTCGAACCTGTGACCTTCGGGTTATGAGCCCGACGAGCTACCTCTGCTCCACCCCGCAGCGGCAAGAAGTATTATGCCTTAATGTCAGGCGTTTGTCAAAAGAAGGCTCAAGAGGATTTCGTGTGGTTCTAAAACTACCATGTGTTGCGTGTTGCGTGTTGCGTGTTGCGTGTTGCGTGTTGCGTGTTGCGTGTTGCGTGTTGCGTGTTGCTAACGAAACAAGCCTTTCTAGTAGGAGCCGCGCGAATTCCGAAAGAGCCTATGAAAAACGCGTTGGTATTCTTAGACAATAGTGTGTTCTGCGGAAAATCAAATCTCTCCAATCGAATATCATCCCGCTGGGATCAATCGCTGACTCAAAGTTCAAGGCCTCCTGGCGCTAATTTACGCTAGAAAGCAGCCCCTGAGGGGGCTTCGTACTTTGAGCGACGAATTTATTCGGTTCGCTGAGCGGCCGAATACGTTAACATGAGATGCACAGCGCCTGAATCATTACACTACGTGCACCAACAAGCAGGGACGCTCCGCAGAACGTCCCTGCTTGTTGGTGCTAGAAATCTGTGTCTATTTGTCGTTGAGTGCTGCCTGTGCCGCGGCCAGACGTGCGATGGGCACACGGAAGGGTGAGCAACTCACGTAATCCAAATTCAGTTTGTGGCAGATTGCGATGGACTTAGGATCGCCACCATGCTCGCCACAGATACCCACTTCCAGGTCGGGGCGGGTCTGGCGGCCCAATTCCACAGCGATTCCCATCAATTTGGTCAAACCAACCGCATCGATGCTCTCGAATGGATTCTCGGGCAGGATCCCTTTCTGGATGTAGTCGATCAGGAAACCCTTTTCGGCGTCGTCACGGCTGATGCCGTAGGTGGTCTGCGTGAGGTCGTTGGTGCCAAAGGAGAAGAACTCGGCATACTCGGCGATCTCGTCGGCCGTCAGCGCCGCCCGCGGGATCTCGATCATGGTGCCGAACTTATATTTCACTTCAATCCCCTGCTCTTTCATCACTTCAATAGCCTCAGCTTTCAAGGCAGCCTGCTGTACCTTCAGCTCATTGACATGGCTGGTCAAGGGGATCATGACTTCAGGATGCACGTCGACGCCCTCTTTGGCTACCTCACAGGCGGCCTCGAAGATAGCGCGCACTTGCATCTTGGTCAGATCAGGCATCATAATGCCCAGACGCACACCACGTGTCCCCAACATGGGATTCATTTCGTGGATCGCTTCCACCTGGCTAAGAATCGCGTCTTTCTCGGCGATGGTCGCTTCCAGGGCGGCGGCGTCACCTGCGCCGGTAGCGAGGGCGATCTTGGCCTCTGCGATCTCATCGACAAGATCGTCGCGAGCCGGCAGGAACTCATGCAGCGGTGGGTCGATAAGGCGGATGATGACAGGGAGGCCATCCATTGCCCGGAATAGGCCGGCGAAGTCGCCACGCTGGTAGGGCAGCAGGGCATCGATCGATTCTTTGCGTACTTCGTCGGAGTCGGTCAAGATCATCTGCTGCACGTAGGGCAGGCGCTCCTGCTCGAAGAACATATGCTCGGTGCGGGTGAGGCCGATGCCGCGGGCGCCATACTCACGGGCTCGCTCAGCATCTTCGGGATAGTCGGCATTCGCCCACACATCCAGACGGCGATATTCATCGGCCCATGAGAGGAGCTTCATCAACCAAGGGTCGGAGATATCGGGCACAACGGTCTCTACTTGGCCGAGGTAAACATCCCCGATGGTACCGTCGATGGAAATCCAGTCGCCTTCTTGAATGACGGCATCTTTGACGGACATCTGTCGGCCGGCCATGTCGATATTCAGAGCGGCAACGCCCACAACAGCCGGTGTACCAAACTGGCGGGCAACCAGGGCTGCGTGGCTGGTGCGTCCGCCACGGGTGGTGAGAATACCTTCGGCAGCTAACATCCCGTGCACATCATCAGGTTTGGTCTCAGGCCGAACCATGATCACTTTTTTGCCCTCTTTGGCCCATGCTTCGGCCAGATCGGCATCGAAGGCAACGACACCTACAGCGGCGCCGGGCGATACATTCAGGCCCGTAGCCAACAAGCGGCCTTGTTCGGCGGCAGCTTTCTTGGCAGCCGTGTCGAACTGCGGGTGCAGGAAGAAATCAACCTGTTCAGGCGTCACTCGCATGACCGCCTCTTCCTTGGAGATCAACCCTTCATCGGTCTGATCCACGGCAATGCGGACGGCCGCCTGAGCGGTGCGCTTGCCGTCACGGGTTTGCAACATCCACAACTTGTTGCGCTCGATCGTGAATTCGACATCCTGCATTTCACGATAGTGCTTTTCGAGCTTTTCAGCGATATCAACGAACTGTTCCCATGCGGCAGGCATATCCTCGGCCATCTTGCTCACACGTTCGGTCACACGAATACCGGCCACAACATCTTCGCCCTGAGCATTGAGAAGATAGTCACCCTCGATGTGGTCTTCGCCGGTGGTGGCGTTGCGGGTCATGGCAACGCCGGTGCCACTGCCTTCACCCATGTTACCGAAGACCATGGTCTGGATATTGACTCCGGTGCCCAGATCATGGGCAATGCCTGCGGCGTTGCGGTAGTCAAAGGCACGCTTGCCATTCCAGGACTTAAAAACAGCTTCCGTGGCTAATTTCAGTTGGTGGTAAGGATCGATGGGGAAATTCAGACCGGTACTTTCTTTGAAAAGCACCTCGAATTCTTCACCAATAGCTTTCCAATCTTCGGCTGTCAGATCGGCATCAGAAGAAACGCCACGGTTCTGGCGATATTTTTCAAGAACTTCTTCGAAAGGCGCATCATCAACATTCATGACCACCGAGCCAAACATCTGCACAAGGCGGCGATAGGAATCGTAGACAAATCTGGCGTCACCGGTTAATTCGATCATACCCTGGACGGTGTCCGGGTTCAGACCGATGTTGAGGACGGTATCCATCATGCCCGGCATCGAGAACATGGCGCCGGAGCGGCAGGAGACCAACAGCGGGTTCGTGGGATCGCCGAACTTCTTACCGGTTTTTTCTTCGACGGCGCCCAGCGCTGCCAGTTCCTGTTCCCACATTCCTTCGGGGAAACGCTCTCCTGCTGCCAGATAGGCGTTGCAGGCTTCGGTCGAGCATGTGAAACCGGGAGGGACAGGCACACCGATGCGGGTCATGTCGCCCAGGTTGGCGCCCTTTCCGCCCAGAAGGGCGCGCACGGCATTCCAATCACCGTTCTTATAAGCTTGTGCTTCGTCGACTTCATCAAAAAGATAAACCCATTTCTGTGACATTATGTTTGTTCCTCCAGTTTTTAGTTTGGGTTCTGTTATGACGTGTTCACACCATAAAGGCGTGTGAATTCCACTGATAAACTGGCCACAAACAAGACAAAGACCCCACGAAGGGGTCCACGGCTGTGTGGCGCTTAGGCTATTATGATAAGTTTTCGATAACGCTGCCATGATCTATGTCATAGCAGAACGACAATGATACCCTCTTCTGCTGTTTCGCGCATAATTTTGGTGAATAGGCCCGAATGGCAATCCCCAACTGATGTCAGCCGGGGATTGTACCAGGATTCTATGTCGCTTGACAGGGTTGTCAGATGTCAGCGTATCTCGACCTCTGGTAGCTGGGTCCCGACCGGCGTTGCCACTCCCCACCGTTGTGGCTGGCCGTTGTCCGTCGCCGCGGGATGAACACCACGGGTCGGGTCGTAGCCCAAGGCTTGTGACAGGGTCAGTTGGTAGCGTCGGAAAAGATCGGCGTCCTCGACCATACGGGGGTCTGCAATGACCTGCGCCATCGCCCGCAGATCATTCTCCATGGCATTTGCCAGTTCCCAGGCGTCTCGATACTGGCCATCGTTGAACAGGGCGTCGATGGTTTTTAATGCTTCGGCTGAACGTACGATGGTGGCATTGCGTCGCACTTCGTTATCTGCCAGAGGATCATACATTGCCAGGTTTTGTGCTCGAACGCTGACCTGCTGATGGAGCGAACGTGGCCGTTGGGCAAAGACATCGGCATAATCGAGCGTGATATCGGCCAGTGGTTGCTGGCCGGCGCCGCGGGGAGAGACCTGCAAACGCACCATAAGCGCCTGACTGTCCCCACTGCCCATGGCTTGAAGCTTTACCTGCGCTCCATCTATCGGCGCCCGCCCGACCAACCCGGTAATCGAGGTGACTGAGACGCCCAGTGCCGGGCGAATGCTAACCGAGACATCATTGGCCACTCGTTCTACCAAGCCATCCACCTCGGCCCGAAAGACCTTATCCATTTCCTCGGCCGAATCGATGAAATGATAGGCGCCGTGACCTTGCCGCGCCAATGTGCTCAACAGGTCATCATTGAGGTCGAGTCCCAGGCCGATGGTCGAGAGATAAATACCACGTTCGCTATAGGCTAGGGCATCGGCAGCGATCGTGGCCGGGTCGGTAACACCTTTGTTGGCAATGCCACCGGTGAGAAGAATGACGCGGTTATTCCGGCGTATATCGAAGTTTTTATCCACTTCCCCAAAACCTTGCATCAACCCGGCATGTAGATTGGTTCCTTTATTAGGCGTGATCCCCTGCACCGTCTGTAGTATCCAGGAACCATCTCCGACATGTTGGGCCGAACGCGCGACTTGCGCCTCTTCATTATAGACGACGATTGCGACGATGTCGTCGGGATGCAAACTCTGCAAAAAGACCTCTAGCGATTGCTTGACATGGTGCATTTTATTGTAGTCATTCATCGAGCCACTACGATCAATCACAAGTGCCAGATTGAGTGGTGTGCGTTCTCTAAGCTCAGCAGCCTTTGCCTGAATGCCAATCTGCAGCCAGACTTCTCCACCCTGTAAGGGGATCGTTGGGTTGCCCAAACGCAAATCCAATGCCAGGGGTTGGCCAACTGGTTCGGGGAAACGCTGTTCATAATAGTTTAGATACTCGGCTACTCGTATTGTATCCGCAGGGACAATAGCGCCCCTATTGATGACCGCCCGGCTATACGATTTGGAAGCATCTTGGGAAGCTGCACAGCCGCCTACCAGGATGCCCACGATCATCAATCCTGCTAAACCGATCCACATGTTGATTCGCATACGCATGATTCTATATCTCCGTTGATTGGCGCCCCCCACCGGCAAAGCTATAATGGTCTTGCACCGGCAGCGAGCAGAATGAGTTGTGATACTCTCATCCTGGCCGATCCTCTGTACATTTCAAGGGCCACATGTGTTACATTCGATGTAACAACGCCTGATAGCAGCGTCGAATGTAACCAAATCCGTCTTAAGGCCGTAAACAAGGAAACCTGAATACCAGGAAACCTGGCAGATCACACCCCTCTGTTCGCTTTGACAGCCAAACCCGGTCTACCGGTCTACTGGTCTACCGGTCTACCGGTCTACTGGTCTACCGGTCTACCGGTCTACTGGTCTACCGGTCTACCGGTCTACCGGTCTACTGGTCTACCGGTCTACCGGTCTACTGGT
>JAAENG010000326.1 GCA_024224665.1 Chloroflexota bacterium | reverse complement strand
CAGCGGCGATATCGACGGCAATGACCTGGTGGATGAGCGCGGGGTGCTCACCACCACAGCCAATCTCGTGGGCGAAAACGCCTATCATGTGCTCATGGCAGATGGTGTTGGCGAAACGACGATATTGAATGGTTTCCTCATCACTGCCGGGGCGGCGACGGGCGAATCATATGGTCAAACAATCGGCGGCGGTATGTCCAGCTATAATAATAGCGATCCAACCCTCACAAACGTCACCTTCGCGGCAAATTCGGCAGGCTCTGGCGGAGGCATGTACAACGACGATCATAGCAATCCAACCCTCACAAACGTCACCTTCACGGCAAATTCAGCAGACAATGGCGGTGGCACGTACAACGACGATCATAGCAGTCCAACCCTTACCAACGTCACCTTCACGGCTAATTCGGCAGGCGACGGCGGCGGCATGTACAATGTCGATAATAGCAATCCAACCCTCATCAATGTCACCTTCACGGCTAATTCGGCAAGCTCTGGCGGCGGCATGTACAACAACTATCATAGCAGTCCAACCCTTACCAACGTCACCTTCGCTGCTAATTCAGCCAGCTATGACGGCGGCGGCATGTACAGCAGCTGGAATAGCAACCTGACTATTCGGAACAGTATCTTCTGGGGTCATGTCGGGTCTGTTCTGTATGTCGCGTCTAACGAGTATGCTAATTCCGGTCAAGTAACGATTTCGGACAGCCTGGTGCAAGGTGGTTGTCCGGGGAATGTCAACGTCGCCTGTGTCGGAGCCAAACTCGATGCCGATGCGCGCTTTGTTCGCCCGCCTGACTCTGGAGACGGCTACTGGAGCACACTGGAAGACAATGATTACGGCGATCTGCGATTGCAGACCGGTTCTCCCGCTATCGACGCCGGCAACAATGACTGGTTACCGGGTTACATCACCACCGATAGCGTTGGCCAACCACGAATCGTTGGAGGCGCCGTCGATATGGGTGCTCATGAAGCCCTTGGTCTCAAAATTGGTAAAGTCGTCATGCCTGAAATCATTACACCAGGAGCAGCAATCACTTACACTCTACATTTTCAGAATCATCAGGATAATGAATCTGTGATCGGCATCCAGCTCTCCGACCAGATCCCGCCGGAGCTCCTCATCACTGATGTTCAATCAGAGGGCATAACACCGACGCAGATCGGTAATCCGCCACACTATGTCTGGGAAATCGGAGAGCTCGCGCCACAGGAAAACGGCATTATAACACTCTCCGGTCAGGTTAGACCTGAGATTGATGCACCGGTCAGCTTTGCCAATACGGCCTCGGTCATAGCGGCACAAGGGGACCCAGTATTGGATGATAACAATGTAACTGTGCTCAGCCGTGTTGGCAAGATACTCTATGTCGATGCCGGCCAAAGCATTGGGACCAACGATGGCTCATCCTGGACCGGCGCCTTTACCAGCCTGCAATCGGCTCTTGATATGGCCCGGGCCGGCGACCAGATCTGGGTAGCCCAGGGCGTGTACACACCCAGCCAACGCACAGAGGACGAGGACCCACGCAGCGCCACATACAGACTAGTGGATGGTGTCGCTATGTACGGTGGTTTCGCCGGCACACCTGGTCAGGAAGGGGATATCTCTTTACGTGATTGGCAGGCCTATCCCACCATACTCAGCGGCGATATCGACAGCAATGACCTGGTGAATGAGCGCGGGGTGCTCACCACCACAGCTGATCTCGTGGGGGAAAACGCCTATCATGTGCTCATGGCGAAATGGGTTGGCGAAACCACGACATGGGATGGATTCTTCATCACTGCCGGGGCGGCAACGGGCGAGCCTGATGGACAAAGAACCGGCGGCGGCATGTACCTCGATGCTAGCTTTCCCACTCTCACTAACGTCATCTTCGCGGCAAATTCGGCAAGCAAAGACGGCGGCGGCATGTACAACGATCGTAGCAGTCCAACCCTCACAAACGTCATTTTTACGGCCAATTCGGCAAGCGAAGACGGCGGCGGCATGTACAACAGAGGAAGTCCAACCCTCACAAACGTCATCTTCGCGGCTAATTCAGCAGGCGATAACGGCGGCGGTATGTACAGCGGCTGGAATAGCAGTCCAACTCTCATCAACGTCACATTCGCGGCTAATTCGGCAGATTATCGCGGCGGCGGCATGTATGTATACTACGAGAACAGCCCGACTATTCGCAACAGTATCTTCTGGGGTCATGTCGGGTCTGTTATATACGCTTCTGGTGACGGTCAGGTAACGATTTCCGACAGCTTGGTGCAAGGTGGTTGTCCGGGAAATGCCACCTGTGATGGAGCCATACTCGATACCGATCCGCGCTTTGTTCGCCCGCCTGACTCCGGAGACGGCGACTGGAGCACACTGGAAGACAACGACTACGGATATCTACGTCTGCAGGCCGGCTCTCCCGCCGTTGATGCCGGGAACAATGACTGGCTTTCTAACGATATTCTCGCCGATAGCAACGGCTACCCACGTATTGTCGGGGGGATCGTCGATATGGGGGCGCATGAAGCCTTTGGACTCATGATCGGCAAGGTGGTTACGCCTGCTGTTGTTGCGCCCGGCGCTGCTATTAGCTATTCCCTGCATTTCCATAATTATCATGATACTGGCACAGTCACAGGCGTGCAGCTCTCAGATTTGATCCCGTCTGAGGTGTTGATCAGTGAAATAACATCAGAGGGAGCGGCAGTGACTCAGATCGGCGCCCCGCCCGCTTATATTTGGGAAATCGAAGATCTCGAGCCCCAGGCAGGGGGTATCATAACCCTTACCGGT
>JAAENG010000325.1 GCA_024224665.1 Chloroflexota bacterium | reverse complement strand
TTCCACACGCTCGCTGCCACACGCATGATCGAGGCCTCTGCGGACAACAACCAGTTGATCCCTTTTACTTGGGCCATCGCCCGGACCTTTGATCTGCTGATTACGACCGTTGGTATTGCCATTTGTTTGAAGGGCAAGATCGGAAAGCAGTCCAACGAAAAGGAAATCGTATGGGGATCTGCCATTATTTTCCTCGGACTGGCCTATGCCATCATCCACCTATGTGCCACCAGCCCGAACCTGCCCCGGACCCAGTATCCCGATGCATTGTTGACCAGGCCTTGGGATGCATTTCCCCTATTCGGCTGGGTGCTAGCGGCCTATTTCGTGATTCTGCCATATCACAAAAAGGAGTTGAACTCGTTTTCACACTCCCTGCTGCTATCCATCGTCCCTCAGATGGCCACCGAAGTGCATATGGCATTTGGGTCATCCGCTCTATTTGACGCCCACTTCAACGCGGCCCACTTCCTGAAGATCGTAGCCTATGGGACGCCCGTCATTGGGCTCCTGGTTGTGTACATCAGGACCCTCCGCGACCAACGCTCCCAGCTAACGGCACTCGAGGATGCAGATCAGCTACTTCGAGAGGAACGTGACTCCCTGGCGCTTGCCAATGTGCAGTTGGGTGCACGCAATGCTGAGCTTGACGAGTTCGCATACGTGGCAAGTCACGACCTGCAGGAGCCGCTTAGGAAGATGACCGCCTACAGTGATCTGCTCATCATGGATGTGGGCGAGGACCTCAACGAG
>JAAENG010000324.1 GCA_024224665.1 Chloroflexota bacterium | reverse complement strand
GTACCTATTGGCATTATCTACTTTCTGCCCTTTGAATTCCGGAATGTGATCCTCCACCAAATCATCGAGCTGCAGTTTGCCTTCATCAACCAGCATCATGATGGAGGCCGCACAAAACGGCTTGCTCATCGAAGCGCACCGAAAGACAGCCGTGGCCTCCATCGGCTCTTTGGACATGACGCGCCAGCCCACCGCATCGATGGACGCGATTTCCCCATTGCGAGCCACCAAAGAGACCATGCCAGAACTCTGACCGCTGTCGACGATTGCCTGGAGCTTTTTGGAAATCTGAGAGAGAACTCTCTCATCCATACCGTGCTCTGCCGCGTCCGAGCAGGGAGCCGCAAAAAGCAAGGTGCCTGCGCAGACACTTGTGATCAGGATAGTAATTCGCCTCACTAGTTTGTCCCCTGACTCCTGACACCTTGCCTTCATCCCTGCCCCTTTACTTCATCGTTCGATTTGCAGATTGGTAATACGCTTGTCACTTCGCGGCCGCCATCCGGGCCTTGTATTTCTCCCGCGCCTCGTTCAAAACATCCGCGTACTTCGGGTCCTTAACCAGGTTCGTGAACTGGTGCGGGTCATTTATCATGTCGTAGAGTTCTTCGCCTCCCTTATTGTACTTCATGTAGTGCCATGTTGCGGAACGTATAGCCCCTCGGCTTGTCGCTTTAGAGAGGGCCGTGTCGCGAATGGTT
>JAAENG010000323.1 GCA_024224665.1 Chloroflexota bacterium | reverse complement strand
TTGGAATCGCAGCCAGGAAAGTGAACCTCACCATTGCAAACTACCAGGCCGCCTGGGCGTCCATAGATGCCTCCAGCGGCACTTTCTCGCCTTGTCGGGGCTAAGGCCCCGACGCGGCACGAAAGCACCACTGGTGACATTTATGAACTACCCAGAACTACTGCCGAACGGACCCGTACGGGCCCGAATTCGGCAGTTTCAGCCAGGTAGTTCGCAACGTTGAGGTGAAGTGGGTGCTCGACGTGGACCTTGGTGGCTTTTCAGAGGTGATTGACCACGATTGATCAATGACATCTGTAGGGTTCCGAATTGGCGACAGGCGTCTATTGCGTCACATCAAGAAGCGGTTGATTGCAGGCGTGCTTGAAGACGGGAAGAAGGCGAAGGCGCAAAGTGGAAGGCCATAAAGAGGGAGTATCAACCCCCATGCTTGCGACAAACCATCGAAGTTGCTCCGATTCAGAATCGCCCATATCACATTTGACACAGACAGGTGCCAACCTAGAACAGCCGCCTTGACGATCGACTGGTGACACGCTCGAATCAGAGCCTCGGGGCGAAGGCTCCAGCTAAAGCACAACTTGCCAACGAAAGTTCTCTACCGCTATGCAAACATCCTCCATGCTCTGGACCAAACCACGCCTTTTCGCAGCCACCCTTGTCATCGCAATGGCCTCCTGCGGCGGAAATGGCACTGACGTAGTAGCCCCCACGATCAGCTCGGTCTCTCCTCCGAATGGGGCAGTCGGTATTGCGCGCAATTCAGTTATCACGGCCACGTTCGATGAAGATTTGCTTCCAGCTTCGGTGAATAGTACCAGTTTCACCCTGACTGGAAACTCTGCAGAGGGAGGCGTAGTGGCGTTTGATAGCCTAACGAATGTGGCGAGTTTTACGCCGGACAGCGAGCTTGATAGATTGACCACCTATACGGCGACCTTGACGACAGATGTTACCGATCTGTCGGGCAATGCTTTAGCCGTTGGCTACAGCTGGAGTTTTACCACAGCCGATGCTTCATTCTCAGATCCAGTCGGTGTTCTGGACCCCTCCTTTGCTGCGACGGGAGTCTATGCCGATCCGTTGGCAGGCTATTCAGCGTCCTGTCTAGGTCTTCAGTCGAGCGACAAAATCATTCTGGGTGGGAGTGATGGCCTAGAATGGACGGTGATCCGTTTGGACGCCGATGGCACACTGGACACCACATTTGGAACGAATGGTG
>JAAENG010000322.1 GCA_024224665.1 Chloroflexota bacterium | reverse complement strand
GTATTTTCAAGTCACCCTTGTAGGTGAAGACGTCCACCTTGCCATCCACAGTAACTTCGTAATCGGACAGGGAAACGACTTCACCGCTGCCAACGGTAAGCCAGATAAATTTTTTAATCTTCAGTTCTTGCTGCTGGCCGGCATAAGCGCCGTCGGCCACGAATTTAACAATACTTGCCACAGTGTTGACTCCAATGAAATTATGTTAGCTATGTACTAACCATAGATGGTAGCGGATGCGGTCGTCTGAGACGCTCAGTAGATAATAAACTAAGCAGGCCTGAGGGGAAAGACTGGGTTGCGTATCAACCCGCCTTCAACGCCTCCACCCGTCTAAACTGGCTCTGATAGAGATCGTGATAAAAACCACCCTGCTGCAACAACTCTTCGTGCGTGCCGCGCTCGATGATGCGATGATCATCGACGACAAGTACCAGGTCGGCCTTGCGAATGGTGCTGAGGCGATGGGCGATGACAAAGGCAGTGCGCCCTTGCAGAAGATGTAGCAATGCTTGCTGGATCTGGATTTCGGTGCGGGTATCGACACTGCTGGTGGCTTCATCCAAGATGAGGATGCGGGGGTCGGCCAAAATGGCGCGGGCGATGGCCAATAACTGGCGCTGACCTTCACTGAAATTGTGTCCCTGCTCGGACACCTCGGTCTCATAGCCTTGCGGCAGCAAACGGATAAAGCGGTCGGCGTTTGCCAGTTTGGCGGCAGCGATCACTTCTTCATCAGGCGCCGCAAGCCGTCCATAACGGATATTTTCCATGACCGTACCTGAGAATAAAAATGTCTCTTGCAAGACGATCCCCAATTGCTTACGTATCGAAGCCTGAGTTGCATACCTGATATCGTGACCGTCGATCAAGATAGCGCCCTCGTTTACATCATAAAAACGGCTGAGAAGATTGACGATGGTGGTTTTTCCGGCGCCGGTAGGGCCAACGAGGGCAATTGTCTGGCCCGGTGCAACGACGAGATTGACCCCCTCAAGCACCGGCTTAGCCTGCTCATAAGCAAAACAAACATCTTCGAAGATGACTTCACCCTGGATACTGAGCGGCAATGCGTTTGGCCAATCTTGCACCAACGGTTGCGCATCCAAGACCTCGAAAATGCGCTCGGCCCCCGCCAATGCCGACTGCAATTGATTGTAAAGCATGGCAATGGAGCGCATGGGTTGGAAGAAATTGCGCACATAGATGATGTAGGTGGCGATAACTCCTATTGTCACCAAACCCTGGATCGCCAACCAGCCGCCCAGCAGCGCCACCGCCGCAATCGTGATCGTGCTCATGGTCGTAAACATCGGACCTAGCGCCGCCGTAATAACCTCCGCCCGAGTGCCTGCCTCCCGATACTTGCCATTCACACCCTTGAATGTATCAATTACGGTTGTTTGCTGAGCATGTGCTTGCACCACCCGTATGCCAGTGATGTTTTCCTCCATGATCGCGTTCATCTCGCCCAGGTAACGTTGCACATCCCGAAAGGCCAAACGGGTACGCTTGGTGACCTCTCGCGTGATGAGGAGCATGAGCGGTAAGATGATGAGGGCGCCGATGGCCAAAGGCCAGTTTAGCAAGACCATCGCCACCATGATGCCGCCAAACAGCAAGATGTTGGAGGTGAACTGAATCAAGCCATTGGAAAGCACCCGGTTGATCGCTTCTGTATCATTGGAGACCCGGCTCATGAGGTCGCCTACCTGGTGGCTGTCGTGATAGGCCATGGACAGAATCTGAATATGAGCGAATAGATCAGCGCGGATATCTGCCATCAAGCGTTGGGCAATGCCTACCATGAGGACACCTTGCAGGGTGAGCGCGGCGCCACCGATGAGGTAGACCACAGCCATGGTCACTACCGTGCGCAGTAAGCCGGGTACATCACCTGGGATAATGGTGTCATCGATGGCTCGACCTAAAAGGATGGGCCCGGCCAATCCGGCCGATGTACTGACCAAGACCAAAAGCGAAACCCCCAGCAACTGCCAATGATAGGGTTTGAGATAGCGGAAGAGGCGCCGAACGGCGCCACGCGAATCTTGGGCGGTCTCTCCGGTTGGTCTGCCGGCGCCACTCGGCCCTAAACGTACTCTGGGTTGCTCTTTTCCGGCGCTGCGGGCTGTCATGTCGCCACCATGCCGGGGGCCAGAGCCGCGATTTGATCATCGGCGCCGAGTTGCGAATCGTAGATTTCTCGATAGATGGTACTGGTTTGCATCAACTGGCGATGCGTACCTTGGGCTGAGATACGCCCGCGGTCGAGCACCAGAATCTGGTCGGCGTTTAGTACGCTGTTGATCCGTTGGGCGACGATAAAGGTCGTGCGCCCCACCATGAGTTTATGCAATGCCTGCTGCAAGCGGAATTCTGTATCCAGATCGACGGCACTGGTGCTGTCATCCAAAATGAGGATGCTGGGAGATATCAACAGGGCGCGGGCGATGGCAAGCCGTTGTCGCTGCCCACCTGAGAGATTGGCGCCCCGTGCCTCCACGAGGCTATCATAACCATCGGGCATGGCCACGATGAAGTCATGGGCCTGAGCAGCCTGGGCAGCAGTCATCACCTCAGCTAGTGTGGTACTCGGCTGCCCATAAGCGATATTCTCACGCACGGTGCCGCCAAACAACTGCGTCTGCTGTAGCACGACACCGATCTGCGAGCGCAAAGCATCGGGCGCCCATTCGCGCACATCGACGCCGTCGATAACGATACGGCCCGCAGTCGTGTCATAGAATCGAGGAATGAGGTGCGCCAGCGTGCTCTTGCCCGATCCAGTGGCGCCCAGTAACGCGACCTGTTGGCCCGGCTCGACCGAAAAACTGACTCCATCCAACACCTTCTCACCGCCATCACCCTCATAATGGAAGGATACATTCTCGAATACGACGCTTCCGACCATGGGCGCGCTGTAGGGTTCAGCAACAGACTGGATCAGTGGCTCTATGTCCATCACCTCCACAAGGCGCTGCGATGAAGCCTCTGCCTGAGAGACCATGGTTAGTATGTTACTGAGCAACAGCAGTGGCGCCATGCCGATCATCACGTAATTGGTAAATGCCACCAGCTCACCGACTGATAGCCGGCCGCCGATCACGCTCAACCCGCCAAACCAGATCACTGCCACCAGCCCCAGGTTTGTCAAAGTGGTGAGCATCGGTAAAGACACAGCCAGTAATCGCCCCACCTTGATATGCTGATCCCGGTAATCGATATTGTGCCCACCGAATCTCTCGATCTCGTGCGGTTCTCGGACGAAAGCCTTGACCACTGACACGCCCGCCAGATTTTCTTGTACGACGGTGTTGAGCGCCGACAGCTTTTGTTGTACGATCAAGAACAGGGGCTGTGAAGTCCGTATCACCCACCAGATAATGATGAGGGCAATGGGCAGCAAAGTGACAACTACCAGCGCCAGTTGCCAGTCGATGATCAAAATCATGATGAGGCTACCCAAAATCATCAGTAAGGCCCGCAATAGCAATGAAAGGCCGTGGCTGGTGAACATGCGGACGATATCCACATCGCTAGAAAGCCGAGTCATAATCTGACCGGTGTGCATGCGATCGATATTGGCAAACGAGAAGGACTGCACATGGGCGAACAGGCTGTTACGCAGATCATAGGCGAATCCCTGCGAAAGCCAGGCGCGGCAGAATCCTTGCCCCAAAGTGGCGATAACGCCGACCCCCGCTGCTATCAGCATCACCAGCACGCCCTGTACGATCGCCTGCATGTCACTTTCACGAATACCGGCGTCGATAACATATCGCAGCAGGATCGGCGCCGTCAATTCCATCGCCACAGGCAAGGCCACTGTGAAGATCAAGGCAATGACTATTTTCCGATACGGCCGGATAAAGGGGGTTAGACGACGAAGGGAGTTCATGAGAGGGGTCAGCGCTTATTCGGCATGCTTAGTACTACAACGAGACTTTGTCATTCTGACGAGTGCAGCGAGGAAGAATCTCGTCTTTGCAAGTGACGCGAGATGCTTCGGCGGGCTCAGCATGACAGTTGCGCGGTCGAAGTCTCGTTGTAGTGTTAGACAGAGAAT
>JAAENG010000321.1 GCA_024224665.1 Chloroflexota bacterium | reverse complement strand
GGATAGGAGTCGCATCCACAGAATCCACCAGAACTAGGTTTTTTTATCTCGCTGGAGCTATCAATGCCTGCACATATCCCCACCTTCATCGAACAGTGGAAGACCATCGTAGCCAACAAGGACATCACGGCCCTGCAAGCGATCCTGGCCGAGGAGGTGATCTTTTACTCGCCCGCCGTTTTTAAACCCTACCAGGGTCGCACCGCCGTTACCTTACTGCTCGCCAATGTCATCGCAGTGTTCGACGAACTGGATTACACCCACATCTACAGCAACGATCAGGGTGGCATCGTCATGCAGTTCCAGACCAGCGTCGACACCCCCGAGAAAATAATGCTCGTCGAGGGTGTCGACATCTTTCAGTTAAATGCCGGGGGCCTGATATCGGACATGCGCGTGATGTTGCGGCCGCTATCGGCCACTCAGGCGGTGGCACAACTTATGCTGGAACGGTTGCAGATGAGCATGTAAATGAACCATGCCCAATTGTCTTATATCCCAGCTTGGAGTATCATTAATGTATCTACATCTCGTGAGGTGATGAATGCAAACTCAAGTCAAAAAATGGGGCAATAGCCTCGCTCTCCGCATTCCTAAAGCCTATGCTGAACAGATGGCCTTCGTACCAGACTCGCCTGTAGAAATTTCAATTATCGATGGTAAACTCGTGGTCAACCCTCTTTACGATCAAGAAATCTCACTAGACGATCTTTTGAGCAGCATAACCGAGGACAATCTTCATCATGAGATTGACACAGGCACTGCTGTTGGGAATGAGGTTTGGTAAGGGCCTATGTCCCTAGCAAAGGCGAGGCCGTCTGGCTAAATTTCAACCCGCAATCTGGACATGAGCAAGCTGGTAGACGCCCAGCTCTGATACTGACACCCGCAACTTATAACAGCAAAGTAGGACTGGCCATATGTTGTCCAATCACCAATCAGATCAAAGGCTATCCATTTGAAATAAAGATTCCCGTAGGACTGCGTGTGGCAGGTGCTATTCTGTCAGATCAAGTCAAGAATTTAGATTGGCGGACCCGACAGGCCGAGTTAATGTGCCCATTACCTGAAGCAACGGTGAAGCAGGTTTTACGAAAGTTGAATGCTCTACTGGATAGCTAGGGCATAAGAGCATGCCTGCTGTAATTGCAGCGGAGCGCGAGGAAATTGGTTTGCGCTCGCGCCCGCTGCTTAAAACGTTTGCTCGTCTTAGTTGCCTCTGATACTACGCGTCAAGCTCTAGCAAGAAATCGTAAGCCGCCAAAGCTGCCTTTGCACCTTCACCTGTGGCGATGAGGACTTGTTCATTGTATGTATTGGTAACATCGCCGGCCGCGAAGATACCGGAGCGTGAGGTGTGGCAACGGTCGTCGACTATGACATAGCGCTCAGGATCGAGGTCGACCAGATCGGCCACCAGATCAGAGTATGGGTGCAGTCCCAATTCGACAAATACACCGGTGACAGGGATTTCCTGCTCATTGCCACTTGTATCGCTCACAGTCATGCTGTGCACATAACCATTGGCATGAAGGCGCGTGACGTGGTGTTTTTCCAGCAAAGTGACGTTGTCGTAGCTGTCCAGCTTGTGTTTGAGTGGTGACTCGGGCACGCTTTCAGGAGCCACCAGGACCACGCGTTTGGCGATGGTGACCAGTTCGGTGGCTGAGCGCAGGGCCAGATCGCCGCTGCCGATCACAGCCGCTTCCCGTTCCCAAAAGAGGGGCGCATGGCTCGTAGCCGAATAGCTCAATCCTCGCCCTGCCATCAGTTCTTCGTCCGGGACATGTAAACGCATGGGTTCTACACCGGTAGCCAGAATGACCGCACGGGTGGGGAAACTGTTGCCCTTCTCGGTCATGACCACGAATATCTCACCTGATTCCTCTTCCACTGGCTCGATCTCGACGACCATGTCACGAATCCGGGCGAAATCCAGGTACTGCAACTGGCTACGAAATTTGCGCACGATCTCTTCGCCGGTGATATGTTCGAAGCCTTCCAGTCCAGCCAGATGCATGCGATAGTTGGCCTTGCCCCCTAATTCGGGGGCGATGAGCAGCACTTCGAGACGTTTGCGCAGGCAGTAGGCAGCGGCTACAAGACCGGCCGGGCCCCCGCCAACGATAATAACATCGTACATGGTTAAACCTCCGGGGCTTCGGGAATAAAGCCCTCCTTCATCATCCACTGGGTGAGATCACGTGAACGGGCGATAACATCGCTGGCTTTGCCGTGCAATTCGTCTGCATCGCAGGCAAGGCGGGCGACGCCTTGCTCTTGCGCTTTCATGCCAACTGCCACCGCCTCCCGTGGGAATACCGCCCAATCATCCATGGTGGGCAGGATATGTTCAGCGTCCAGGCCGGCATCAAGCGCCTGATCGGCCAACGCCATGGCTGCGGCGATGCACATCTCATCGGTGATGGTGCGAGCGCGCACGTCCAGCGCCCCACGGAAAATGCCGGGGAATCCCAAGGAATTGTTCACCTGGTTGGGGAAATCGGAACGGCCGGTTGCGAAAATCCGAATCCCGGCCTCTTTGGCCTCCCAGGGCCAGATCTCAGGGATCGGGTTGGCCATCGCGAAAACAATGGCATCCTCGGCCATAAGTCGTAGCCACGAGGGGTCGAGTGTGCCCGGGCCAGGTTTGCTCAGCGAAATGCACACATCCGCATCCACCATTGCCTCTTCCATCGCCCCAATACGCCCTTCTCTATTGGTGATGTTGGCGATGCGCCATTTGTCTACGAATTCGGCTTTGCGGCGGCGCAGGTCTTCACGCTCGGCATGCAGTATGCCCCGGCTATCGACGGCGATGCAGTTTTCCGGTTTCACACCCGCCGTGAACATCAGGCGAGAACAGGCCACATTGGAAGCACCGCAACCCTGGAACACGACCCTGATCTCATCCATGCGTTTGTCCACGATCCGTAATGCGTTCATCAGCCCGGCCAGTGCCACTGTAGCCGTCCCTTGCTGGTCATCATGCCAGATCGGGATCTCGGCCCGCTCACGTAGTGTATCCAAGATATAAAAACACTTTGGCTGCGAGATGTCCTCAAGATTGACGCCGCCGTAGTTGGGCTGCAGCATGAGCACAGTACGGATGAACTCGTCCGGATCTTTCGTGTCCAGACAGACCGACACAGCATCGACGCCACCCAGATATTTATAGAGCAGCGCTTTGCCCTCCATCACAGGGATGGCGGCCTTGGCCCCGATGTCGCCCAAGCCCAACACACGAGTTCCATCCGAGATGATGGCAACGGTATTGCCTTTATTAGTATGTTCGTATACCTGCTCGGGGTCGGCATGGATCGCTTTGCAAGGTGCAGCCACCCCCGGTGTATACCAGATCGCGAAATCGTGGAAATCACGAACCGTGCATTTCGGCACAGCTTCCATTTTTCCCTTATAAAAGGGATGCAAAATCATGGCGTCAGATGTAGGTTTTTTGGCCCGAGCGAGCAAGGTGTCGACCGTATCTGCGCTGGGCATAGCCTTCTCTGACGAACCCTTTGTTTTGACCGCTGACATGGTTCCTGCCTCCTTTGGCAAGTTATTGCCTGCCCTCGTTGGCAAGCAAAATGAAATTGTCTTTTCAATCGACGTTTGTGACAGCGCCGCGGCCTCGACTTGCTATTTCAATGACGCGCTGTCGTTGTCGTGCATAACGTATCTCTCCTTTGGGTTTTGACTAGTTGTCCATCTATGAAGGTAGCCTGGGATTGCCTCGATTTGTTCTGATAGAGTTGTTGTAGGCTAATCAGCATGTCCAGAAAATTGCCTTGCCATACTCGATGTCAGCCTCACGGTTGCCAACTTTGGGTTGGGTCGCCAAAACGAAATCTGAAGTACGTATCTCTAGCATAACGCATCTGTCAGGCTCGTACCATGATCCAGGTCATATTCATGTTATAATAACGCCGTAAATCGGGTGTTTTGGCCCGATAAACGCGCAGACACTCCCCCAATTCGAATCTTGGTAGCATTCTGAGACGGCAGATCTCGTAACTTAGGACTGAGAATTCAATAATTTGTGGATATCTACAGTCATTTAGAGGAAGCAGTTTCGGATGTAAATTTATCCTAAGCCCTTTCCACTCCCCCGAGGTCTGATGGCAGGACCGCGCTTGGCTAGGAGATCCCCCGCTCCCCTGTTTTGTGGCATGCTGTTCCGGCAGATGTCCAGCACAATGAAGAGATATATATCCCCCATCCTGTTGCTGGCCTTTGTTATCACATCACTTTGGCTAGTCAGTCCTCTTTGGGCTCAGACCTATCCCAATGCCTGGCGAACGTATGATCAGTTCGATGGTTTAGCAGGCAATTGGGTTTATGATAGCGTCCAATCAACAGACCATGCATTGTGGTTTGGTACTGATGAAGGGGTGTCGCGATTTGATGGGGCCTGGCGCACATACTCGTCTCAGGATGGTTTGCCTGAAGGCGCCATACGAGCACTGCTGGTCACACAGACTGGGCATCTCTGGGCAGGTACACAGACAGGCGTCTATGCGTGGGACAATGTATCATGGAAACTGGTGGGAGCAGCAGATGGCGTAGAGCAACCACCTATCCGCACGTTGTTACAGGATGGAGAAGGCACGATCTACGCCGGCGGTGAAGCGGGGCTGTACAGGTGGGATGCTGACGCTGGACTCTGGTTAGCAGAGAGGGCCGTCCCGACCGTCACAGCGCTTGTGCGTGATGCTAAGGGAAGCCTCTGGTTGGCCAGCGAGAACGCATTGTACCAACAGAAAGGAAACGAATGGTTTTCGGTGCCCTTGATCGTCGGTGATAAACCGATAGTAGCAGTTATCACTGCCCTTGCTTCTAGCCAAGAGGGTGGACTATGGATCGGTACAGAGGGTGATGGTATGGGATATTATTCCGAGGGTGTGCTGACATGGTACAACCAGGACAGTGGCCTGCCCGCACAATATATCCTTTCACTGCGTGAAGACCATGATGGTTCGATCTGGATCGGTACCAACGGCAATGGCGTCATGCAAATGGCGGAGAATAGCTTGGATCAATTCACCATCGCCGACGGCATCGCCGCAGATTTTGTAACGAGCATCTTTCAGGATCAGGATAACGTGTTCTGGTTTGGTACCGTGGCAGGCATATCACGGTTCGATAATCAAACCTGGCGGAAATGGGCGGCGTCCGACAGCGCTCCCACAAGTCTGGTGTCATCACTGGCGGTGGGGGCCAACGATGAACTTTGGGTTGGCACCTATGGGCAGGGCCTGAATCAATTGTATGAAACTGATTGGCTGCAAATGAATGGCGCCCTCGAAGGCCTGATCGGACCGGAGGATTTCATCGAAAGTATGTATGTGGATGACAGGGGAGAACTCTGGCTGGGCAGCAATGGCGCCGGTGTCATTCATATCGGTGAGCAGGGTACAAGCCAATGGACAACCGATCACGGTTTGGCCGGAGATATCATTACGGCAATTGCAGAAACGGCAGACGGCGCCCTCTGGTTCGGTTCATTCGAAAATGGCCTGAGTCGTTGGGATGGCCAATCTTGGCAGACTTTTACAGCCGAACGCGGTCTGGCTGATGATAGCGTGAAATCTCTGTTGGTGGATAGCAAAGGGCGACTATGGGTTGGTACGCGCAATGGTGTCTCAGTGTTGGACGGGGGCCATTGGCAGAACTACACAGTCGAGCAAGGGCTGGCTGCTGCAGAGATCACCGATATTGCCGAAGCCGCTGATGGCAGCATCTGGTTTGCCACCTGGGGCGGAGGCGTCAACCGCTTCGACGAGGGCAACTGGACCACGTTTAATACGAGTGATGGCTTACTTGCGCCCGGCGTCGAAGCTATCTACACCGATCCTGCGAGCTCGGACATCTGGTTTGGCACCGTCAGTGGCCTAAGCACCTACGATGGTCTGAGCTGGCAGAATTTCCGAAGCGCAGACGGTAATGAAATCGGACGTATCTATGCCATCGCTCCCAGCCCGCAGGGAGGGCTCTATTTGGGAACATCTGAAGGGGTGGCTCGGTACCTGCCTGATCATACCCCACCCCGGGCCCAGGTTCTGACCATCAATGGCATTGCGCCCGAACAAGGTAAGATCATTTTGACACCGCAAGAGCAGGTGCAGGTCACCCTGGCGGGGAATGACCTCCTGACAGATGCCAATGACCTTTTCTTCGTATACAGACTTGTCGATCACGATGCCGATTGGTCGATATCCCGAAACGAGACGATCACCTATCCACCCTTGCCGGAGGGCGCCTATCGGTTTGAGGTGATGGCACGCGACGCCAGCATGAATTATTCGCAGCCCCACGCCATCGATATCGAAGTGATGACCGCTCCTTCGACCGTTATCTTGCCGTGGCTTGGCCCTGTTCGAAGTGAGTATGCTCTGGCAGGTGTGGCCATCGCCACGATCATAGCGCTCTTGTTCATTTATGCTGTGTGGAGTACGATCACGCGCATCGCCATGCGTCGCCAAGCTGTGGAGCGACGATTCAACCCCTATGTGGCAGGGCCGCCCATCAGAGAGGCCCGCATGTTCTATGGCCGGGCTGCACTCCTGGCCGACATCGAATCAGCCCTGTACAAAAACAGTATCATGATTCATGGCGAGCGGCGAATTGGCAAAACATCATTGCTCTATCAAATCGAAGAGCGCTTGCAAGCCAAACAAGATGCCAAGGTCTGGTTTATCCCCATCTATGTGGATCTAGAAGGTGCACCTGAAGCCGAATTCTTCCATCGCCTGATGGAGGGCGTTGTCGAAGCAACTGAACAAGAGATCGCCGGTATGGCCACGTCGGATCGGCTACGATATGATGCTCAGATCTCAGGTGACGATTACAGTGATCGTGATTTTCGGCGTGACCTGCGAGATATTATAGAATACTTAAGGGTAGTTGGCCCCCGCCAACCCCGCCTGATATTCTTACTAGACGAAGCCGATATCTTGAATTCATTTGATGCTCTTACACAACAGCAATTGCGCCGTATTCTGCAAGATGCCTTTGCCCAGAATGTGGGTGCTGTGGTGGCAGGTGTCAATATCAGCAAAGCGTGGGATCGCCTGGAGTCTCCCTGGTACAATATGTTTGTCGAGACCGAGCTTGTGGCTTTTGGCCGGCAAGATGCCGAACGACTCATGCGCGAACCGGTCGAAGGCTTTTACGACTGGGATGAAGATGCCATACACTATGTGTGGGCGCAGAGCCAAGGCCGCCCTCACCGTATTCAACAGATCTGCCTGGAGGCGGTCAATGTGATGCTGGATGGTGGCCGCCGCCGCATCACCTTACAGGATGCCCAACTGGCATACGATCACCTCTTGGCCGCTGAGGCGAATGGGCATCCCGTAATTATTCAGGTTGATCCCGCCTCACACACCTTATCCGAGGAAGCCTAGGGCCTTTCCGGGCGCAGTATCTATGTCAACCATTCCAACCCGAAATCCATATATCGTGGGCGGCTGGGTCACCGACGAAAACTTTTACGGCCGGGCTGCGTTGCGATACCATCTGCTGCACGGGCCCAATAATTACCTGTGGGTGGTCGGCACGCGCCGCATTGGCAAGACCTCGTTGCTACGCCAGTTGGCAGTTGAGTCTGAATCACTCTATCTGCCGGTTTATTGGGATATGCAGGGTTGTACGAGCGGGAGTGATCTCGGGCACGAATTATTCTACGCGCTGGAGGATCGGACCGAACAATTCAGTGAATTGGGTTTGGATCTCAGCAAGCTGGAGGGGCTGAATGTCCGAGATCTCCTGCGTAAGACCTGTCGAGCAGCTGCAAGCAAACAGCGCCGGCTGCTGTTGCTCATCGACGAACCAGAGACGCTGATCGAGATCGCCCAGACTGATGCAGTTGCCCTGCGTCGCTTGCGATCTGCCCTGCAACGGCCCTCCAATCTACGTGTTGTATTAACCTCTACCAAACACTTCACACGACTGCACGATGTCAGTGAGGATTGGCTGACGTCATCTTTTTTACAGTCATTTACCCCGCATAGTCTGGCCGGCCTCAGCCCCGCCGATAGTGCTGCTCTCATCCGCCAGTCGAACTCCGGCCAGGTGGTTGAGGTAAGCGACGCTGTCATCGCTGCCATTCAGCATCACACGAATCACCACCCCTACCTGGTGCAATGGTTATGCTATCGTCTATTGGATGAACATGGCAGCTTACGTATGCCCTCCGAGGCCGATCTCGTGTTGGATTCTATGTTGGATATGCTCTTCCATCTTCAGTTCAAGCATTTGTCGCCAACAGAACGCGGCGCCATCCTCTATATGTTTGAGGCTGGGTCCACCGATGCGCCCGGTCTCGCACAAGCCCTGACGATCAGCCCGCGCGAAGCCAATATCTTCCTTTACGCCCTCAATAGCTTGGGGTATACTCGGCGAGTCGAAGCCAGCAATCAGGTTACAATTGGCAACTATTTTTTGCGCACCTGGCTCGAGACAAACGCCGACGACTTAACGATGGCCGATGCTGAAATCTCCGATGCTTCGGTGCAGGTTATCGGTGAGGCCGGACAGCAGCAAGAGGCCAAGATCTTGCGACGACAGCTACAGAAATACCGGGTTAATTTGGCCCGTTTGGAAGTTGAGGGCGCGAGTTATGGCATCTATCCGCCACTGCGTATCCAAAATCTGATTGACGCACACACTGAAAAAATCGGCCAACTCGAAGAAAGACTAGATACTATTCAGGGTGGTTAGCACCTGCAACCCCGATTACCAACTCCACCGAAAAATGCTGCTCCATTAGGGGCAGCATTCATATTTCCACAAGCGCTTTTTTTCCAAACATCTCCTGCATTGTCTTGACATAAATTGCCATGCCAACAAGTAGTCGTGGCGTTCAAAGAGGTTCCCTTAAAAAATGTCTATTCCGCTCGTCGATCTGAAAGCACAGTATCAATCCATCCAACCCGAAGTAGATGAAGCCATCCAACGCGTGATCTCGAACACGTCCTTTATCATGGGGCCAGAGGTTGCCGGCTTCGAAGCAGCCTTTGCCCGGTATTGTGGGGTCAAGCATGCCCTCGGCGTCTCCAGCGGTACCAGCGCCTTGTATCTGGCACTGCTGGCCTATGGTATCGGCGCCGGGGATGAGGTCATCACCACCTCGTTTACCTTTTTCGCCACCGGCGAAGCCATCTCGCAAGTTGGTGCTCGGCCTGTTTTTGTGGATATCTATCCTGTTACCTATAACATCGATCCTCAAAAGATCGCAGCCGCTATCACGCCCTACACAAAGGCGATTATGCCGGTCCACTTGTATGGACAGCCGGCTGATATGGATCTGATTAACGAGATCGCCGGGCAACACAAGCTGATCGTGATCGAAGATGCTGCGCAGGCGCATGGCAGTTTGTATAAAGAGCGGCGTGCTGGCAGTCTGGCCGATGCCGCCTGCTTCTCGTTCTACCCGAGCAAAAACCTGGGCTGCTATGGCGACGCTGGTGCTGTCGTGACCGATGATGATGAGATCGCCGAACGGGTGAGGTTGCTGCGAGATCATGGCCGCATCAGTAAGTACGAACATGCAGAACTGGGCTACGGGCACCGCATCGATGCCATCCAGACCGCTGTGTTAGGTGTTAAATTGCCACACCTGGATGACTGGAACGAAGCTCGTCGCCAGCGTGCTGCTCGCTATGAAGAACTCCTGGCCGACACCCCTGTGATTACACCCAAGTACCTCCCTGAAACCCACCCTGTCTTTCATTGTTACGTGGTACGCACTCCAGATCGGGACGCAGTGGTCGAACATCTACAACAGGCAGGCATCGGTGTGGGTGTGCATTACCCCATCCCTCTACACCTGCAACCGGCCTATCGTTTCCTCGAACTGGAACCGGGCAGCTTCCCCATCACCGAGCAGATGTCTCATGAAGTAATGAGCTTGCCCATGTATGCTGAGATGACGGATGCCCAGCAGGATGAGGTGGTCGAGGCCATCAAAACCGTATTGGCCGGCTAACAATCGTGACATCGCTTTCCCCTGAAATCTCGGTCCTGATCCCCGCTTATAACGAAGCCGGGAATATGCCAGAACTGCTCAGCCGCACCGCCCAGGCTTTTGCAGAGATGGAAGTGAGGGGCGAGCTTGTGTTCGTGGACGACGGTAGCAGCGATGGCACGGCTGAACGTGTCGTCGAGTTGCAAAGAGAGTATCCTTGGCTGCGATTGATCCGCCATCGGCGCAACCGTGGGCTGACCACGGCCCTACAGAGTGGTTTTCGCGCTACCCAAGGCGACTACATCATGTTTCTTCCTGCCGATTTGGAATCTGATCCGGCAGAGGATATCCCCAAGCTGTACTACAAGCTGCTCGAGGGGTTCGATGTGGTCTCAGGCTGGCGGCAGGGACGGGCCGACGGTAAAGAAGTCTCTTCCACCATCTATAACGCCGTGAGCACCCGCCTCTTTCCTGTGCATGTGCACGATGCCAATTGGATCAAAGGCTTCCGCCGCGAGGTGATCCTGGCGCTGCCGCCGTTACGTTCCGATTGGCATCGTTTTCTGCTGCATATTGCCGCCGATCAGGGTTTTCGTGTGGGTGAGGTGGCTACTAACTGGTATCCTCGCAAGGCAGGCCGTTCCAAGTTCGGTTTGGGTCGGATTCCCGTCTCTTTTTTGGATGTCATTGTCATCCGCTTTCTACTCACCTTCAGCCAGGCGCCCATGCGTTTTTTCGGGGGTGTCGGTCTGGGATGTTTTGTATTGTCGGGAATCATTTTCGTGGTGCTGGCCTATTTCTGGTTCTTCCAAGAGCAGACGCAAATACGCCCTGCCTTTTGGACGGCGTTGATTCTGGCACTGGCAGGGCTTGTGCTTTTCCTGGTCGGTTTCTTGGCCGAGCTGATTGTCACGCAAGGTGATCGGCTCACTGAATTGGAAGATCGGCTGTGGGAGATGGATCAAAGCGTGCGTGATCAAAATCACGTGCGGGAACAAGATCAAAGGTAGGGTGACCGGCATTCATGCGTATCGGCGTCCTCACCCATAACTACCCGCGCTTTCCTGGAGATTTCTCGGGCAGCTTTATCCAGCATCTCTGCGAAGAACTGGCACAGCAGGGCGAAGAGGTCCATATCATCGCCCCCTATGACGCTGCCTACACACCTGATGCCCTTGCCGTAGCCAACCCTCGCCTTCATCTCTACCGTTATGCCTGGTCCGATGCCAGCCACCAACTCGGCTATATGCGTACCATGCAGGCCGATGTACGCATGCGGCTCAACACCTACGCACTCAGTCCCGCCCTCTTCTTGCGGGGCATCCAGTTTACAAAGAAGATCGCAAGCGAACGGCAACTGCACATCTTGCACGCCCATTGGCTGCTGCCCAACGGCTATATCGCCAGTTTCGCCGCTCGCCAACTGGGCATCCCCCTGGTGGTCAGCATCCCCGGCAGTGATGCCTTGGTCGCCGGCCAGAATCCGCTCTTCCGCTACATGGCCCGGATAGCCTTTGATCAAGCTGGGTTAATCACCGCCAACAGCACATCACTGCAAGAGGTTGCCACTACAGATTTAGGAGCGGATCCGGACAAGTTCGAGCTGGTCATCTACGCAGTCAATCCAGACGTACTGCGACCGGATCCAAGGGGTACAGAATCACTCCGCCGACAGTTGCGGATTCCCGAAGACGCGTTTCTCTTCCTGGCCGTTGGGCGTATGGTCTACAAAAAGGGGTTTGATGTGATGTTGCATGCATTGTCGGAATTGCAACACCGCAATCCAATCACACCCATGTACACGATCTTTGTTGGCGACGGCGATCTCTGGGAGGCGTGGCAAGGCCTGGGGCAGGATCTACAGCTAGAAAACATCCACTGGGTGGGGCGGATACCCAACAACGAGATCGGTGTCTACTACAATGCCGCCGATGTCCTGGTCATGCCCAGTGTCACGCGCCCGGCAGATGGTCTGAATGTCTGCGTGCTCGATGCCATGTCCTGCGCTAAACCAGTGATCGGCAGCGATTGCGCGGGCAACGATCTAGTGATCCAGGAGGGCGTCAACGGCATGATCGTGCCCGAGGGCGATGCGGTGGCGTTGGCAGGGGCCATGGCGGCGCTGGCTGCCGATCCTGTGCGGGTGCAGGCGATGGGCCGGGCCAGCAGAGGTCTGATCGAAACAAAATACGGCTGGCCTCAGATCGCCAGACAGTACCGCCTACGATTTAGAGAACTCATCTCGAATAGGCAGTAGCACTGGCGGAAGCGGTTTAATTCGAACTGGTCCCCGATGCCTTTGATGCCGTCCGAGAGGATGAACATATCATCGCTCGACTGGCGGACGGTCTGGCGCGGTGTTGCCACTGGGCGATGGTCTGACCTCCGAACTCTCTCTCTCGGCTTGCCTATGGGGAGTTAGTTGGCTCGCTTTTCCAACCATCGCTGTAACGAACGCTGACTTTCCCCAGATGGTTTACCCCAAATTAACCCTTCGATACTAATATCCTCATCTAATTCAGGCCAATGTATCCCTTCCCCATCACCTATCAACCGCCATTTTTCTCGCTCCTCTTGGGTCCCATGCCACAAACGGGGATACCAAATTAGCGGAACATATAGCGTTCGGCCATCGCTTAAATCAACCGCTAGGGTATCATCAGTAATATATACTTCTGAGGCTTTTATAGCTGACAATTCATTAACTAAAATATTCATCCCATTCCTCTAAAAAGAGAGCTTGATTTTCGCCAATCAACTCTTGGATGCGATTTAGTTCTTTACGTTTGAACCCACCGCTATTTAGTAACCGAACCGGTTGAAGCCAGAATTTGGCTTTATGGTAATCGCGCTCAATATGTATATGAGGCGGTTCATTCTGGTCACTTGAATAGAAAAAGAAACGATAAGGGCCGATGATCAAAACTGTGGGTATAATCCACCATGACAAAATGGGTTGGAGATGATAGAATACCGTATGGTCAACCCATTTGTCAATTGCCTTCTTGACATAAAGATTCATGAGGTTTGACCTTCGACACGTGAACACCAAGGATGCTGCCATGTTTGTACGAGAACGAATGACTCCCAATCCCATTACCATTTCGCCGGATACGTCTGTGCCTGATGCCCTGCGCCTGATGCGTGATAAAACTGTTCGCCGTTTGCCCGTGGTCGATGGCAAGGGCAAGCTGGTCGGTATTGTCTCCGACAAGGATCTATTGCACGCTTCACCTTCGCCTGCGACTTCACTTTCTATTTGGGAGATAACCGATCTTTTGTCCAAGCTCAAGGTCATGAAGGTGATGAGCAAGGATGTGATCACAGTGCAGGAGGAGGCGCCGGTGGAAGAAGCAGCGTTGATCATGGTTGATCGCCGCGTCGGAGGCCTGCCGGTCATGCAAGGGGAAAAGCTGGTGGGGGTTATCACCGAAACGGATTTGTTCAGGCTCCTGTTGGAGATGTTGGGGGGACGCCGCTCGGGCCTGCGCGTTGTTGTATCCACCTCGGGAGATAAAGGTACGTTGACCAAAATCTCGGGCGCAGTGACCACAACGGGCGGAAATATCGTTGGTCTGGGCGTCAGCGAGTTCGAGGATGGGGATTTCCCACGATGGGAGATCATGTTTAAGGTGCAGGGTGCGACCAAAGAACAGCTTGTGCAGGCGCTGCAGCCGGTGGTGGATGAGGTTTTGGAGGTTAGGGAAATATGAAGTAATCGATCTGAACCGCAGATACCAGATTTCGTTCTGGGATGCTATGATCGTGCATAGCGCCAATGAGATGGGATGTTCGCACATCATGTCTGATGAAGGTTAATTATTTATTTCGGTAATGTTTTCTTGCCAGGTCCGCCGGGGGATGAATCTCCCGGCTAGCAAACAGCGCCGGATCAATTCGGCTATCGGCTCGTTTTGTGACACTTTGGGTGTCAAATCAGCCCCTTTCAAGGGGCGCTGTTACGTAGCACCGGGAATTCATCCCGGTGCGGGCCTCGCAAACGCATAGGCTACATTACTGAGTTATTTTCTTAACTTT
>JAAENG010000320.1 GCA_024224665.1 Chloroflexota bacterium | reverse complement strand
CTTTCGTCGGAGGCGATATCCGTCTTCGATAACAATGTCCAGGAGATCGTCCTATGAGTATGACCTCAAAACAAAGAATGCTCACAGCTCTAGATGGGGGTATTCCCGATCGACTGCCTGTGACAACACATCACCTGATGTCCTACTTCCTTGACAGGCATATGGGGGGCATCTCAAATCAAGGATTTTTTGATTACTTCGACATGGATGCAATCGTGTGGACTGTCCCGCATCGACCTGATCCCGACCAGGGTGAATACTACGACCCATCGCAAGGCGAACCTGGATTTCTCGAATCCAGGCGTGTCGCCAACAATGATTGGCGCATTGAGGTCGAAGATATTCCTCATCCTCGCTATGTCACCACCCGCTATCGTATCGTCACCCCAAAAGGTGAACTTACCACGGTTCTGCAATCCAATGACCATACAACCTGGGTGACCGAACATCTGATCAAAGAGAAAATGGACATCGATCTTATCGGGGAGTTTGTGACAGCGCCCAAATGTGACGTAGAAGCCGTCAATGCAACAGCCGAAGCCTTTGGTGAGCGAGGGTTGGTGCGAGGTCATATCTGCTGCTTCGATCTATTCGGTCAACCAGGAACCTGGCAGGATGCATGCTGCCTGGTTGGCACGCAAAAGATGATCATGGAGACCTTCGATGATCCGGGCTGGGTACACGAATTGTTGAAGATATTGCATGCTCGCAAGATGATATTTATCCAGTCGCTGCAGGGCGCCCAATACGATATACTGGAACTAGGTGGGGGCGATGCCTCCACGACCGTTATCTCTCCAGATCTCTTCGAGCACTTTGTCGCTCCTTACGACAGCGTACTGATCGAAACCGCCCACGAAGCCGGCCAGCGCATTGCTTATCACACGTGCGGGGGCATGATGCCCATTCTCGAGACCGTTGCAGCAATGAAGCCCAATGCCATGGAGACGCTCACGCCCCCTGAGATGGGTGGCGATGTACGCTTGGCCGAGTTAAAAACGCGTGTCGGCGACAAGGTCTGTCTGATCGGCAGTTTCGACCAATATCACTATTTCGAGGATTGCTCGGAACAAGCAACCAGAGCCGCGGTTCGCCGTAATTTCGAGGCTGCCGGCGAGGACGGAGGGTTCATTATCAGCCCCTCTGACCATTTTTTCGATGCCGATCCCAAATTGATCGCTGCGTTTGCCGATGAAGCACGCAAGTGCACGTACGAGATATAACTGATTTCTGTGATGTTCTCGATCCCTATTGTCGTCGTGGTCTTCATCCCGCAGCATCAGTTTGTGGCCGGATTGACCGCCGGTGTGACAAAAGGAAGTTTTCCTACTGGAGGATAACGATGTACGAGTTGTTAGAAAAGGACTGGAATCGTCAAGAATTGATTCAGCGTGTGGGCCACATGGACCAGATCGCAGGCATCGTAGCTGCCGAGGCGAGCGACGGTATGGGTCGGGGCTCAAGATATTATCACGTTTACACAGGAAGCGGCCTTAGCTTCAATGTCATGGCTGATAGGACGTTGGATATCGCGGCCTGTCGTTACAAAGGCATCCCCCTGGCCTGGGCTTCATCTTCTGGTTGGATGCACCCCAGCTATTATGAGGCAGATGGCCTGGGTTGGTTGCGCTCCTTCCAGGGTGGGTTATGTACCACTTGCGGTCTCGATCAGATCGGCGCGCCCTCAGAGGATGGCGGTGAGAGCTATGGAATCCATGGCCGTATCAGCAACATGCCCGCTGAACAGGTCAGTCATCGCACCTTCTGGGAGGGGGATAGCTATCGTCTGGAGGTCTCAGGTAGCGTCCGCCAAACACGTCTTTTCGGCGAGAACTTTCTGCTGCAGCGTCGCATCTCCACTGCACTGGGTTCGAATGCGATCCTGCTGGAAGACACTATCACCAACCAGGGATTTGAACCCCAGCCTCATCTCATTCTCTACCACTGTAATCTCGGATTCCCACTGCTGAGCGAACATGCCCGTCTGCTTGTCGATGTCGAGGATACAATCCCCCGTGATGCCGACGCAGAGCCGGGCATAGATAGGTGCTTCGAATTCCAGGCGCCGACTCCCGGTTACAAGGAACAGGTCTTCCGCCATGTCCCCAATGTAGATGCAGAAGGCAAGGTACATGCCGTGGTGGAGAACCCCCAATTAGGCCTGAGTATGCGCATCAGCTTCTTCAAAGAACAATTGCCCCATCTTTTTCAGTGGAAACAAATGGGGCAGGGCGCCTATGTTCTCGGTATCGAGCCTGCAAATAGCAGTGGTGTCGAAGGCCGGGCCATCGCCCGTGCCCGAGATGATCTACCCCATCTGGCGCCGGGCGAGAGTACGCAGTATCAGCTAGAGTTTGAGGTCGGTACCCTTCACCCAAGCTCATAACCGGCTTCATACATCGCCGCCACATTTTCTGGCGGGCTGACAGCCTGAATGTTGTGGCAAGGGGCAAGGATGTAGCCCCCGCCATCTCCTAATATCTCGATGTTTTCAGCCACTTCCCGCCAAACGTTTTCCTCGCTGCCAAACGCCAGGGTCTGCTGATTGTCTACGCCGCCATGGAAGATCAGATGTTCGCCAAAATCACGTTTGAGGGCATCACGTTCCATGCCCGGGCAACGCCACTGGATGGGATTGAGCACATCGTAGCCGATCTCAATCAGGTCAGGGATGATGTTACGGATGGCGCCGTCGCTATGGCAGAAGGCGTATGCCCCGGCCTCGTGTGTCAACTCGACCATTCGTCTCATGCCTGGCAGTAGGTACTCCCGGATCGTCTCGACGGAAAACAGCAGATTGCTTTGCCCGCCCAGGTCCTCGGCAATGTACGAATACGTGACCTGTCCGGGGATCTGCTCGTGGATTCGGCGCGTGTCTTCATAGGAGAAATCGAAGAGCTTGTCCAGGCAGTAGTGCACCAGTTCCGGGGCGAGCGCCAGGTCGACCATGGCCTGTTCGAGCCCGCGCAACAGGGCGTAACGAAGAAAGGGTTCGGAACCACCACCCTGGATGGGGTAGTCCTCTCGACCTCTGACCTGGTCGGGTATCAGCGAATGGTCGAACCAATCTATGGAGGGCCAGTTATAGTTGCGTTCGATTTCAGTAACGGAATCGTATTGCGCCAAGGGATGGTGTATGCACTCTCGGTACACGCCGCCGCCGTAATCGATATCTTGCCAGCCGCAGCCGTACATATCAAACTCATTCGGCAAGCTCGGTCCAACATACTCTGCATGAACATGCGTGGGCCTGTCGATGTGCAGGCGTCTCATCACCTGATCAAACGTATCGCAGCCAAGGTGTGCCATCAGCTTTTGTGTCGCCTCCTCGGTCCCCCAGTAGTCCATGGGAATCCGATCCGGTTTTTCACCTTGTAAGAGTGCGAGCCAGCGTTCTTTGGGGGTCATGGTGTCTTTCATGAGTCGCAGTATAAGCTGGCCAACCTTGTCATCGCAACTATAGTATTTTGCTATTATTCAGTACCTGCTAAGCCATCATCAGGTATCATTGACTGTTAGTTTCGGAAGCGCCTTGTAGATAAGTAGACAAGTAAAGAAGTAGACAAGATGGACATTGCACCAGATGCTAAACGTCTTTGTGTACCTCACACCTTAGAAGAAACGATGCGGATGATCGACCTGATCCGAGAGAGGACAGGTGATCGTTACTTCATCCTGATTCATGGCGACGCCACCTATTCGATTCCACAAGGTGGGGCACGCCTGGCCGAGTTCTGTTATCGTCTGGTCGACGAACCGCCGGCAATATCATGCCTATTCTCGACCAATTGCTTGAATCCAACCCACATGCCCTTCACTCGCTCGATCCACAGGGCGGCGTCGACATGGCCGAGATCAAGAAAATATGTGGGGATCAGGTCTGTATGATCGGCAATGTGGATTGCGGCAAGCTGGACATGGGGAGCGAGGAGGAGGGCATCGCTTCTGCCCGTTATGCTCTCAAGCACGGCATGCCAGGAGGGGGGTATATCTTTTCAACCAGCAACTGCGTCTATACCGGCATGCCGCTATCTCGCTACGAAATGATTCTAGAGGTATGGCGCCGAGAGGGAAGCTACAGCATTGAGAAATACATGGAATGAAAAATCGACCCCCAACCTAGTTGCCAAGAGAAGAATAGCAGCCTTTATTGAGAAGATACAACGTGACCACCAAATTTCTTAGCCGACAATCGGCTTGGATATTATCCAGGAATGGCGCCAAGTTGCTGCATTAATCCCAGCGCATTAGTGGTGTGCCATTCTAACCTTTCTTTGCCATTATTGACTTCTCGGATGAACTGCCCTGTGCCAACTACACGTTCACCTGTTGCTGGGACACCATCCTTTATTCTGCCAAGAAAGAGTCGAACCGGCCTGCTTGTCTGGTAGGATTTCCTCACCCATGCGGATACGGACGCCGATATTGGATAAGGGCGAGGAATTTCAGCCTAAAAACAGCACAAACAGCCAACGCGCATCGTAGAACCACATTGCTCTGAACGCCGAACTGACAGAAATTGCTCGCCTGTTGCAGCGGCATATCCATATTTGGAATCGCTGTATTCTTGTAAGATAATGATGTTTTAATGTATTAGGCAAGCACTTGTTGCACTTCGACTGAGGAACGAACTTCCCCAGTATCAGACATTTTCGCAGGTGAAACCCCGCCATTCGGG
>JAAENG010000319.1 GCA_024224665.1 Chloroflexota bacterium | reverse complement strand
TAACCAGGCTTGGATATTTTCACCCGCGGGGCAGGTGTTATTGCAAGGCGGTAGGCGATCGAGGTAGACCGGTCGACGCGTACGCCACGATCCGGTCTCGTTGGTCAGGCTAGTGCCAACATCGAGGGTGATAGCAAAGGGATGGGTGGTCGCGGCGGGCATGGGTCAACTCTTTGGTTAAATATCCTCTGCCACCATCTTAATTGAGCCACAGGGACATTCGGCAACACAAAGCCCACAGCCCTTGCAGTAGTCGTACTTGAACTCAAAGCGCTTGCCGGGCCCCAGTTTTTCCACCGCATTGTCCGGGCAGATGCCGTAGCAGGTATCACATTCAAAACAGTTGCCACAACTCAAACACCGCCGTGCCTCGTACAGGGCATTCGCCTCGTCGAGGTTACCGAGTACTTCCTCGAAGCCTGATTGACGTCGGATCAGTTCCAGTACTGGCTGGATGGTCTTGGGCGCATCTGCGTAGTACCAGGGATTGAGATTCTCAAAAGCCGCCAGCTCATGTTTCGGAGGAGCAACGTAGGTCTCATCACAAAGCCAAGCATCAATGTGGCGCGCCGCTTTCTTACCGTGACCAATAGCCGTCGTCATAGTGCGATCAGAGGGCACCATGTCACCGCCGGCAAATAAACCCTGGTGACCCGTCATCATGTGCTCATCGATCTGAACCACACCATCGCGAACAGATACCTCGTCGATGCCTTCTACCAGGCCTGTCTCGACCTCCTGGCCGATGGCCAGCACTACCGTGTCTGCCTCGAGCGACTCCAACCGACCCGTGGGCTGGGGCTTACCCTGTTCATCCAGGGCCATTTCTTCCAGGGTAATCGACTGTGCCTCGGTATTCTTAATACCCCGAAGCGAATGAATCTGGCAGCCTTCCTCGAGCGCCTCCTTAACCTCGAAATCATGCGCCGGCATCTGCTC
>JAAENG010000318.1 GCA_024224665.1 Chloroflexota bacterium | reverse complement strand
CTGAATTCGCTCTGATGAACATCGCTTCACCCAGCGATGAGAATCCACATCCTGTATATAGTAGCTTGATAATTCGATATACAATATGTAGTAGGTAAGAGAATCTAAGAAAGTCAAAAAAATATGAGCGAAAGAACAGTATGAATATCAAAATCGATGTACGTGACTTAAAATCTTTTTATGGGGATTTCCAGGCACTGACGGATCTGAACGTCAGTATCCCTGAAAAGCGAATTACCGCACTGATCGGGCCTTCCGGTTGCGGTAAGTCCACCTTTCTGCGTGTGCTCAACCGTATGAATGACACAATCAAAAGCGCGCGCGCCGAAGGCCAGGTGATTCTGGATGAAAAAGATATCTACGATGATGATGTGGATGTCGTAGAATTGCGCCAGCGTGTCGGTATGGTCTTCCAACGTCCAAACCCCTTTCCGCAGAGCGTTTACGAGAATGTTGCCTTTGGCCCGAGGATCATCGGCAAGAACAAAAAAAAGGAGCTGGACGAAAGCGTGCGGGAGAGTCTTATCGGGGCTGCACTCTGGGATGAAGTCAAGCACAGGCTCGATGACCCTGCTCTAGACCTTAACCCAGGACAGCAACAAAGGCTTTGCATCGCCCGTACCATCGCCGTCAAACCGGAGGTTATCCTTATGGATGAACCTTGCTCGGCACTGGATCCTGTTGCTACCCATAAAGTCGAGGATTTGATGCGAACACTGGCGAGGGACTACACTATTGTGATCGTCACCCACAATATGCAACAAGCTGCACGAGCATCCGATTATACCGGGTTCTTTTGGTTGGGCGAGTTAGTGGAGTATAATACCACATCCGAGCTGTTCAAATCCCCCAAACAAGAACTAACTGAAGCCTATATCACCGGAAGACGTGGTTAGGATGAATTCCAAGAAAAATGTTCCAGAGATTTGTACTACTGCGGAATTCGCTTGAAGCGTTTTCAGATTGAACTGTCTCATTATTTTCTGAAGAACCAAAAGGTTCAGCGTACCCCTGCAGGTGATTTTCGTAAGGAGACTACATAGTGCCGATTCGCGAGAGATTTATCCAAAAACTTGATGAGCTGCGCAATGACATTCTCAAGATGGGCGTGTTGGTCGAAGGTGAATTGAAACTGGCAATGGAGGCTTTGGCAACGCTCAACCTGGAAAAGGCCAGTGAGGTCCATCTACTGGACCAACGCGTGAATGAAGTGAGATTTGATATCGAGAGCAAGTGTTTTTCCCTGATAGTCTTGCAGCAACCGGCAGCCAGCGATCTGCGTCGCGTGATTTCGGCTATGAATATCATCATCGATCTAGAACGAATGGGGGATCAGGCGAAAGGGATAGCCAAGGTCATTCCGCATATGCACAAATATCCGAACCAACATCAGCCTGCTGAACTCAGACAGATGGGTGACACCGTATTGGTGATGATGCGTCAAGCAATGCAGGCATTTGCGCACGAAAACGTGGCTCTGTCTAAAGGTGTATCGGAACTGGATGATGAGGTGGATGCGTTGTATGCCAAGGTCTTTCATCAGGTTATGAGTTACATGGCCGAGACCAAAGAAGAAGACCGTGTTGAAGCAGCTTACGAGGTACTGCGTGCCGCCAGGGAACTCGAGCGTTTTGGGGATCTGGCTACAAACATCGCAGAACGCACCATCTATATGGTCACCGGCTCCATGGAAGAAATCAATGTCGACATCGATGATGCCGCCGAGGAGCCGCGGGGAGATTGAGGTATATCACAAGGCGTGTTCGTTAGATAAAAGTGCGTGATACCCACCGCTCGAAATAGAATGGCGGTCGGTATCACGCAGGATGTGAACTGTAATGTGCGGTTTTTGGTCAGTAGGGTGCTAGTGGGCAGAGGCCAAACCACTGCGTTCTACCAACTGATCGTAGACCTGATTCCACACTGCCGTGCGGAAAATGATGATCAGGCCGCTGACAAAGGTGATGGGGACGATGAACAATAGGATCCCGACGGGGATGCCCCACAGAAAAGCGCCCAACAGACTTTCGGTTGCAGTGAAAATCAACATGGCAGGTGCGACTGCCGCCACACCGGCAAGCAAGAGAATGACCAGTACGATAGGGATCATGAGCATGGCCAGAAGGATACCGATGCCCATCATTAGCAGCCACATGATGGCAACATCACCGAAGTTGTTGCGAACCAGTCGCCATGCGCTCCTAATGGCGACGCCTGTGGTTTGATCACCGATGGCTGCCGCTCGCCACCAGAAATGGCTGAGCACACCCAACAGCGTCGCCGAAATAATGACTACGGCCAACCAGCCGATAAACAACCCCACCGTCCCGATGATAGCGATAGCGGTGGCGAAATCATTGTCTGCGGCTAACAGCAACAAAGGTGACGCCACAAGCAACAGTGTCAGCATCGCGATCAGGGCGAAGGGAAACCATATGATCAGATCCTGGAAGAGCAGGCGCCATGTGCGGCGATTCCAGCCTTCTCTGAATCCTCGGCGGACGGTTGGTTTTTCATTGTCGTTGTCGTGGGCATGGATGACTCGGGCGACACCAGCTCTCAATACGTAGTTCACCACCATGAGCAGGGCGAGAATGAAAAACATGACGCAACAGAGGAGAACGATGACTGACAAAATGCTAACTGGGTTGATGAAAGGCTCAGATAGACCCATAAAGTCGTTGGAGTCCAGTTGATAATTGACGCCATTTCCAGTGTTGCTTGGTATGCCGGAATAGCCGCCACCTCCACCGACTAGGGCCCAAATAAAGCCCAAAATCCATAGCGCCGGATTGCGGATGGTTGTATGTAGTGCCTGTTTGAGAATGCCAATGTGATCCATGATTATCTCCTTGAATGGGATGAACTCTGTATATTGGTAGTTTCAGAATGTGATATGTCGATTTACTTGTAGGCCGGTAGGCCGGTAGACCGGTAGGCCGGTAAACCAGTAAACCGGTAGACCAGGATATGCTGTTTAAGCGAAAATCGAGGCGCAATCTAATCGGTTTTTCGGTACTGGGGTTTGTCTGGTTTACGGCTTGAAATTGGATTTGGCATGGGAATGGAATCTGCTGAGTCTGGAAGGGGGGGGAGCTTGTTCTTCGTTATTAAACCATATTCGATTGTGGGTGATAAAGTCTGGCCAGACCCCAGCCCAGAAATGCCATGGCAAATGCGGCTGTTAGGACTAGCAGAACAAGGACAGGAAGCAAGGGTGCCAGTGGGCTGCTGAACGCCAAAAGGAAAAGATGACTTTCAAGTGCCGATATGATCAGTGCACCAGGACCCTCACCCGAGTCCAACAAATTGATTGTCTCTATTGGTAGCCAGCGTGTCAGGGGATAGCCGATGCGTGTCGCCACATTTGACAGCGTCAGAGCCAAGAAAATCGCCTGGGAGAGGGCTGCAAACAAGACCATGACACCGCCCCAGACCCAAGCCATGCCTAAATCGGGGCGCTGGGCGTTCGCTACAGCTTCCTGTGCTGATAGTAAAGGCTGCAATGTCTGCCAGAAGTCAGCAGTCGAGGTATGTAGGGGGATTGGCGGTTCGCGCTCGAAGAGTTCACGTAATCTCAGACTTTGTTCTAGCTCCCGCCGGCAGCTTGGGCAGGTAGCGACATGTGTCTCGACTGCCGAGTTCTGAGCACTGTCAAGTTCATCATCGATATACGCTGCAATCAGTTCGGCAAGGTGATTTGTCATCGTTCTAGGTCCAACAGTAGGGGGGTGAGTTCTTTGGTGAGTCGTTTTCGTGCATTGTAAAGCCGTGACATAACGGTGCCGATGGGGATCTCGAGCGTGTCAGCGATCTCGGCATAGCTGAGTCCTTCGTACTCTCGCAATATCAGCGCTGTGCGTGAAGTCTCTGGTAACCTGAGTATGGCAGCTTGGACTTCGGTGGCAGTCTCATCCCGTTCAACCTGTCTGTCTGGTCGGGTGATTTGTGCCGGCAGGCGGGGATCTAATTCGGTCTCGGGACGGTTCTGCCGTAAGAGATCGATACTGCGGTTGTGGGCGATGCGGCACAGCCAAGCGCGAAAACTTGTGCTGCGTTCGGGCTGGAAGTTCGGTAGTTGCTGCCACGCCTTCATAAAGGTGTCTTGTGCAACATCCTCCGCGATCTGTACATCGCCGCAGATTCGAAAGGCAACGCTGACGACGAGCCGGTGATAGGTTTCGACAATCAGCCCAAAGGCAGTTTTGTCACCCTTTTGTGCCTCACTAAGTAGATGTTGCTCCTCGGCTATAACGTTGTGGTTACTTTTGGCAGACATCGGCGGCCTACCGCTTACGAAATGATTTCTGGTGGCTGTGGCATGTTCATTCAAACCGGTCATAACTTACAAATCTACGTGTTTCGTGTTGCGTATTGCGTATGCGTTTAGTTGCATTGGGGGAGGCCTCTCATCAGAGAAAGATAACGGAACACGAAACACGTATACATGTCTATTCTGTCATTCAAACGTACCTGCAGGGCGTTTTATTCACTTCAGGAATGGCATTGGGTTGATGTAGCAACGGCTTACACCGCTGTAGAGCTGTTACAGGAAAATAATAATCCAAAACTTGTGAAACGTGATGCTTGATACGTAATGATTTCACGCCTAAATCCTCACGTTTTACGTTTCACGCTTCACGTAGGACTAAGGTTATGGGAGCCTTTTAATTCTGGAACTCCCTAGAGCTGTCAGTCCTCTACTATGCGAGTCCAAATGGTATTTGTTCAATAATATGGGAATTCGTGCCCAGGAGTATTGGCAAGATACTTGAGTAAAACCACTATGTTCCCAAACTTACACATTTAGTTGACGTAGTGTGTATAATAGTGTCATATTTGCTAAATTGCAGTTCCCCCCATGAAGATATCTGCTCGAATCTCTGAGCAAGATTGATTCAGTTCTGCGCTAAGTGCGCTTACCTTATTCTAGGCGATTCGTAGCATGAAAGCAATGACTTTACGGCGATCGTTTTTTTTGCTGGTTGCATCATTCATCTTGCTGGTGACTTTACCGTCGGCAGCACATGCGTCCGGTTTGGCCGCCGAGCCAACGACGATCCATCGCGTGCAAAAGGGCGAGACCCTAAACCAGATCGCGTCCAAGTATGGGACGACGGTCGATTCCCTCAAGCAATTGAATAATCTACGCAATGTCAATGTGATTTATGTAGGCCAGCGTTTGGTGATAAAGCGCGGCACAACAGACAATAGCAGTTCGCCCGGCAATACCGGGGTACATGTTGTGCGTCGGGGAGAGACACTTTCCGGCATCGCCCGCAACAATGGTACGACGGCATCTGCTATCCAGGCCGCTAACAACCTGCATAGTAGTGTGATATTTGTAGGGCAACGCCTAAAAATACCATCGGGCGCTGCCAATGGTGGAGCCAGCCAAGGGGTGGTGCATGTGGTCAAGAAGGGCGAGACTCTCGGCAGTATCGCCGCTGCTTACGGTTCTACGGTTGCGCAACTGAAAAAACTCAACGGCATCAAAAATGCATCCTTAGTAAAGGTCGGGCAGCGGCTTAAGATAACGCCTGCTGCCAAGCCTGCAAAGAAGATAGGGCCCAAGAAGATCGTCGTAGATATCTCTCAGCAGCGTTGCTGGCGCTACGAAGGCGAGGTCATGCTCGATACCTGGCGTTGCTCTACCGGACAGCGCCGCTACGGCACCAAAACGGGGACTTTTCGCGTGCAAAGCAAGTTGCGCAAAGCGTTCGGTTCCTCCTGGAATATCTGGATGCCCTATTGGTTAGGGATCTATTGGAGTGGTTCGGTCGAAAATGGATTCCACGGTCTGCCCTGGAAGGCTAACAGCGGCAGAAAGATTTGGGGGGGACTGGTTGGTACACCTGCCACATTCGGCTGCGTGATGCTTCGTGACGCCCCTATGAAAAAATTGTGGAATTGGGCCGATATCGGTACCAAGGTTGTTATAAAATACTGATGTCGAACTCGTGCTTCGACTACGAGTCAATTCTCTTGAGGGTCTGCCTACGGCGGCCCTCCTTTAGTTTTAGGGCATGAAAGGATATCGTAGCGTTACCGATCTGCTGTTAACATTCTTTGTAGCCACCTTGTTGTTTTCCGGGCTCGGCAAGGTTCTGCAAGGCGGGGAGATATGGGCCCAACCCAAGGGCCCGATCCGACAATTGGAAACGCCGCCAAAACCATCTACCACAACTTCTGCTTTCCCCCGACCCCTTCCATCGGCTGTCAGTGAGCGGCCGTCAGATTTCGCCGATCTCAGCATCCAATACATCAGCCGCACACCTCGCTACAACCGCTACTGTTTGGTATACGACAGGGACATACCTGAACTCTGCCCTGGTACTGAGACCGACCAGCGTTTTCCTCAGCCTGGTGAGCCCGTGACCTTTACAGCTCATATTGTCAACCAGGGTATGGTTACAGCTACTGCTGCAGCTTATACCTGGACGGTAGATGGTAGAGCAGTGCAGATGGGGGAGATACAGGCGCTCGGCCCGGACGGGTGGGTGGATATTCACCTGGATTGGCATTGGCAAGAGGGTTCACACATCGTTGCTGTAGATCTGGAACACTTCGAGTCTGATTTGTCTGAGCAAAACAATCAACTGTCGCATCAAACGGATGCCCATTACCTGGAGATCCTGGTCCATCCATACTTTATCGAGGCCTTCGGCGAGAGGGAGAATCTGCTGGGAACTTACTCCTTTGCCGACTGGTTGCAGGCGCAGTTCGTACAAATGAATCAGCGTTTGGGCGCGGCGCTTTATCCCGGTACGCCCGCAGGGATCGGCGACCGCATCCGCATCGATGTGATCTCTGACACGGTGGCGGTTGGAGGAGATATCATCAGCAGTACGCTGGCCTTCGATGGCCGTTGGACTTTTCGGACTGAGCCGGATTACAAGCGTACACCTGAGAACGAGGCGCTGGAATCAGCCCGACGCTATGCACAGACCTACGCTGCGGGCATAGATTGGGGTCTCATCCACGAGCTTACACATCAACTGGGGGTTATCGATCTCTACCAGCTCAATGTCTCGCCCAGCGCCGGCAACCCTCTGACCGATCAGGAAGGTTTGCCACTGTTGTCCGGATTTTATTGGCAATGGCCGGGATTGATGGGTGGGGATGATGCGCGGCCCTTCGATAACACCCATTACAGTGAGCATACGGCAAGAGCGCTAGCTTCCAACAGCGGCTATCGCCGTGGCTACTTCGGCGATTACCTGTATGATCTGCCAGCCAAGGTACGCTTGCAAGTGCTGGATCGAGCGGGAACGGGGGTAAATCATGCTCGGATCGAGATCTACCAAACCGAACGGAATGAGTTGGCGAGCAAGCCGGTAATCGTGGGAGACAGCGATGAGTCGGGCTTTTTTCTGTTACCCAACCGGCCGGTGACTGCGACCATGACCACCGAAACCGGCCATACTTTGCATGCCAATCCATTTGCACACATCGATGTGGTGGGACGTAATGGCCAACTGCTGATACGGGTGCAAAATGGGGGCCAGGAATTCTATCGCTGGCTACCCATCACCGAACTGAACAAGCATTTCTGGAATGGCAATCAGATCGAAACCATAACCTTGCACACGTACTTTCCCCCGGATTCCGGCGCACTCCCCCCGGCCCCGGCCAATTTAAGTCTCCGCACGGGCGCTACCAGGATATTTGCTTGGGATCCGGTCGCCGAGGCCGTCTCATACAATCTCTACGGCGCTGTCTGGCCCGATTATGATCCCTTCGCCCTGGTAGTGGAAGGGCTGACCGAACCTCAATTTGCAACCCGCCTAAGCGATCGTGCTCGTTATGCGGTCACAGCAGTCGATGGCGCTGGCCGGGAGTCTGCATACAGCAACATCGCCCGTGCAGAAACACTTTTATCCCCCTATGGCCTGATATGGCGGGATTCATACCTGGCCGATCAAGGCGAGCTTTTGGTCGTCGATGGGCATCGTGGCGCCATGTTGCACATGCTGCCACCTGCAGCTGCCGGCCAATGGCCACGTTGGCTTGGGCGCGTGGGTAGTGAACATCATGGCATGGTGGATGCGGTTCAAGCCAATCTCGGCAGGGACGATGCATTCGCAGTTGCGCTGCGGGGCAGTGGCAGGGTGTGGGTCATGGATGACAGGCAGGACCCCCTCAATTGGTTCGGACGGATCAACGATTTACCGTCGGAGTTAGCGTCACCGGGAGGGGTAGCTCTGACAGGTGAGCCCTTCACCGTTGATTTCTCCCCGACTCGCCCCGATGCGGATGCCGCCCTGCTGTTGCCCTTCGATGGTGATTTGCTGGATGCCAACGGTACAGCACCCGTTGTCAAACAAGGATTGAGTTTCACAGATGGCCGCTTTGGGCAGGCGGTCGAAATAGGGCAAGGCGCCCGCTTACAGTACGCTGCTGGAGACTTCAATGCCACTCGTGGTGGTGTCGAATTCTGGTTTCGCCCGACCTGGTCAGGCCCGGATAAAAAGCCGCATGTTCTGCTGGAGATCGGCGATCCAGGGCGGGAGCCGGGTGATGGCGACCGAGGTTACCGTTTGCGTGTGGCGCATACCGGGGGCGGGCTCTATGCCTGGGTGAGCGATTTCGAAGACATCGACAAGGCGGCCTGGGGTGATATCGCCGGCTGGGAGGCGGGTGAATGGCACCATGTGGCGGCTGTCTGGCAGGAACAGCGTATCAGCCTGTTTGTGGACGGGCGCCTGGCCTGGGGGGAGGCGTTACCTTTTGCCGTCGAGGGTGAGCCAGCGGTCATTGCCATTGGCGGCACGCTGGCAGGGGAGCACGAAGCGATGGGGGCGTTCGACGCATTGCGGGTGAGCACCGTGCCCCGGTCGGGCAACAGCGATCAGGTACGGGTGCTGGTGTCGGAACGGCAGACGGCTGAAGTCAAAGTTCTGGACCTGATGGGGAACCTGATCTCGACCTGGGTCCCTGATGATGACGGCTTGCATGGTTTCGGCCAACTGGTGGTGGACCCGAGCGGTCGGGTCTTTATGGCAGATACCGAGACTGCGGATGTTGTAGAGCTAAAGTTTGATGGCGATAGTCTACACTCGCACTCCTGGCTTGGCTTAGCCTTGCAACGAGGCCCTCTGGCGCTGGCTGTCAGTAGAGATGGCTGGTTAGCAATTGGGGATCGGTCGCGTGTGCGGTTGTTTAATCCTGATCAACCAAGTTTAGTGCCGTTGCAATGGATGGCTCCGACTGGTGGCAGCGAAGACAATTTCGATGGCATTTCCGCGCTGGCCTTTGGGCCGGATGGTGACTTAGCAATAGCAGACATGGGGGCGCTAAGAATACGGTTTATCCACGATCCGATCTCGTGGCGACAGTTTATGGGTTTGGTGCTGGTGGGAAGATGAACAGGCTGTCATCGTTTTGAAGTGTGATTTTCATTACTTTGACAGGCTCATATGGTATGATGTGAGTCAGGCAACCACTCTCGATACTTGGCGGAGCATGTACGATGAGGAGATCATCAAGAGCCCTGATCATCGCTATAGTTGTCATCCTCAACCTTCTGTTCCTCTTTCGCCGCCACCTTTCTCCGCTTGCATGTGCTCCAGGTAAAGGTCATGAGATCAAGAACTATCACAGCTGTCTTATTCTGTCTAGCCCTGTGCTCTATCGGCAGTGTCGTATTTGTGGCTGAGGCTACGGCTTCTGCGAGTACGAATCTGATATGGGCGTCACCGCAAGTGCAGCAACCTGCTGTCACACCCAGGAGCGGAACACTGCCAACGCCGACATCCCCACCGACGCCGACGCCCGGACCGACCACAGCGCCGACTGCAACCTTAGACCCATCTACCTTAGTTCGGGTCAGAGGGCGCGTGCTTGTCACCAACGGACTGTCCTTTGATCCCCTTGCTGACATCCGCGTCGAGCTCTGGGCCAGTGACAGCCCCGATGATGTTGGCAGATTTGTGCGAACCAGTTTCAGTGTTGCCGATGGTTTCTTCTATTTTCCACCTACCGTTTATTTCGGTCAGGGCTATCTACATCTGCTTGTGAATCCCACTCCAGCACATATCCCGCGCTCAGCAATGTCGGGAAGTGGCGTGGTTGTCTCTCCTAATCATATTCGGCTGGTGCCTTCACCGGGAGCTGATTTTGGTGACAATACATTTGTTTTAGTACACAACCCCTCACAGCCATCAACAGGTAACATCCTCAATGCTTATCAAATAACCCATTCACCTACCATAGATGGGGATCTTTCGGACTGGGCGGAGGT
>JAAENG010000317.1 GCA_024224665.1 Chloroflexota bacterium | reverse complement strand
GCACACCATCGAGTGTGATTTCGGTTTTGCTTTCAGCGTAGAAAGTGATGTACACATCATTGTCGTCGTGGGCGTAAGTCATGCCGGGCACTTGTGGAAGCAACCTGGCCATGTTGGAGGGGCAGCAGGCTGTGCCAAACCAAGGTGCACGACCGGCTGTGCCGTGGTTGAATGGATATTTACCATCAGCTTCCAGTGGATTGACATAAAAGAAGCGATTCCCCTCGAGGTTTACCGCAGCCAGTACGTTGTTCAGTAAGGCAACCTCTGCAACATCCAGATAGCGTGCATCCTTGTGAAGTAGAAACATCCGGTAATTGAAAAGTACGTTGCCTACCGCTGCGCAGGTTTCATTGAACGCATCAGCGTTGGGTAATTCATATTGGGGGCCGAATCCCTCGATGCCGTGGACCGCACCCAACCCACCGGTGATGTGCATACGCGTGTTTGTGATGTTGCCCCAAATCCTATCCAACGCATCACCATATTCTGTATCGCCTGTGAGGGTGCCGACGTCGGCCATGGCTGAGTACAGGTAAGTCGCGCGAACTGCATGCCCAACGGCTTCGGTTTGATCTTTGACGGGAGAGTGTTGCTGTGCGTAGGTCGGCGACATGACACCTTCACCGTCGGGCACGTACGTCACGCCGCGTATC
>JAAENG010000316.1 GCA_024224665.1 Chloroflexota bacterium | reverse complement strand
GATCGTTTTCGTCGATAACGGCCCTCTTGTTGGCGTAGTAGCAAGCAAGCGAGGTGGTTGCATCTGGGTTCGTGATCTGCGCAACTCGATCCAGGCCATCGTAACTGTATTGCGTGTAAATGCTGCTGCTGGCCCCATCATACGTACCGATTGTACCGTTTTTCTCGACCGGTACTGAAGCTTTTTCAACGTTACCCCGCAGATCATAATGATTGGTGGTCACAATGATCTTGCCAGACTCCTCTGATGGAGACTGTTGCTCAACAACACGGCCCAAGCCATCAAAGAAGACTGCGGACTCTAAAAATCGAGGTGTGCCACCAGTATACACCTGCCGCCTGATGCCGTAGGGGGCTGTGGTGGACGTGTAATCGATGGTCTCGGTTGATATATCTGCCGTATTTTCAGGATCCGAGGCGTTAAAGGTCAACCCCGAAGGTAGATCAGAATATTGCAGTCGGCCGAAGTCGTCGTAATAGTAGCTGGTGCTGATATTGTTTGCATCTGTGATACTATGTGGCACGCCAAATACGTAATCACCATAACTGGTTGTAGCGGTCTGATTGAGAGCGTTTGTCACGCCTGTTGCATAAGCGTGGATATAGGTATCGTAGGTATATTCGGTAAGGTTTCCGAGTGCATCTCTCGCCTCGTCTACCTGGTGGTATTGATTGTAGACACTGGAGTTGGTCTCGATGAAATTGGAACAGTAGTCACCCCCCTTCGTCGTTGCCTGCTCGACGCGAGTCAAAAGACCATGTTTTGGCGGTACGCTATAAGTCGAATTCCAACTGCCTCCCGGTGCACTGCCTGTCCCTTCCCACGTATCGTAGAAATAGCGAGTTGCCTGGGTACACGATCCCCAGCCTCCATCCATAATGCGTTCTTGCCCAAGGCTATTTGTAATAAACCGGTCTGTCCCTGCACAGGCATTGCCGGTTTGTCTAAAATCACAAGGGTAATAATGCCGCGCCGTGATCCTGTCGAGCACAGCCGTCGTCCCATTGTAAACATAGTCGAACAATCCGGTGACATTGCCATATTGCCCACCCTCTTGGCGGTTTGTCGTGTATTTGTAAACTCGCTGCGACAACAACTGCTCAGAACCGCTGTCCCATGTACTTGCTGTCACACTTTCCCGTAAGTAGCGGGCATCTTCGTCCCAGGCGCTTCGTCCCGAGGGCAATGGGGGCAGAGCGAATGTAAGACTGCTTTCGCTGCTCCACGTTCCCGAACCATTCGATTGCAGAATCGTCTTCCATTCAAGCCCCTGCTTACCTTCAGGATCGTCCGCATCGTTGTAGAAATAATGCAGGCTACGCTTGCCATAGCCATTGCTTCTTACCTGCACATATTCAAATCCTTTGGCTTTGGAATCCCAAGAGTATGAATCATAAAAGTTGGTTTGCTCGACAGCACTTTGCAGACCTGTATTGAGTGTCAATTGACGTACACTGTGACCATCGCCATGATTGCGATAGACGAACGTAGCCTTGGCTCCTAGTTTGTGCTGAATCGTTTTCAGTCTTCCGCTAGCGTAGGTGAACGTTTGCCAAATTGAATCTTCTTTTCGCGTCACGGTAGAACTGGGAATCGAGGCAGTGTCTTTGCCAAACATGTAAATACTATTCAACAGTAGCTCACCACTATCCATGCCCGCGTCCAGGTAATACCATCTCTCGACTTTGTTGTTTACTTTGACGATAATATCGGTCAGATTCTTTGAATGCCAATAGATGCCCGTATCCTTCCGAACTTTACATTGCTTATCATCGCATCCGCTGGGATAGTCGGTTCGATTCTCAGCGTACTCGAATTCGACCGAAAGACCTGAAACTTTCGTATTATTGACATAGAACGACATTTCCGTCGGCCTAGCGTCATAGACATGGTTGCGATCGCTTCCACAGCCGAAGGGGAGATCCAAGGTTCTTGTATCTTGCTCGTACTCGATTTCGATCCTCGTGCCCAATAAGCTGCCTCCATATAATGAGGTGCTGTCACCTTCCCCATCATAGCTTGGTAAGATGATGGTCTTTACAACCCAGATTATCGATTCCTCTTTAACCACTAATGCCTCGTACAAATAGCAATGCCAGAAATTCTGCGCTCGTTCAAATAGGTAACGAGTGCCATCTTCGGTCTGAACGATTACCGTTTCTCCTCGTTCGCTAATGGCAAAGCGCCACGGTTCTTCAGTCGTCTCCCAACGATCATTGACCTTCTTATTCTTTTCAAGGGTGTAACTCGCCCCGCCAAGCACCAATGTCTGGGGATCACCCCAATGATCAGCCTGTACATAGGGTAAATCCCATTGCCAGCCCAGCCCTATGTAGGAAAAAGAACTACGGTTTGAGTCGTCACGCCTGCGGCTGTTGTAGTTCAATCCCAACGAGAGCGCCTTGCTTCCCGGAAAGCCAGGCAGTGGAATGTTGTAGCGATGGGTAGCGGCGCCGGTATATAAATTGGACGAGAATCCTGAGAATTGGTCGATATCGGGAAGAGAAACTTCTTCGTTCTGGCTGATACCGCCGGTAGAAAAGTGATAATACGATCCTTCGATGTAGCCTTGTTCTTCATTCACTTCAGTTGGCACTTTTTCCCAATCCTCAGTTTCTTCGTTAAACCACACAAAGCTCAATAGTTGTGGTGAAAGGATATCGGCGCCTGCTTCCTCATAATACCATCTGACAAGAATGGGTTCCGCGAATTCATGGACGATATTTCCCTCCGCATCAGAAACCTCAACCTCAAACTCATGTAATCGCTTTCCTCCTTTTCCTAAACGCGTATTCTCGTATTTTGGATGATAATCAATCTTGGATATCGCTTTGGATCGATCTTTGGATAGGTCGAACTCAATATGATCTCGTTGAGGCCGCCATTTGCCTGCCCCCGGCCCGGGAACCCATGTTTCTGCCGTTGGCTGTAAAACTACTGTTGTCCATGTTGCCCGGGACTGCTCGGCAAGATTGCCACTGCCGATTGTGAAAGGGATGTGCAGCACATCACCCGGGTTCGCTGCCACGCTCACATCAGCCGCAATGTTCACAACCTCGTCAACAGCTATCTCTTTGATCGGATAATTGAGTTTCCCCACAACTCCCTTGTGCGCTTCGATGGTGAGGTGAGCTTTTTCAATCGGTTCCATTCCTACGTTGTAAATACGGACGTCGACTGTGATGTCCTCACCAGGAACGACGGTTTCGGGTCCCACAACCTCAACGATCCCGAATACGCTGGATTGAGCCGGTTGCACCGGAATCGGACCTTCATCGTCAGCAGGATCTTCCTTCTCGAGTGATGCCGGTATCAGGGCGGCATTTTCTGAAACGCTTGCAGTATGTAAATCTCTCTCGACATTTGCAGGCGCAGCCTCCACCGTCGGCCCCAAACTCCCAAACAACAGGCCCAAAACGATCAAACAATTAACAACCACTGTAGTTTTGAAATGAGTACGCATGTCTTGACTCCTCAGAAATCACGCTGTTTGTGCTGCGGGTTTCGAAGCTGAATGTAGATAGGCGTCGTTCGTCTGAGAATTAGCCTGGTCACGTCATTGAGCACATTTTCCGACTCTTGGGTGGCTCAAGCTCTTTTCTTTTTCAGATCGATATTACTGTATATCTTGAAAGGCAGTCCTGCCCTACGTAGGGTTAGGCGCAGGCAATAGCTGGTTAGATGAAATCCTATAAACTCAACATAGCAGAATAGACTTTCACCAGACTAACCTAAAGTGGCCCCCATAGTCAAGACCACAAAGTGAGGAAAATAAGGTGATCACTTCGCCACCGAGTCATTTATACCAGCGAAGTCTGGAATAATCTTAGCCACTTACAGCATCGGCGTGATAACTTTTTACCGAAAGCGAACCTAGCTTGATCCAATTTCTTTCTTCGCCAGTTAAAGATCGAGCGCCTGCCGTAACCGGTGGTCGATTGCAGCCAGGTCCGCCGAAGTCAGTGTTCCAATTCTGTGAATAACACGAGAGGGTGCAAGCGTAAACAAAACCGGCTTCAACGCCGAAGGAAATCGCAATCCTGCACCGCGCCAGTCCCGCAAAATATGATCAAATGGTGCGGATGCTGTCATAATTCTAGAGATTATCGCAGCTAGAATAATATCTGGCTCAAGCGCGTGATAGCTCTGGCTGCTCACAACAATGGCCGGCCGGGCCTTGGTGGTGCTCAGATTGCTGTATGGAAAGGGAACAAGTACGACATCACCCCGCTGAAACGCCATACAACTCTCTCCAGTTGTCGTACGCAGCAGCCTTGTCATTATCCCACACCAGCGTAAGAGAAGCCTCTGACAAATAAGACCATCCCTGCTGTTCCGCCTGATCATCCAACAGATCAGTCAAATCAAAAAGAATATCCAACGCCCGCGCAATGATTTCGTCTTCAGAAGTAGCTCGTAGTTTTGCAAGTCTATGCGATCTCGCCGCCTGCACGGCAGGCAAATAGACTTCCTTTCGAACCGCTGAGAGATTATTCATGTCTGACCTCGCCAATAGGTGGGATGAAAAGATTTGGCTCGTATCGATTGTATCACGCGCTAGAGCTACACCGTAATGGCGCAGACCATGTTAGCGACACACCTCCGATGAGAGTTGAAGAAAGCTCCTATCAGGCGCGCATGTGCGAACACAAGCTGCCCAACCTATTTTGTTCGCCACGCCTTCCTCCGCTACAATCGAAGCATGTCTACCCCCATGCGCCGCCAATACCTACAAATCAAGCGCCAGTTCCCCAGCGCCATCCTCTTTTTCCGGCTGGGAGACTTCTACGAGACCTTCGATGATGATGCCAAAATCGTGGCTGAGGTCTGTGAAGTAGCCCTGACCAGCCGCCCCGTAACCAAGGGCCAGCGCGTACCTCTGGCCGGCGTGCCCTGGCACAGCGCCGAAGGCTATATCGCCAAGCTGATCAACGCCGGCTACAAGGTCGCCATCTGCGAACAGGTGGGTGAGGTTGGCAAAGGCCTGGTCGATCGGGACGTGGTGCGGGTGGTGACCCCAGGTACACTGGTCGAACCCAACCTACTGGACGAGCGCAAGAACAACTATCTGGCGGCCCTGGTCTTCGAAGGGGGTCGCCGCGCCGGTTTGGCCTATGCCGACATCACCACCGGAGAATTTGCCGTCACCGAGATCGGCGGCGAAGATGTGGCCCGGCGCGTGCGTGAAGAACTGGCCAGACTGGACCCCGCCGAGATCGTCATCCCCGATAGTGGTGGTTATCCCGGCCTGGATGGCGCCTTCACCATCTCCAATTATGAACCATGGCGTTTCGAGACCGAGGCAGCCCGGCAGGCGTTGCTAGACTTCTATAAAGTCAGCTCTCTGTCCGGTTTTGGTTGCGAGACTCTGCCACTGGCCACCTCTGCAGCGGGCGCGCTGATCGCGTATTTGCAGGAGACGCAGAAACAGGTTCTAGGGCACCTCACAGCTCTGCGCAGCTACAGCATCGAAGGCTTTATGATGCTGGACCCGGCCACACGCCGTAATCTCGAACTGGTTGAGACGATCACGGGCGGACAACACAAAGGCTCATTGCTGTGGGTATTGGATAAGACTCGCACTGCCATGGGGGGACGTCTGTTACGCCGCCGCCTCAATCAACCTCTTTTGGATGTAGACGCCCTGAACCAGCGCCTCGATGCTGTTGAAGCCTGGGCCAACGCAGCTCTGGATCGAGCAGAAGCGCGTGAGCGGCTGCGTCGGATCGGGGATATCGAGCGTTGGGCTAATCGCTGCACGCAGAAGATCGCCTTGCCCAGAGATCTGGTGGGGCTACGCCAGAGTTTGAGGACATTGCCAGAAGTAAAAGACATCGCCGAACGGGTGGGTCAGGACCACGGGCTGGACTTATGCGCTGAAGTACTGGCAGTGCTGGAGGCAAGCATCGCCGAAGACCCCCCCGCCACCCTGCAAAGTGGCGGCGTCATTCAGCAGGGTTATAACGCCGAGTTGGATGGCATCACGCTGGCTGCCAAAGATGCGCGTGCCTACATCGCAGGGCTTGAGGCACAAGAACGAGAACGCACCGGGATCTCGAAACTGAAAGTGGGTTACAACAAAGTCTTTGGCTATTACCTGGAAGCGACCAAAGCCAATACGCATCTTGTGCCCGACGACTATATCCGCAAGCAAACCCTGGTCAACGCCGAGCGCTACATCACGCCCGAACTGAAAGAATATGAATCCCTCATCCTCAATGCCCAGGAACGGCTGCTCGATCTGGAGACACAGTTGTACCGTGGGATCGTCAATGAGATAGCGATGGCGGCGCCCAGGTTATTGGCGTCCGCAGTCGCCATTGCCGAACTGGATGTGCATAGCGCCCTGGCCGAGATCGCAGTCGATTATCGCTATGTGCGGCCGGAGCTGTGTGACGACTTGATTCTCGACATCAAGGCTGGGCGACATCCGGTGGTGGAGTTGACCATCAAAGGCGAGGTGTTTACGCCGAACGATACAAATCTGTCTGCGGATGAGGCAATCATCATCCTCACAGGCCCGAACATGGCCGGGAAATCGACCAGTTTACGTCAAGTTGCGCTCATCACGCTCTTAGCCCAAATTGGTTCTTTTGTACCGGCCGATAGCGCTCACATCGGCCTGGTGGATCGCATTTTCACTCGTATCGGCGCCCAGGATGAAATTCACAGCGGTCAGTCGACCTTTATGGTGGAGATGGTGGAGACGGCCAACATTCTCAACCACGCCAGCGAACGGTCACTACTGGTGTTAGACGAATTGGGGCGAGGCACCAGCACCTACGATGGCATGTCCATTGCCTGGGCGGTCATCGAGTACATTCATAGCCATCCCCACCTGCGCGCCCGCACCCTCTTCGCCACCCATTACCATGAACTGACCACACTGGCCGAACGGCTGCCTCATGTGGTCAATTACCATGTAGCTGTCGCCGAACAAGGGGACGATGTTGTGTTTCTGCATGAAATCCGCCCTGGCAGTGCCGACCGCTCTTACGGCATCCATGTCGCCCAATTGGCGGGCTTGCCGAAACAGGTCATCACCAGGGCCAACGAAATCATGCACCAGCTCGAACAACAGGCCGAGGAGAACGACACACTTAGCCTTGATTCAGGCAGCCTGCAACTCGATCTTTTCAGTGAAGGGCCCGACCCCATCCGCCAGACCGTCGAAGAGACCGATGTGAATACGATGACGCCGCTGGAGGCGTTGAATTTCCTGTATGCGCTGCAGCAGAAGGCGAAGCGGCTCTAAGGTTTTTCTGATTTTCTAGCCTGCAAACAGATCCGCCACGGGCATCTCAAAGCCAGCCAAAGCACCTTCGCCACGCAGAACGTCCTCATCGCCCAGGCGTTCGATCTCTGTTATCGAACGATAAACACGCACTGCTCGGTTGGCCGGCTCCACGACCCATACCTGCCCAACACCGATGTGGAAGTATTCTTCCAGCTTCTTCTGCATATCTTGCCAGCGGTCGCTTGGTGACATGATCTCTACCAGCAGATCCGGTGCGAATTCAAGAAACCCTTGCCCCGGTCTCTTCTCGGATCTGATGTTTGAAACAAAAATGATGTCACCGCCACGAACACGGTCGGGATTTCGACGTGTATAGACGCCAACCTCGCCCCCCATTACCCACCCTTTTTCCTGCTGAAGTACGAAATTCTGCAGTGCTCCGCCCAATCGAAATTCTATCATGCCGTGCTCAGCACCAGTCGGACTCATAGAAACGATCCTCCCATCGATCAGTTCACATGGGCCTAAGTCACCCATTTCGTACAACTCTGTTCCCGTGATTAACTTGGTTTGGGGTGGCGCAACTGATGTGCTCATAATCTAAAGCTCCCACTTCTGATACGACAATTATACACTTGTTAGAATAGGTTGACAATCGCCATTTCGTGTGCTCGGACACGCCGCTTGTCACAGCGGCCTCTTTAGGCTACCATTACCCGAACAAGTGAGCGAATATCCCTTGTGATCCCCCAAACATTCAGTGTGGAGTATATCGTGGCCTTCCTTTTTCGCTGCTTAACGAAACTTTCTCGTTCCTTAGCGAGTCGTTCTCGTTCCTTTACGAATCGTTCCCCCAGGAACCGCATCCTTGTTGCAACCACCCTGTTTCTCGTGCTCCTCCTTTCGGCGTGTGCGACCGTTGTTTCTACCCCAACCGCGGTTCCACCTACAACGATCTCCCCCTCGGTGATCCCGCCCACCCCTACCGACACCCCTTTCCCCACCCAAACACCTACCCCCTTACCTGAGATCTTGACCGTAGATCTGGCCAGCTATCTCTCGCCGGACAGTGCTTTTTCGATCAAAGTTCCTGCATCTTGGAGACCAACCGACATCGGCGGCGGTATTCGTTTTCAGGAAACCGAGTTCAGCCCCACCAGCGTCACCGCACATTTTCTCCCCCTGCCGGTCACAGCGGACGCCGGTGCTTATGTAAGTGACATCATCAGCCAGACCTATTCCATTGTGCAGTACAACAATGCCGATAATTTTCTGGAACTGCGCGATGAAATCATGCAGAATGGCCACCGGCAGATTGAATTTCTGGGCCAGTTGGATCCCGCCAACCCCATGGCGCATGTCCTCGCCGAACTATGGGTCGAGTCCAACACGCTGCTGGGATTAAGCCTGACGGCGCCAGCAGATAACTGGGCGCAGGTGTTGCCTCTATGGGATCTCTTGATCGAAAGTTACCAACCCAAAGCTGTCGATGTCGTCCGCAACAGCCTGGGGCTGAATTATGTCCATCCCTCCGGCCTGTTCACCATTACGGTGCCTGTCGGATGGGGGATCTTGGAAGAATTCCCTGAGAAAGATGAGGTTCTACTCAGCGATGTCAGCGGTTATGCGCAATTCTCGGTTTCTGCTAACGAGATGACCCGCAGACCTACACCAAGTGATCTGGCGACCGCCCTAAACGATATCATGGGTGATGTCACGCAGCAAGAGGGATACGAAGAGTTGAGAAATGAGGAGCCTTCCGTCTACGAAAGGATTCTTCAATTCGATGTCCTGACCGCAGATGATGGATTCTACCGCACCGAACTGCGGGCGATGAGCGATGGCAACAGGCTGGTCACCACCAGTTTCAATGCCCCGCCCCACGATTGGGAAGTCTTCGCCCCAGCTTACGAACTCATGCTCAGTTCGCTGCAACTGGCCTTGGATGCCCCCCCCGACGAAGCAACACAGGATGCCGATCCCGTTGCCGGTATCAAAGTGGGTGAGCCTATGTCTTATCTGGCACGCGGCGGAAGACTTTGGGTTTCAGCACCCATCATCAATAACCGTACACGAAGTCTCAAAGACCTGACGGCGGCTGTCGAACTCTATGATGAAAACGATACTTTGTTGGCGGCAGAATCATGGCGGCTGGGCCAAAAAAGAGTGGGCGCCGGCGCCACCACTTTCCTGACACTGAACATTGGCTCTGATGTCGCACCGATCAAAAAGGCAAGCTACGCACTTGTCAATATTGTAGATGCCAAAGATACGGACAAAGACGCGCTGCGGCTCTGGGGCTATGAGGGAGGATCCGCCAATATCAACAATGCAGGCGATGCCGTTCTCAGTGTCACTATGCGTAACGCCACCAACGGTATTCAGAAAAGGATTTATATTGTAGCGCTACTGTACGATGAAAATGGCGATCTCTCCTTTGCAAAAGCCGCGCCCAGACGACTGCCCCATGCAGTGCCGCCCGGCGAAACCGTGAACCTGAAAATAACGGTCGCCGGTCCCCACTCAGGTCTCACTGGATTCGATATCATTGGCGAAGTACCTAGGTAGTCGCGTGGTCGCGTGGTCGCGTGGTCAGGTAGTCGCGTGGTCTGGTAGTCGCTTGGTCAGGTGGTCGCTTGGTCTGGTGGTTGTTTGGTCTGGCGGTTGTTTGGTCATGCGGTTGTTTGGTCATGCGGTTGTTTGGTCATGCGGATTTGGCTTCTTTGTGCAGGCTCCTCGGAATGATTCAGGTCGGAAGAAATGGCGAAGGTTGAGTAACCAGCGAAATTGGCAGGTTTGAGAACAGTTTTTTCAGTACGTGTGTTTCCACGTCAAACCCCATGATTTCCTCTGCGATCTTCGCGTCCTTCGCGGTGAATCCCCTTCTTTCAGCGGGCCCTATCAAGCTATCAGAAACCCCTACCAACGTACCAGATGACATACAGACATACAGACTAGACGCCCCACTTATCACGCGACCAACAGACCACGCGACCACGCGACCAAAAGACCACGCGACTACACGACCAAAATGACCAACCGACTAAAACAAGCCACCTCACCTTATTTACAGCAACATGCCGAAAATCCTGTCGACTGGTATGAATGGGGGTCGGAGGCGTTGGCGCGCGCCCAAGAGGAGGACAAACCGATATTCCTAAGCGTCGGCTACGCTGCCTGCCACTGGTGTCACGTCATGGCACACGAATCTTTTGAAGATACTGAAACCGCGGCGATCCTGAATGGTAACTTCATCAACATCAAGGTGGACCGGGAAGAACGGCCAGATATCGATGCCATCTATATGGATGCCGTGGTGGCCTTGACCGGGCAGGGTGGCTGGCCGATGTCTGTGTTTCTCACACCGAGTGGGCGCCCCTTTTACGGCGGCACTTACTTCCCCCCGGCCGACCGCTATGGCATGCCTTCATTCCGACGCTTACTTGACAGTATCATCGACGCTTGGGAAAAACGCCGGGATAAAGTGGATGAATCTGCTGCCCAGATCACTGATAGCCTGGACCGCAACAGCCAACTCCTGCCTGATTCTGGATCTCTGACAACTGATATTCTCGACGCTGCCTTCGCCACGCTCTACCAACATTATGACGACGCCAATGGCGGGTTCGGGTCTCAGCCGAAATTCCCCCAGGCAATGACTCTGGAGTTCCTCCTGCGGCAGCATGTGCGAACCGGCAATCCGGCGCCCCTGGCCATGGTCACCCATACGCTGCGTGTTATGGCTAACGGCGGCTTATATGACCAACTGGGGGGTGGCTTCCATCGCTACAGCACCGATGCCCAGTGGCTGGTGCCCCATTTCGAGAAGATGTTATACGATAATGCCCTTTTGGCCAGAGTCTATCTATATACCTGGCAAGTCACAGGCGACACATTCTACAAAAAAATCGTCGAAGAGACGCTAGATTACATCTTGCGCGAAATGACACATCCCCAGGGTGGGTTTTACAGCACGCAGGACGCGGATAGTGAAGGGGTCGAGGGAAAGTTCTTCGTTTGGCAGCCTGCTGAAGTAAAAGCAGTCTTGGGTCAAGATGAGGGCGCGCTTTTCTGTCGCTTTTTCGATGTCAGCGAATCTGGCAATTTCGAAGGTAACAATATTTTGCACATCGAGCAGGATGTAGACACGTTTGCATCCGAAGCAGGCATGACATCTGCGGCGCTACAGGCGATTCTGGATCAGGGAAAAGTGAGCCTTTTCACCGTACGCGAACAGCGCATCAAACCGGGACGCGACGAAAAGGTACTGTCGGCCTGGAATGGGCTGATGATGCGAGCGATGGCCGAGGCAGGGGCCGCACTGCAGCGGCGGGACTACCTTGAGGCGGCGGTGCGTAACGCCGAATTTATCCAGCAAGAGATGATGGATGAACGGGGACGGTTGAATCGTTCCTGGAAGGATGGACAAGCCACGCTCAATGGTTATCTCGAAGATTACAGCAACGTCGCAGAAGGTATGGTATCACTCTTCCAGGCCACATTAGACGTCCGCTGGCTGTGGCAAGCTGACAAACTTATGTCGGTTGTCGACGCTCACTTCTGGGATGATGAGACCGGCGCGGCCTTCCAGACCAGTGATGATCATGAACAACTGATCGTGCGGCGCAAAGAGTTTCTGGATAATGCCGAACCCAGTGGCAACAGCGCCTACGCTACAGCAGCCATGCGCTTGGGCCGGCTCCTGGATAACCAGGCGTATGCCGAACGGGCGCTGGAGATATTCAGTTTCATGCGGCAGCCCATGACCACACAGCCCAGTGGCTTTGGCCATCTGCTTTCCGCCCTGGATTTCTATCTGCGCCCTTCACGCGAGGTCGTGATCATTGGTGAGATGGACGACCCCAACACCCTTGCCCTGCGACAGACAGTTTACGGGCGCTGGCTACCCGACACCATCGTCACCGGCACGCCCCCGGGTGATAGCGAGACCGTCCAATGCATCCCCCTGCTGCGAGATCGAACCCTGGTTGGCGGCAAGGCTGCAGCCTACGTCTGCCACAACTTCGCTTGCAAGCTACCTGTAACAACACCAGCAGAACTTAAAACGCAGTTGGAAAGCTTTGGACCCTAACAGATGAAAAAAGGATATGACTTTTCAGCAGGAGAACAGGGTAAGTTCTATCATAAAAACTTTGTGTTGAACCTACCTATCTATCTGGAACCAGATGTAGATAGATTCGTGCGAAATCTAGCCGATCAGAATAATAAAGATGTTCAAGAGTTGGTAAACGAATGGCTACGCGGCGGCATTCAGGTTATTCGTAGTATTGAGTAAAATAACTACAAAACCTCATAGTCTGCTCGTTCTACTCGCCCCGATTAGTAGTCGCAATCTCTCTCAATATCCCTCGACACCATGCGCCTTGGTTTTTCAGTCAAGGTGGTTGGCCGACCTGGCTTACGTAGTCACGACAGCCGCCGCTGGCAAAACGATCCTCATCTTTCGGTCAGCCTGGCCTATCTGCGAGATGTATTCTTGTATCTTGAAAACCAATCCATCCGCATGTACAGGCTCAGCGCCGATCTAGCTCCCTATCTCACCCATCCTACCTTCACACAATTTCATCGCCAAATCGAAGAGTGCGAAACAGAATTGGCCGCTATCGGTACATTGGCGCGAGAACAGGGCCTGCGCCTGAGCTTTCACGCCGGCGCTCATGTCGTCCTCAATTCGCCCAATGCCTTTCAGAGGAAACGTGCCACTGAGGAACTCACAACTCTGGCGCAGATGCTGGATGCCATGCAGTTGAATGCAGAGGCCATGATCGTCGTCCATGTTGGCGGACTCTATCACAACCATGATCTGGCACTCGCTACATTTGCCGAGGCATTTAACGGCTTACCAGGGAACACGCAAAAACGAATCGCACTGGAACATGACGACCGCCGCTTCGGGGTAGTAGACTGTTTGTGGCTGCACCAGAAGGTCGGGGTCCGTCTGGTGTTTGACTTGCTCCACCACACAATACTCAACCCTACCCACATTCCTGCTCCACAAGCGCTGGCAGCCTGTTTGGCCACCTGGCCTCCCAACCAGATCCCCAAAATACACATCTCGACCCCAGCGACTGAGATGGTGCGCGACCGCCGAGGCGAGCCCCACCCTCCCCGTCTCAACCGTCACAGTCATTATGTCAACCCATTTGTTGTCATCGACTTCTTGCAATCGCTACCCCGTATGCGCGACTTCGATATGATGTTGGAAGCGAAGGCAAAAGATCTGGCGCTGTTGCAGCTTCGGAAGCATATGCAGCAATTTGCTCCCCATCTTTGTGATACCTGGCACATCGAGTGATCTCATGCCAACTACACACAGTTAGACTGCTTGCTCCAAGCTGTATCCTACTTCTTTGCAAATCAAATCTTGATCTTCTTCACTAAATATTGGCCATCTATTCGGTATTGTATATAATACCACTATGGTTAGCCCTCAAATCGTTCTTGATACAAATGTTATCGTTTCAGCCTTACGTTCGCAAATGGGAGCATCCTATAAATTATTGATGTTAGTTGGCCGAGCTGACTTTGAGATCAATCTCTCTGTTCCTGTTTTGCTTGAGTATGAAGATGCGGCTAAACGGCTCTTGGGGCAAATACCATTAGCCGAGAATGAGATTGACAATATTCTTGATTATCTGGCGGGGATGGCTAACCAACGAATGGTGTATTTTCTCTGGCGACCCTTTCTGAGAGGCCCAAAGGATGACATGATCTTGGAATTAGCTGTTTCGGCTCGTTGTGAGACCATCGTTACATTCAACAAAAAAGATATCGCTGGCGTATCCCAATTTGGAGTTCAGCTAATGGCGCCAAAGGAATTTTTGAAAAGCACAGGTGAACTGAAATGAGTACCATTAGCTTGCGATTGCCAAACTATCTGCACGATTCTCTTCGAGAATTGGCTCAAGAGGAAGAAGTATCCATTAATCAGCTTATTGTGTTAGCAATAGCGGAAAAAGTATCTGCCTTAGCGGCGGAGGATTATCTAGCAAAACGAGCCGCCAGGGCAGATAGAGCCAAGTTTGAGGCAGCGATGGCGAAAGTACCCAAGGTAGAACCAGAGGGGTATGATCGCCTTTAAGCCAAGACGCTGTCTAACAAACCAAATGCAGCGGACGCCCAGAGCTTGGTTCTTAATCGAGATGGGTGCGCCTTAAACGTTGTCTTTCATTCAGACTTCGTCGCGCCCCGCTGATTTGGGGGCGTTCTACTGCCGGAGTAAATCAATGAAACTTGTCTCAAACCAACCCACTTACAGCAAATCCGACCCTACCGATATCTGGACGCCTGTTCTTGTGGCTGTCATCAATAGCCTGACCGATTACAGGCGCGTCCTCGAAGAACGATGGTATCGTATCCCGGTGAAGCGGGCGCCGCGACAGATTGCCGCAGAATATTTGGCGCTCTATCAGACCGGGAAGTTCGGCGCCAGCGGGAAACGCATCAATTTTTATGCGCCCATCCTCCGTTATCATCTGCTTACCCGGGCAGAGCTGCTGCCAGAACAACCCGATCACCCGCGTGCCCACGAACAGTATTTCAAACTCGAATTAGGTGATCTGATACAATTGGATCCGCCGATCACTAATACCAAGCATCCCCGCCTCACCTTCATCTACACCACATTAGAGCGGCTCTTGTCCGCAAAGGACGTGGCTGATCTCTGGTTACGCGCAGCGGCCAGACAACGTCTGTATCAAGCCATATACGAACGTGGACTGGCAGTCGAATGCTGGTATCCTGTCAACATGGGCGGTCGGCCCGAGGCGGATCTGGCATTGCTCGGGCCTCAGGGCCGGCTCACCCTTTATATCGACGAACCCAGCTGGGAAGACTTGGACGAAGCCGCCCCTACATATTCAGAGGAAGAGGCAGTCCATGTAGACGCGAGGGCACTTCTACAAAATCCTGAAGCAGTATTGGATGATATCCTCGCAGACAGATAGCGAATGACGAGACACGACCTTCCCGGTTTTTCGATATTTATATTCACGGTTAAGGGAATGCTGAAACGCCCGCCAAGGGCTCTGTACCTTGTGATGTTGCCCAACGGTTGGCGATATGAATGTCCTGTTACGCGGCATCCTGCACCCGCATGATCTCGTCGTCGCAGTCATCGAGACTATCAGCAATCTCTCGCAAGCTCATGTGCAATTCTGGTTGATTCCAATTGGGAGCGATATCGGCCAGGGGCAATGCCAGGTGTGGGTAGAGTAGGATCTCGGGGTCAGGTATGCGCTTACCGTCGAAGTCGAGGATCTGCTCGCCGACCACGCAGATATCGAGATCGATGGGTCTGGCTGCATATTTGTCGTCTGTGCGTACACGCCCCATATCTCGTTCGATATCTAGCAAGATCAGGCGCAAAGCGGATGGCGTCAGCGTTGTCTCGACACAAACAGCGGCGTTAAGGAAATGAGCTTGCCCTACACTTGCGCCGACGGGTAGCGATTCATAAACCGGACTGATAGCTCTCACTCGTACAGCTGTGTGTTGCTCAAGCGCTGCCAAGGCCCGACCGATATTCCGTTCTGGGTTGATGTTACTTCCCAATGAGATGAACACGAGGTCAGACGCCATCAACTCGTATCTCTTCTCGGTTGCGATAGATAGACACACCGACCGAGTGAGCAAAGCGCAGGGCTCCGATCTTCTGGACAGTGACTTCGACCGCCGCAATGCGATCATCTATACGGAAACAGATCTCTGCGATTTCTGCCACCAGGCGCTCTACCAGCATGGGCGCTCCCTCTTCGACATGGTGGATAATCGCTTTGGCGACCGTACGATAGTTTACGGCATCCTCGATAGCATCACTGCGGGCAGCTGCGCCGGTATCTGCCCACATAGTCACATTGATCATGATATCTTGCCTGTTCTTGCGCTCTTCGGGGTTGATGCCGAGGATGCCGCGAACCATTAGATCTTTGATCAGTACTTTGTCTAAATCTGGTTTCACAATACCGTATCTCGTTCTGAGAGGTGCTGCGCCTCAACATTGATTCTGTCATCTATCCTTGCTATATCATTGCCGATGCTCGGACGAGGTGAATCGTGCTCAGATTTGTTTCTAAACCTGGGCGATATTCAACATGCCGGTTAGGGATGCTGAAGATGCGCTCCACCGTTAAGACGGATGATCTCACCGGTGACGAAATCATTTCTCAGCACATAGAGCAAGCTGTCTGCGATCACCTGAACTCCACCTGGCCGCTGCAAGGGCAGGGTCGAAGCGAGAACGTCGAGATAAGCTTGATCCTGGTCAGGTGGTGGCAGCATAGCGCCGAGGGCAATAGCATTTACGCGAATCTGTGGCGCCAGGGAGAGCGCAGCAGTTTTCGTAAAGGTATCGAGCGCGCCTTTAGCAATCGAGTAACTGAAGTGGTCGGGATAGGGTCGAGCCGTGCGCCAGTCGGTCATATTGATCACTGCGCCACCCAGATCAGAGGGTAGGGCTTTTGCAAATGCCTGAGTCAACAACACCGGCGCCCGGAGGTTCACCCGAAAGGTCTTGCTCCACTCGTCCACTGTCATATCGAGCAGCGAATCTTTGGAGAAAACCGCTGCACTATTGACCAGTACTTGCACAGGGGGCAGATCCACGTTCGAGACATCCGCCAGCGAAGCGGCGCCCTCCCCGTCACTGAGATTGGTTTGCTTGAGCAGGACGCGCACACCTAAAGCCTCAGCCTCGGCGGCCGTTTCCTGTGCGGCTTCTGCCGAACGGTAATAATGCAGAATGAGGTTGCATCCTGCTCCGGCCAGGGCCAAAACCAGCGCCCGGCCAATGCGCTGTGATCCCCCGGTCACGAGGGCGGTTTTTCCTTTCAATTCCATGGATTCACATTTCCTATCGAGTTAATGTATCTTCCTGTTTGTAATCAGTCTCAGTGGATCCAAAATCCATGCCAGGTTGTTTACAAGCTGTAACCCAGCTAAAACCAGAACAATGGGCAGCTGGTGGTTTGCGCGTTTAGTACATCGAGGCGCGAGTAACTGTACGGTTCGTAGTAGGCGATTCATCGCCGTCACCACTGTGCAAAAGCGCTTATGGAAGTTCAGAAAATAGACCGGTAATACCACAAGTCGTCTTGCGAGCCTCACACCGGGATAAAGTCCCGGTGCTACATGACAGCGCCTCATGAATGAGGCTAGTTCGGCAAG
>JAAENG010000315.1 GCA_024224665.1 Chloroflexota bacterium | reverse complement strand
CGCCGATCGACGGGGGGTCGGACATCTTTTACTTCGGTCCAGCCCGGTTCGGCGTGGAGGACAAGCGGCCTTTCGTCGCAATGAAAGCCCTCCAGGTCGGCGGGGTCATCTGGCGCTGGCAGCAGAGCATGGTCGACTGGCTCAAGGGAGAGTAGCTGCACAGTGGCATGGGCCGGCATTGGTGCATGAACTCGCCTGGTACGGTATTCGGCTTGGAAGGCACATTCGAAATCATCGTCGACAATGAAGGAGAAAGCTAAAATGAAGAAGATAGAGCCCGGAAGTCCAAATACAGGTGTTTTCAAATGCACGCAGGAGGCGGGCGGCCTTTCGAACTCACTGGAAACAGCTTGTTCGGCGTTGCTATACTTGCCCCGCAATGGAGGTTCCAACGAGGTGATATTCTGATGACTAGTTTGTGTATTCAATGTGGTGCCAGCATTGAAGGTTTTGTGATTTGTGATTTCTGCGGAGCCCAGGCCCCCAAGGCTGATTTGGCTGAGAATGAACGGGACCAGCAGGATCGTTTGTACGATTTGCTCGTTTCTGTCGACGAGGATAAAAAGCGAGTTACCATCATCAGGGACGCGCCACTACCAACTCATCCGAATGTGATAATCGATGCCGGCTCACGCCTCTGCGAGCTACTGGAAGATGAGGGAGGTTATGGTGATTTTCAGGTTGTATTGCGCAAGCGGATAAGGACTATGGCCGACCTCTTGCGCAGGTTGCCCCAATCCGGAATTAGGAGCGATGCCATATCTCGATTGAGCAAGGCAATTGACGAACACGCCGAAGAAGCCACCCGGGATAGCAAGACGGACTTGATCATTGGAGTGACTGGCCTGGTGGTGGTTTTGATTGTTATCGCTGGCCTGATATGGACGATCTTCTTCTAGCCGGCCCCCATCGAGGGCCATGGTAGCGAATGTACCAAAGGGCATATTGTGGTACTGCGGGCAGTACTGAAGCGGGGCAATTTCACTCGGCGTTCAGCGGTCCCCTATCAACAATACCCCATACGAAACGTGGTTCGGCAATGGCAAACGTGGAACGCCCCGCACGTACTCTGACTTGGCAATGACCTTCCCCCGATACAGTCCCCTTGGAGTACCGATCCACCTCCGAACTGGGTTTTTCGGGACACCTCGTCGGCGTTCCCATTCCAACCCACCCATCTGTGGGTTGCTTCAAACGAGTGAAGGACAGCTCTGAAGAACCTGCGGATTGCCTTGTTTGCGTTGTAATTGACAACCCTGGCTTGTGAGCCCTTTTCCCTTCGGGCGATAGCTGTGGACTCCTCCCCCGATGTGGTGGTCGCTGGGAATCTCAGTCTCTCGGAAGCAAAGAGCTCGATGAACTCGCTAAACGAATGAGTCGGGCGTGGGCGATCACCACACTCTGCTTTGGGAATACTCCCCCTGTAGATTACTCCAACTGGCACCAACCATTTTTTTCCTCTCCCAACTGAAGCACGCCATAGAGGATGACGGGCCCCAACAGACCGGGCAGTGCCCCTCTCACGCCGATTCCGAAGGAGAGATTGAAGAAGAAAAGCACGACACTCATGACCAAGAGCCCCCAGAAACCCCATTTCTTCCACCTAAAGAGTGCTATGGCGCAAACGAGATTGATCACGCCGAAGACAATCAGCACGGGGATACTCCAGGGAGGGATCTCTGGAAGAGTCTCCCTAGTCCCGCCCAAGGAAAACAGGTAGGCCGCAAGTATTCCTAAGTTGGCAATGACCATCACTACGAGCACTGCCGTCAGGCCACCGTGCCTATTCTTCAGTTCTTTCATTTGTTTCCCCATAGCGATTCCATGGAAGGGGTTGGAATTCTCGCACCTGACTGCACGCCTATTGCAAAGTCTCGATATGCACGCCGCCGCTCGCGACGGAGAAGAAAAGGGTGACAGGGGTTCCTTCCCGAGGGAGCGCCTTACCGGCACCGGTCGCAGCCATTGCGAAACTCTTGCGGCCAACAAGGAAGTCGCTCCATCGCCCTGGAGGCAGCGGCGTTTGAGTCACTTGTCCGGAAAGAAGCGGGAGCCTTTGGCTGGCAACCCTGTGGGTATTGCCGTTGCGGTCATGGACGAGAAGATCCCCATCCTCCGTTTCCTGCAAGGCGCTAGGCGCTATGAGCAGGGATTCAATCTCTTGGTATTGACCAGTGGATGCCAATGACACAAACTTTCCAACGGTGCGTTGGGGCATGTACAGCCACCAGTTCCCGACGAGGAATATGCCCAAGAACACAAGTCCAGCGATAACGATCTTCTTCGTAGAATTCTTCAAGATATGCTTCCATTGACAAGCCAATGGGACAGTTTCGAGGGAGGGGCAGCCAGCCTAGGGGCGAACGTGCCGTTGATTGTAGGGCATTTAGTAATACGGAGTCACCTCTAAACGGGTCTCCGTCAAGCCTTTGATCTTATGATCTCATAGATTGTTGATTGTTTGCCACTTTGGCATGCAAAAGAAGGGTTCCAGCTCGAAGCCATTCACCTCTTCGGGCTCAATGTCCCAGGTTGCTCGT
>JAAENG010000314.1 GCA_024224665.1 Chloroflexota bacterium | reverse complement strand
TCAATTTAGGTGCGAGATTGCGATCAGTTCCCCACTGAGGGTGAACAATTGCCCTTTTTTAGGGACAGGGACACTCCAGAAGGTTCATATTTGGAATTGCTGCGGCTGAAGCGACCTGCCGACTTTTGCGGAACTGCCTTTAATGCTAATAGATGGGGGGAAATGGAGTGGGCACTAAATATCATGTTGGAAACTTTTATACCACAATATCTAGTATAACCCTGTGGATAAGTATAACACACTCAAAACTATGCAGCAAAGCGATTTTTTGAAGAGTATGAGTAAATCGCCAATAATTTTTAAGGTTAGAATTCGAGGAAAGGGGGTTTTGACCTTAACGTACACTCATCATGAGAGCGTCTGGACGGCGAGAAGACCGGACGCTCTACTTCATGCGCTTGGCTTACTGGTTACGGCCTCGGGCGCGACGCAGGAAGGCGGGGATATCGATATCCTCAGGATCATACTGGCGAGAGGGGAAGTCGATGGTCTTGGAGGTTGCCGGTTCTTGCTGAACCTGAGTGGAATCGAATCCCGTTGCAATGACCGTGATGCGAATCTCATCGTCGAGGCCGGGATCGATGACGGCGCCAAAAATGATGTTGGCGTCGGGATGCGCCGTACGGCGGATGATCTCGGCCGCTTCGTTGACCTCGAACAGGCTCATATCGTCACCACCCGTCACATTGAACAGAATGCCCCGGGCGCCGTCGATGCTGATATCGAGTAGTTGCGAGTGGATGGCTTCTTCCGCCGCCTGTTGTGCTCGGTTTTCGCCACGGCTGCTGCCGATAGCCATCAGAGCAGCACCACCCTCGCTCATAATCGAGCGTACATCGGCAAAGTCCAGGTTGATCAAGCCGGGGATGGTGATTAATTCACTGATTCCCTGTATACCTTGTCGCAAAACATCATCTGCTGTGGCAAATGCTTCTTGCACACTGGCCCGTTTGTCGACGATCTGCAGTAACCGATCATTGGGGATGACGATCAAGGTGTCGACATGCTGTGACAAGGCTGCCACACCGTCATCGGACAACTGCCGTCGCCGAGACCCTTCGAAGGTAAATGGTTTAGTAACAACACCAATGGTCAGTGCGCCGGTCTCGCGGGCCAGTCGCGCGATAACCGGTGCGCCACCTGTACCGGTACCTCCGCCCAACCCGGCAGTCACGAAGATCATGTCGGCGCCTTTCAGCACCTCTTTGAGATCCTCGGCCGATTCTTCTGAGGCCTGTTCGCCCATCTGGGGGTCGCCACCGGAGCCAAGGCCTTTGGTGATCTTATCGCCGATACGAATCCGTAATGGGGCTTCGGCCAACATGAGCGCCTGCGCATCTGTGTTGACGACGACAAACTCGACGCCCTGGATACCTTCGGTGATCATGCGATTGACAGCATTGCTGCCACCGCCACCAACTCCAATCACTTTGATCTGAGCCAGATTCTCCACATAGGCACGGGATGAACTACTCATGGTTACGATTCTCCTCACGGTCGAAATGTGTGCACAGGTGCTGGGCACTGGGGGAAAGGCACAAACTCATCAGCATCATACCCTGATGCGTGCAATTTCCCAAACGGTGGTTTGCGTAGTAATAACTATTGCTTAAATGGTGATTTAAAGCCAGAGACTCATGATCTTGGAAACAGTGCCAGGTGACATCGTTTAACGATTAATTGGCCTATCCTGGCAAAAGGCTTTGCAGCCACTGGCGCATGCGGGGCGCCAGTGGTGAATTGCGCCGTGTGCTCTCGTAGGGATCATGGCGTTGGGCCCATAGCAGAAGCCCGAAACCACAAGCGTTGGCCGGGGTCAGCCACTTGCGTTGGGCATTACCGATGCTGTTAGGCGACCCCGTGCGTACCGGTAAACGGAAAATGCCCCGGCCCATCTCTTTGAGCCCTTGAAGCTGTGCAGTTCCTCCCGTCAAGACAACGCCAGCCGACAACATGCCATCGTAGCCAGATCGCCTGATTTCACGCAGGATCATCTGTAGAATCTCTTCGCTCCTCGCTTCCAGGATCTCGGCCATAAACCGGCGGGAAACCGGTTGCGACTGCGTGTCGCCAAAGGAAGAAGCACTGACAATATCATCTTCAGGAATCCAATCGGGTAACGTGTGGCCGTATTGGATTTTCAGTTTTTCTGCTGTGTCGAAAGGTGAGCGCAAGCCCATGGCCAGATCGCGTGTCAGATTATCTCCACCGACATCCAATACCACAGTGTGCCAGACCGAACCATCGAGATAGAGGGCGATATCAGTGGTGCCGCCACCCATATCAGCGACTGCAACGCCCATCTCTCGTTCATCGTGGGATAGCACTGCCTCGCCGCTGGCAAGGGGTTCGAGTACCAATTCATCGATGGCGACGCCATTGCCCTGAATGCATTTGATCAGATTATTAAGTGCTGCTGTGGCGCCGGAGATAACGTGCGCATTGACCTCTAATCGGTAACCGTGCATGCCCACCGGCTCTGTAACCCCTTCCTGTTCGTCGACCGTAAAGGTACGAGCGATGGTGTGGATAATCTCGCGATCGCTGGGCACAGGTATGGCGCGTGCTGCATCCAGAGCACGATCAACATCGTGGCGGGTAATGCTACGTCCGCGAGGGATAGCCACCGCCCCTGTGCTGTTATGAGAGCTGATATGGCCGCCAACGATGCCCACATAAGCGCTACGAACGGTAAGGCCTGCACTCTGTTCCGCCCGTTCGATCGATTCTGTGATCGCCTGGGTGGCAGCCGACACATTGACAACAACCCCCTTGCGGAGGCCCTGACTACGTGTACAACCCGCGCCTATCAACCGCAGTTGGCCTTCTGGCGTTGTTTCTGCGATGAATGTGCAAATTTTGGTTGTGCCAACATCTATGGCAGTGATGATTTCGGTCACGATGGGGGGGGCTTTAGGGCATAGGTGCTACTAGCGCCAATAAGGTCTCTCGTAGCGAAGGTCAACTTCATTTACATCAGTGCGTTCTTGCAGAACACGTTTGCGAATAGATTCCCAATTCGCCAGTTTGTCGTCCATTGCATCGGCGGCGCCGAGATAGACTTGCCAACCTTCGGGGCTGATAAAGTATAGCCCGAAGGGTTGCTGGTATCGAAACGTAGTTACCTGGGGCAGGCGTTTGGTGATGTGTTGGATCGCTCTCAATACCTCAACGTCGATGGTGCGGCCGTCCTTACTGGCAGCAGAGTCATTGTCGATTAGCTCAATCAGACCTTCTCTGTCGTCGGCTGCGGGGGTGATATAACCCTCTTCGTCGATCCAACGTCTCTCGCCTAAGACTTGATATTGGATAGAGGGTTCTCGTTCGATCAGGCGGATACGAACTGACGCCGGAAGTTGTGCAGCTACAACAGCATCACGAACATGATCGAGCGCTATGAGCCTCTCACGAACTTTGCCTGGATTGACAAAGAAAATGCTATAACCATGGATGCCTGCCTGTTTGTAAATCTGATGGGCAGGTGTGTAACGATTATATTCGACATGAGCAGAGTATACCCAAAAATCGATACTTGCAAAAACATAAATGGTTGCAGTAATAGCAACAATAAGCAAAAACATAGCTGCGAAATGCGAAATATGCCAGGATCGCTGCTTAGCACGATTCAGCCAGGCAAAGCGTTGAGTTTTGCGAGTTCGTGTTACTTTGCGTTTTCCGCTAAACAGCCTTCGGGGGCTGAGAACCGGCACAGACGGACTGTCATAACGGCGATTACTCACACGTCGTTTCGATATAGGCTTATTTCGCCGCTTGGGAGATGTACTCTCGCGTGTCATTGCTGTTACTGTGTCTGTGGGTTAGGTATCGGTAAGGCGGTAGACCTGTAGGCCGGTAGACCGGTAGACCGGTAGGCCGGTAGACCGGTAGACCTGTAGACCGGTAGACCTGTAGACCTGTAGGCCGGGATGTGCCGGTAAAGCCAATAGCAGGGCGGAATTTGCCCGGTTTTCTGGTGTACAGGTTTCCTGGTTTACGCAATTTCGCATGATTCTATGCGAACGTTGTGCGATTTCGAGAGACATCGGCGTGTCGTTCGAGCGCTAACTCGATGAGCTTATCGAGTAAGGCTGTGTATGACATGCCTGATGCCGCCCATAGTTTGGGATACATGCTGATACTGGTGAAACCTGGCATCGTGTTTAACTCATTCAGGTAGATTTCGCCGCTGGCATCATCAATCAGAAAATCTACACGAGCCAGCCCGCTGCCGTCGACAGCACGAAAAGCACGGACTGCCATCTCTTGGATGGTTGCGATCTGCTCCTCACTGATCGGCGCCGGAATACGCGCATCACTGGTACCATCGATATATTTGGCATTGTAATCGTAGAAATCATTGCCGGGTATGATTTCGCCGGGGATCGAGGCGATGGGGTCGTCGTTTCCCAACACCGATATCTCGATCTCTCTGGCATTGGCCACCCCCTGTTCGACGACGATCTTTCGGTCGAATAAAGAGGCTTCGTCCATCCCAGCCCTTAAACCTTGCCTATCAGTAGCACAACTGATGCCCACGCTCGACCCGAGGTTTGCTGGTTTTGTAAACATAGGATAGGCGAGCGAGTTTTCCAAATGCTCAAGTACGTTTTCAGGAACCCCTTGCCACTCGCTACGAAAGACCACGGCCCAGGGTGTTTGCACCAGACCATGAGCCTTGAACACTTCCTTTGATATCGCTTTGTCCATCGCCAAAGATGAAGCCAGCACACCACAACCCACATAAGGAATTCCGCTGAGATCGAGTAAACCTTGCAGCGTGCCATCTTCTCCGTAGGTGCCATGTAATATGGGCAGGATCACATCGATACCGGCCAACTGTTTGGGGCCCGGCCAGAGTGATGCATTCTCGGCCGCGCCATCACCACATACCAGCGTTTCCAGCGGATCGCCCTCGAAAATCCATCGACCTGATTTATCGATGCCAATGGGGTGGATATCATAACGATCTCTGTCCAGCGCTTCCAGTACAGATTGTACGCTCATTAGGCTTACATCATGTTCACCGGAACGGCCACCGAAAAGCACGCCTATCTGGAGTTTGTTTTTTTGGGGAACGGGAGGGTTCGTCATATCAGTTCTTCAGGGGTTGTCGGTTATCCGATTCACTGCGGCGGGTTGGAGCCTTTACACAACTATCATGTTTTGCAGGGCGACCTATAGTTCGTGGTACGGTGTCATGTGGGTAGCGGTTCGAGTCGGGTCTGACTCTGCCAGTCGCCAACGAGCTGGATTTCTGGTTCGAGGACAACACCAAAGCGGCCGTAGACCTTAGCCCGAATCAGGTTCATCAGATTAACGACATCATTGGCAGTGGCATCACCCCGATTGATGATAAAATTGGCGTGTTGCTCGCTGACACTGGCGCCGCCGACCGCTTTTCCTTTCATTTCGGCGGCTTCGATCAATCGTCCGGCAAAATCACTGGGAGGATTCTTGAAGATCGAGCCGGCGCTCTTATCTAGCGGTTGGGTTCGCCGGCGATGGCCGATGTATTTTTCTGCGCGGGCCTTTTCGTCGCCACTCGAGTCGGGCGAAAGCTGGAGGGTTGCGCTGAGCACAACCGGTCCGAGACCTGGTTGTGCGACAAGGGGTTTGATGCGGCTACGCCGGTACTGTAATTGCAGTTCGGTTGCCGAGCTATCTCGCACAGTACCTTGTGACCACAGCCTTACTTGCTGCAACGTATCGGCGATACTCCTTCCATGGGCGCCGGCATTGCCGACAACGGCGCCGCCCACGGCGCCCGGCACACTGACGGCCCACGCCAGTCCGGCCAGATTCCGTTTGATTGCAGCTCGAGCCAAACCGGCCAATGAGGCCCCGCTCTCGGCGGTTACACAGAAGGGTGGGGTTTCACTGTGGGACCAATCGATCTGGCGGCATTGGTTCAGGATCACAAGAGATGAGATGCCGGCATCACTCACCAGAACATTGGAGCCCCCACCCAGCAGTAGGAAAGGAACACTGTAATGGTAGAGTAGGTTAAGGGCAGTGACCAGTTTCTCAGATCGATTGACCGAAAGGAGCCTGGCCGCCGGTCCACCAATGCGAAAACTGGTATGCGACGCCAACATATGACTCAGCTCGATACCATTGCGCCCGCAATCGCCGAGTTTTTGCCATAACTCGCCGGGATTTATGAGGCTACTTTGTATCATGGTGGGTTGGGTCATCATGGTAGTTGGTTTTTCAAGCAGAGGGTGGTGCGATCTCTGATGCCTGTAGCCAACGCAGAAGCTCTGGCCCAAGTTTTGTCGCTGTCCCTGCGCTGAGGATAATCATGATACTATTTGGGCCGACATGTTGCCTGAGATGAAGTAGTACGTCATCTAAAGAACCGATGCTAGAGCCGTCTGGGTGGCGACTGGCGGCGACGACTGACTCTGGCGTGATATTGGCATCTTGGGCTTCACGGGCAGCAAAAATATCCGTTACGATGAGATGATCGGCTGCGGAAAAAACGCCTTCGTAAGCAGCCAAGAAGGTTCGGGTACGGCTGTACGTGTGTGGCTGATACACCGCCCAAATCTCGCGGTCGGGATAAGCAGCACGCGCCGCCGCCAGAGTCGAGCGGATCTCTGCCGGATGGTGTGCATAGTCGTCGATCACCAGTATACCACCCACCTCCCCTTTGATCTCGAACCTGCGTCCTGCCCCCTGGTAATCGCTGATGTACGACACCGCCTGATTCCAATCGACCCCAGCCAGCCTGGCAGCGATCAGGGCGCCGGTACTGTTTAGAACATTGTGTAATCCGGGTACCGCAAGGCGTACTGTTGCCACATCGTTCTCTGTGGGTACGGCTAATTCGTAGGATGTCTCAGCCGCAGAGATCTCGATATTACTGATCTTGTAAGGAGCACCATTGCGTGTGCCATAGCCGTAGCGGGAAGCGTTTACAGTGGATATCGCATTCAACTGTCGCACTGCGGGATCATCACGGCAGTAGATAATCTGCCCATCGGGCTGCACATTGGCGAGGAAATGCTGGAAAGCATCTTCGTAGATCTCACGGGTCGGAAAACAATCGGGATGGTCCCAGTCAAGGCTGGTCAAAATGGCGATATGGGGTGACAGGCCTAAGAAGGCATAGTCGTATTCATCGGCCTCTATCACAAACCATTCGCTGCTGCCTGCACTGCTCATACCCAGGCCGGGGATGTCGCTACCAATGATGTAACCGGCATCGATACCCCCACTTTTCAGCAGCAGCGCTATCATGCCGGTAGTCGTTGTTTTGCCGTGGGTGCCGGCGACTGCTATCACTTTGCGCCCGGTAGTCAATGGACCAAGCAACGCTTCGCGCTTCACGACGGCAATGCCTGCCTCCCCAGCTGCAATGACCTCGCCATTAGAATCAGGAATCGCCGATGAAATCAAGACCAGATCTGGCAGGGCGGGATCGGTCTGGCGATGTAAATTCTCTCCCCCGTGGCCGATAGTGATATCAGCCCCCATCGGCCTCAGACTCATGGTGCGAGGTGAAGGCGCTTGATCACTGCCACTCACCTGAAAACCCATTTCCAATAGAACTTTGGCGATTGGGCCCAGCCCAGTACCACCAATTCCGACCAGGTGGATACGGCGTCTGCCGCGCTCAGATGCTGGTAGTTGAAACAGGTCTTGCCAGTTCGATTTCATGAGTCTCGGTAGAGTGGAGGATGTGATGATCATCATTTTCGCACCCGCAGAACGAGCATGACGACGACCATGACTGCCCAAAAAACAGGTGGCGCCACATAAGGAGGCAACCATGCTGCGATTGTCTCGGCGACTGGCGTTAAGGGTAAGGTTAACCAACCGGTAGCAGTAACAGGATAATTATTGACATCCTGCAGCCACCATAACGTACCTGCGATTAGATAACCATTTAGCAAGCCGACCAGCACGTTGAGAATGAAACCTTTGCCACCTCTTGCCGGACTACCAGGAAATGCCAACGTATTGCCCGCATAACCGGCAAAGAGAACGAGAATGAAAATCAGGCTTAAGGTTATGGATACGAGATGTTCCTGTGTCCTCTGATCATAAGAATCCAGACTGAGCTGAGCGGCAATGGTATCGAAAAGTTGAGGCAGGTAAACAATGCCGAATTCGGTAATGATAAAGAGCAAACCAAAGATCAGCGTGATGATACCCAGTTCCTTGGGGTAACCGCGTACGAGCGCGATTCCGATAAAGAACAGTAAAACGGTTAGCCAAAGGATTTCCATCGGACCCATGGTGCTTATCCTCAAGCGCCTCTGGCGTTACGAGCCGCCAGTACGACGATAATTATGATGGCGAGAACAATCGACCAAGCGCCCAACGCGTTAATAACGAAGGCAAAGGGCGCCAGTACAATATCGAAAGTCGACCCTAATATCTCGAAAATGGCCTCTACAGGGTTTGTGGCGCTGAGTTCAGGCAGAAGAGAAGCGGTGCCGGCTATGATGGGGCCAAACACGTAACCCAGCAACAGTGCATTGAAAACGCCGACAAATAATCCCAAAAAGGGCATCTTTCGTGGCCGGATGCGATTGCTGATCAGAAAACCGACGAAGATCATCAATAACAGAATGAGGAACAAAGTCAGTTCCTTGTTTGCTTCTGGGATAAAGGGCCCTTTGTCGCGAGCTGCTGACATCACTTCGCCCAGTTTCTCTGCACTGAAATCGCCGCTGAGGATGAGTTGGATCCCACCACTAAAAGCAATTGCGAAGATAAAGGCGACCGAGTTGATGAGGCGTATGGTGACATCGCCCAAGATATCCGGTTTATAAATCAATACGCCACCAAGGATGAACAACGACCACACGAGTTCGGCCCAGAAGCCGCGTTTAAAACCATGATAGGCAAATATGCCTAACACGATTAAAAAGAATAGGATGACATCAACAGGTATTGTCATGGCATGGTAACCCTCTCTCTGGCCAGGTGGAGGATAGCCTGGGCAATACGGTCGGCAGCGTCAGGTCGCGCCAAAGCAGCACTGGCGACACTCATGGCGGCCAGCCGGTCTTCGTCATGAACGAGTTCTAGAATTGCGGGAAGAAGCAGTGTGTCCATTTCGGCATCGTCTACGATCACGGCTGCGTTATGGTCGGCCAGGTATGCAGCATTGGGAAATTGATGCCCGCCCGAGATCGGCAGAGGTACGAGGATAGCAGGCAGGCCGAGCGCAGGAAATTCTCCCAGAGTGGCGGCTCCGGCTCGAGCAATCACGATATCGGCCGCACTGAGGGCGGTGATGAAATCATCATGTAAATAGGGAAATACGCGATAGCGCTGAAGTTGTGCCTCCGTGAGAGCAGAAGCACGTTCTTGAGCGACTGGCCAGTCAAGTGTTCCGGTGATGTGAATAACCTGAGCATGTTGCAACAGTTCCGCTAACATGGCGGCGACTGCAACGTTGATAGAGCGGGCGCCGCGCGAACCGCCGAAGATGAACAACGTGGGGATATCGGACTGAAGATCGAACTGAACTCGAGCATCAGTTCTCGAAATCGCACGTTCGCGTAATTCCTGCCGTATGGGGTAGCCGGTTACAATAGCCTTATCTGGGAAAAACTCGGCGACCTCAGGAAAGGTAACGGCGATCTGAGTGGCGTAACCTGCCAGACGTTTAACGGCCAGACCCGGCGTGACATCGGGCAAATAGATCAAAATCGGGATGTTGTCGCGACTGGCTGCCCATACCACAGGAGCACAGACATAGCCGCCGGTCACGAACACGACATCGGGCTGCCAGCTCCGCATCAGCCGGCGTGCTTGTATGCCTCCCCGTAAGAGAAGGGCGCTGTTGCGTGCCAATCGTACGGGATTGGCGATCCGCATCTGTCCAGCCTGGATTGAGCTGAACGGCAATCCGGCGCGGGTTGCTAGTTTGGCCTCGACACCGGCTGCAGTGCCGGCGTAACGAATTTCAATGTGCTTAGCGGCGCCGGATGGAACGGGCGAAGACGCTGCCGCGACGTCCTCGAGGGCGGCGGCGACGCTCAGAATTGGGTACACGTGACCGCCGGTTCCGCCGCCAGAGACGAGTATACGCATGTAGATCAATACCTCCCTCTCCGCCACGAGAGATGTTCAATAAGATGCCGATGGCAGCGAGATTTGCTAAGGTGCTGGAGCCGCCATAGCTAAAAAATGGAAGGGGGAGACCCGTGAAAGGGAAGGTCGCCGTGATCACGGCGATATGAATAAACGCCTGCAAAACAAGCCAGGCGGTGATGCCAAAAGCGAGCAGCGTGCCAAAGCTATCGGAAGCGCGTAATGCGATGCGCGTGCCTCTTACTGCAAAGAAAAAGAAGAGTGCGAGAACGATCAAGCCTCCGATTAAGCCTAACTCCTCACCAACAACAGCAAATATGCTATCAGAATGGACAGCTGGAAGACCGCCGGGTTGTTTGTGAACACTCTCGGCCAAACCTGCGCCAAACCAGCCACCCTCGACCAGCGCCAGAATGCCTTCGCGGACGTGGAAATTGGGACTATTGATGGGATCGGCAAATGAGGTGACGAAGACTTTGATCCGTTCCTGGGCATGTGTCGACTGCGTCATTACCAGTCCGAAGGTCAATCCACCCATCAGTGCCAAGATGCCCATTTGTAGGAGATCTGCTCCTGCAATGAAAAACATGGCAACTGCTGTTATGGTGATCAGCAATGAGGTGGAGATGTCGGGTTGGATCACGATCAAGCCCACCATAAGGCCCAACAAGATAGCAAATGGCGCTAAACCATAGCTTACTTTACGTAAATTCTTCCCTTTTGAAGATAACCAGGCGGCGATATAGATAATGATAGATATTTTGGCAATTTCTGAGGGTTGGATCGAACCATTGACAAATTGTCGTTGGGCGCCGAACCGAACCGAGCCGATCAGCAGCACGCCAACCAGGGCAAGCATAGTTATACCCATGATAGGAATTGCCCATTTACGCCAAACACGGTAATTGATGTTGAGCATGATCAACAGGCTGGCGATGCCGATCAGCGTCCAGCGCAACTGTCGGGTGAAATAGTAGAGCGCGTCTTTGCGGTATGCATGAGCAAAGGCGTAAGATGAGCTGAAAAGCATGACCAGGCCAAACCCGATGAGCACGGCGATAAGAATCAACATCACGTAATCGAATTCGGGTTGGATGGCTTTGTTGGTGCGTCTCATGGTTCAGATTCCGACTGAGTTGGGGGAGGGTGTAGCACTAAGTCAGTTGTTTGACAAGATCTCGGTAATGTTGGCCGCGGGCGGCAAAATCGCCGTAGGCATCGTAACTGGTGTCGCCAGGCGACAACAAAACGACATCGCCAGGTCGTGCAAGAGTAGCGGCAAGTTCGACCGCGTGTTGGAGGTCTTCACTTGAATAGATTTCTTTAAGATAAGCATGGCGGGGGATGGGATGGAGTGCCTGTTCGATCACTGTTGCAGCCTCACCAAAGGTGATGACAGATCGGGCCCGTTGATAAACCTTGTTTGCCCAACCATCCCAAGGCAAATGCTTGTCTCTGCCACCGGCCAACAGGATAAGAGGCTCTTCAAAACTGTTGAGGGCGGCGATTGCTCGTTCGGGCGAAGTGGCAATACTGTCATTGATCCACATAACGCCTTCGTGCTGGCGGACGACCTCAAGGCGATGTTCGATACCAGAAAAATCTCGGATTACCTCTGCCAAGGCTCCGGCATCAGCGTGTGCGGCTGTTGCCAGACAGCAGGCTGCCAGGATATTCAGCCAATTATGCCGGCCACGTAATCGAATCTCCGAGATAGGTAAGATCGGTTGGGTGATACCCTGCTGGCTGAGCCAGATGTGCTGGCCTTCTATCCAGGCGCCTTCATTTGCCGGTTCTCCACTCAAGCCAAAGGTCTGAATCCGGCCATTCAGTCTGAACTCACACTTCTCCTGTCCCGACCCTACCGCTATACTCACACGGCCGGTCTCAGCCCAGGCAGCTGTGGCCGGGTCGTCATGGCTGAGCACGGCAACGTCCGCTGCTGTCTGATACGCTACGATTGCGGTCTTGGCGGCTGTATAATGAGACATAGAAGGATGTCGGTCCAGATGATTCGGTGTGATATTTAGGATCGCTGCGATGTGGGGACTGATGCCCTGACCGTGTTGCCAGGGGAAGTTGCCCGGAACAGAGGTTGACTGTTCAGACCAGTATAGTAACTGAAAACTGGAAAGCTCCATTGCCACCCGGTCTTCAGAACTGATCTCGTGCAGATGACTGAGGAGTGGAGTGCCGATGTTGCCACCGAGCCAGGTTCTGAAAGCGGATGCCTCGACCATACGGGCGGTGAGCGTTGTCGTCGTGGTCTTACCACTGGAACCGGTCACACCAATGATGGGCGCCGGGCAGTGTTGGGCAAAAAGCCTGGGTTCGCTGCTGAGTGGTAGGTTCCGCTCCCTTGCAGAGATGAGAAGTGGGATATCCTGGGGTACGCCAGGGCTGACGATGATAGCGTCGATGTCGGCCAACAGATCGAGGGTTTGCGGTCCCAGGCGGGATTGCACACCCAGTGGTGCCAGGTTTGCGAGCGATTGAGTCAATTGCTCGCAAGATCGTAAGTCGCTGACAAGAACGTTTGCTCCACGTTCGGCCAACCATCTGGCTGCAACTGCGCCTTCGCGTGCGAGTCCAACAATCAATATGTTTTGTCCGGCAAAAGGATTGTTCGACATTTACGTATTGCAACTTTTCTGTTGCAGGTCGTACGCGTGCGTTGTAGGAAAGTGAGCCTTTACAATAAAGCCAGAGCAATACCGAGCATGCCAGAAAGGATTCCGATGATGAAAAAACGTTGTGTGACATGGGTCTCAGACCAACCTGAAAGCTCGAAGTGATGGTGCAATGGACTCATCTTCAGGGGTCGGATATCACGACCTAGAAAGCGACGGCTCAACTTGGCCGATGAAACCTGGATGATGACGGAGAGAGCTTCAGCAATAAAAGGAAAGGCGATGATCGGCAGAAGCAACCATTGGCCGGTCATCAGGGCGATCACACTGAGGGTCGCGCCCAGTGCTAGCGAGCCGGTGTCTCCCATGAATAACTCGGCTGGGTAGGCATTGAACCACAGAAAAGCAAAGGTCGCGCCCACAGTCGTAAAACAGAAAGCCGCCAGCCATACCTGGCCCTGGAAATAGGCTATGATGCCGTAAGCGGCGAAACAGACAGCGGCGATCGAACCTGCCAGTCCATCCAAACCATCGGTCAAATTGACCGAATTAGCGCCTCCTACAATGATAAATATGGCGATGGGTAGCCACCAGCCATCGATGTCGATGCGTTCAGGTATGGTGGGGATAGCGATACTGTGAATGTCGAGTCGCCAATACATGATCACTGCCAGGATGGTAGCCAACAACAATTGAATCGGAAACTTCGAACGTGCCAACATGCCTTGGGCGTCGCCTCGTCGCCGGCGAATGCCTGCCAAATCATCAGTGAATCCGAGTATTCCAAAAAAGGTCATAGCCAAGACCGGAACGAGCACTGATTCGCCGATTAGATTGAGTCCCAATAAATTGGCGATATTGAGACCAACCGTGATCAAGACAACTGTCAGAATGATGAGAATGCCTCCCATCGTGGGGGTGCCCGCCTTGGCTTGATGTGCTGTTGGACCTTCGATGCGAATTCGTTTGCCCATCTGCTTGCTTCGGAGCAGGCGGATGAGAGGGGCGCCCCAAATGACAGCAAGAAAGAAAGCAAGTGCGCCAAGGGTTAAAGGATAAGACATGAGGGTAATGTGTGATTGGACTTTTGACAAAAGTGGAGCCAGCTTACAGAACTGCGATGCAAGAAACACCGACTTCGCTGGGCAAAACAGCTTGAAACCCCATGGTTGACAAAACGAGCACTTTTATACCGAATTAACTTGGGGTTTGGGACGT
>JAAENG010000313.1 GCA_024224665.1 Chloroflexota bacterium | reverse complement strand
TCAATTTAGGTGCGAGATTGCGATCAGTTCCCCACTGAGGGTGAACAATTGCCCTTTTTTAGGGACAGGGACACTCCAGAAGGTTCATATTTGGAATTGCTGCGGCTGAAGCGACCTGCCGACTTTTGCGGAACTGCGATTAAACACTTACAAGAAGGAGCAAATCAAATGAGCGAATTCCGCGTTGAGAAGGATTCTATGGGTGAGGTTCACGTGCCTGTCGCTGCACTTTATGGCGCTCAAACCCAACGCGCTGTAGAAAACTTCCCCATCAGTGGTCTGACCTTTCCCCGTAGTTTTATTCGAGCGTTAGGTTTGGTCAAAGCTGCATGTGCACAGGCCAACCTTGATCTAAATCTCATGGACGAGGCGATGTCACAGGCGATTCAGGGGGCTGCTAATGCCGTCGTTGCGGGTGACTATAACGACCACTTCCCAATCGACATCTTTCAGACAGGATCAGGCACCAGTACCAATATGAATGCCAATGAAGTCATCGCCACATTGGCAACAAAGTCTCTTGGCGGCAAGGTGCACCCCAATGATCACGTCAACATGGGCCAATCATCCAACGATGTCATTCCCACCGCTATCAATGTGGCCGCTTACCTGGAAGCACAGGAGGTTGTGCTCCCCGGTCTGCAGCATCTGTATGAAACGCTGATCGAGAAAGCAGCAGATGTGGACGACGTGGTGACCACCGGGCGCACACATCTCATGGACGCGATGCCCGTGCGTATGAGCCAGGAAATCGGTGGCTGGGCCACACAGATCGGGAAAGGGATGGATGGTGTGAGTAATGCTTTGGATCGGGTTCGACATTTGGGCTTGGGTGGTACTGCGGTCGGCACCGGCATCAACGCACACCCTGAGTTTGGCGCCAGGGTGGCAGCGATCTTGGCGGAACGCACAGACCATGCCTTTGCCAGCAATGACAGCTATTTTGAATCGCTCTCCGCCCCTGATGCCATTGTCGAGCTAAGTGGCCAACTAAAAACCGTCGCCGCTGCCATGATGAAGATCGCCAACGATCTACGTTGGATGAATTCAGGCCCCATCGCCGGTATCAGTGAGATATCACTCCCGGCCCTGCAACCTGGCTCAAGCATCATGCCCGGCAAGATCAACCCCGTCATTCCTGAAGCCGTTACCATGGTTTGCGCGCAAGTCATCGGCAATGATATGAGCATAACCATCGGTGGCATGTCGGGCAACTTCCAACTCAATGTCATGCTTCCCGTGATCGCTTTCAATGTCCTGCAGTCCGAGCATATCCTAGGCAATAGCGCCCGGGTGCTGGCCGATAAAGCTATCGCCGGATTCTCGGTCAATCGAGATCGAATTGCCGGGTTGGTCGAAAAGAACCCCATCCTGGTAACGGCACTGAACCCGGTCATCGGCTATGAACTAGGGGCAAAAGTTGCCAAGACAGCCTACGCCCAGAGCCGTGCTCTGAAAGAGGTGGCGGCAGAGATGACTGACCTGACACCGCAAGAGCTGGATGACCTGTTGGATCCTGCTAAATTGACGCGAGGCGGTATTCAGAGTAAATAGCGGTAGTCTGTTGTGAGACGATAGGACCGGGTGAAACATGACGCCCGGTCTTGTCTTGGGTGGCAACGAGGGTTCACGTCAAGATGACCACAGGAAACCTGAATACCGGGGAATCTGGCAGATAGCGCTTCTATATTCGCTTTGACAGCAGATCCTGGTCTACCGGTCTACAGGTACCCGGTTTACAAATTACGGATTGACGATGATCAAGGGATTGGGAACAAACAGTAGAGCGCCCAGCACCAACATAAAGACTGCCAGCGCTTTGTGCTTCCCATCCAGCGGCGTCAGATCATCCATAGGCACAGCGTAGGTGCGGCCAAATGCGAACAACAACCCCGCCCAAATCAGCCAACTCGGATGCTGAATGGCCAGAAGTAGGAAAACGGCGATGAGGATGTACGTCAGTGGGCGGATACGCTCGCCAAATAAGGTAAAGGCTGCATGCCCTCCATCCAGTTGACCCGCCGGTATCAGGTTCAAAGCCGTGACAAGTAGCCCGACCCAGCCCGCGAAGGCCATATTGTGCAACATCACATCCATGCCATCTGGGGTAGGCAAGATTTGGCGGAAGAACAGAAATTTCGCAGTTCCGCAAAAGTCGGCAGGTCGCTTCAGCCGCAGCAATTCCAAATATGAACCTTCTGGAGTGTCCCTGTCCCTAAAAAAGGGCAATTGTTCACCCTCAGTGGGGAACTGATCGCAATCTCGCACCTAAATTGAG
>JAAENG010000312.1 GCA_024224665.1 Chloroflexota bacterium | reverse complement strand
TCTCCACTTCGTCCGTGTAACCGGCCATGTACGGCATCACATCACTCGAACAAATCGTCACTACTCCTTTTTCTCCTCCCTTCAGCTTGATACGCCGAAAGTGTACATCTGCCAGTTTTACCGACGCTGGTAGAATGTCGTGTAATGTGTATCCCTCCTCAATCACTCGGGGGAACAGCTCTGGATGTCTATCGATCATCTCATCTAACCATAGCCGAAATCGATTCGGGTCTGATGATGTTTTCTGGTATTCAGGATATGTAATCGGCAGAATCACACGAGGATTCGCTTTGGCTACTTTGCTTTGGTCTTTGCTATACTTTCGTTGAGGCATTTTGACTGGTGGCTGGCGCTCCTTTTTCAGTCAACTTTGCCTCACTTCTCTTCTCGAACACAAAAACCACAGAAAATTTTAGAACTAGGAACTTTTTGTCCAGTGTTCGTTAAGGCAGAGTCGATACGATGCGCAAAGCCTGTTTTGAAAAACAATATCTCTTTCTGGTACCCTACTGAAAGTAGATTTCGTTCACCTAACTTTCATATTGAGTCACTGCCAGTCATCTTTGTACGAAGCTCATCCTCTACTCGTGAAGGGCAATCCCCAACTCACGCATCATAGAGATCGCTTCGATGCTAAAATCCTGTAATGACAGACAGGGTGACTTGTCGAGACTGTAGGTGTCTCACGACACCCTGTCGCAATCCCGGAGGTCATAAAGTACACATGTCAAATATCGCGATGTTCGCCGGTCTGGTTGTCGATGAAAAAGGGGAGACGCTAGAAGTAGCGTGGGTGGGTAGTGATGCCTGCTACGTGATCGATGATGGCGATTTCCGCCGCCATATCGATGCCGAAGAGGTGGATCGCCAGGTCCTTAAGTTCTTCAAGGAGCAGGTCGAAGCCCATCGTGATGTCGCCGTGCGCGGCATTTTGGATATGATGGGCAAGGATGACATCTTCAGTAAAACCGCGGTTGAGTATTCGATCAATCAAATGGATGAGGCCGTAGGTCAACAGATCCCACCCCAGGCACGAGATATGTTACGCTCTATGGGATTCAAGATCTTGATCGACTTCCACGGCAAGGTGATTGATGTCGAACTACCGGAAGGGGATATTGAACTGTAAGATCACCGTGATGAACTTAACAGCTCGCCAACAACGCCGGTTATTCTGGCTGCTTTTATCTCTGACCCTTGCAGTGATGGTAGTGCTGCAAGCATCTGGCACGCCCTTACAAACTGATGCTGCACCCTTAGGGATCGTCTCCTATGAACTCGCAGGTGATGTCGCAACAGCCGCAGCCATCCTCACAAGTTGGGATGGGGAAGCGCGCATTCACGCCGGGTTCAACCTGGGACTCGATTACCTTTTTATGTTGGCTTATGCTCTAACTATTGCTTTGGCCTGCCTCTGGGGCGCCACAGTGTTAGGTCAACGATGGAATCTGGTAGGGCTGGCAGGCGTTGTCTTGGCATGGCTTTTAGGGCTTGCTGCGATTCTCGATGCTATTGAAAATGCTGCCCTTTGGCACATGCTGGTTCGAGGTGCAGCAGATCCTTGGCCTCAGATCGCATTTTGGTGTGCGGCGCCGAAATTCGCCATCGTGGCATTGGGACTGGTATACGCACTCGTCGCTTTCCTCGGCTGGATTGTGCAGCGATTACGGCGCCGTTAATCCCGTTTGCAAAGCGCCGGCAACCCGATTGGTTATCTGCCCCAATCCGCCATGCGTTCGTTGGCGAAATCGTATTTGATTTCGATGCCAGATAATGCCGCAGGGGCGAAGGGCCGGGCGCGGCTGCCATCTGTATTCATCTGCCAGAGTTCCCACGAACCACGCCTATTGGTCGAAAAGAGGATGGTTTTGCCATCAGGGCTGAGTGTGGGGGCTACACTGTGCACCGGCGCATCGCGGATGCCTGGGGGAGCGGTGAGCGCGAATTCACCACTGCCATCGGCGTTATGCCGCCAGATGTCCCAGTGATCCCCCGATCGGCGCGTAGTGTAGAGAAACTGCCCGTCGGGACTATAGATAGCCGGCCCTAGGGTGCTGAGTTTGACCAATGGTTGGGGGGGTTCATTGCCTGAACTGCGAGTAAATGCCAGCCCCTCGCGCTCTAAAAACACCACTCGATCACTGGAAGGATCATGAGAGGGCGAACTGGCATCGTTTCCGGTCGGCAGATCCCTAACGCTGCCATCGCCGAGATTGTAACGCAGTAGTCCGCCCAAACTACGTGTCACAGCTGGGAAATCTGAGATACAGAAACGGCCAAAGGGTGTGTCGATACAGTCCTGACCACCAAACGAATCGCGCAGTTCCTCCCGACTTCGACATCCGAATGGCGTCGAGATGCAATTAATAGTTCCAGTAGATCGTTCGAAGACAATGGCGGAGCCGTCAGGTGTCCAGGTGGGGGAGCGAGGTTTGTTGGCGGTATGGAGATGGCGTTCCCCCGTACCGTCGGCATCGATGAGCCACAACCCACGGGGTTCGTCCCAGCGCGTGAAGGCGACCTGCTTTCCGTCGGGGCTGAGTGCCGGGTCGAACCCGCGCGTCAATCGGCGCAGGCCCGTACCGTTGGCGCCGATGATGTAAATGTCGCCGCCATTGCGCGTTTGGAAGACGATTTTGCCCTCTGCACTGGCGGATTGCGCGGCAGGAACGATGGTCGATGCAACTCCGGTGATAGGCAATGATTCGATATCTGCGCTGGTTTCGAGGTAACGGGCAGCCACCCAACCCTGCTCGCTCTGACCTGTCGCTATTTCCAACCAGGTGCTGTTCTCCGTCCGTCCCAACAGATAGACCTCTTCACCACTACTCAACGATCCGATGACACGTGTGTCAGTGCCAGGACCTGCGCGTAGGTTCAAGCGCCTGGGCAGAACCAAGGCGGTGATCGTCGATTCCGACTCAATCAATTCGGTCGAGCCAGGTGTAGGCGTTACCTCGATGGGTGTTGGGGCAGTGTCTGCAGAAAGCTTGTCTAGATCACCAAAAACGACAAGCTGAGACAATTGCATCCAGCCGGTCGTTGGCTCCTCATCTTGGTCGGCCAAAAATCGAACGTGTAGCCACCCACCCTCGCGATCTAAAATACCCACACGCGTGCCTGCGGGTAAGCTCCTTTGTATAGCGCCACCCGGCGCATCGAGCAGAGGCGCGCTGGAGGCCTGGACATAACCACTGGGCAGTCGTCCTGAAACCGCAGTAGCTCGCGCCCCCTGCGTGGTAGATTCAGCGGACCTGGTCGCCGCACGGGTGGGTGTGGCCGTAAGCTCGGACGCTTGAACCCGTTGTACAGCTTGCCTGGTGTTGCGGACTGGCAAGGTGGGGAGTGTCTCTGGCGTGGCGAAGGGTGCAGCTTGCGGTTGGGGGGAGTCCTCTGCAGAGTTACAAGCTGTCAGGGTGAGAGCGAGCAGCGCTATCAGGCACAGTATGCAGGCGGCGCCAATTGAGCGATTCGGCAGAAAATAAATGCGACCTCTAGCAGTTACTGATGTTTGCATGGTTCACTCATATCGCAAGGCATCGATAGGATGCAACTGAGATGCCCGTAGGGCAGGATAGATCCCGAAAACAACGCCTACAATCGTGCTGACACCGACGGCCAGGAGGATGGCATCACTGGTGACGACGGCAGAAAGATCCTCTGAAAGGCTGGCCAAACCGATAGCACCAACAAATCCCAGAATCATGCCAAATATCCCACCGATCAAACTGAGCACGACGGCCTCGACTAAAAATTGGGTGAGGATATGCCGGCGTTTGGCCCCGACCGCTTTGCGCAGGCCGATTTCGCGGGTGCGCTCAGTAACAGATACCAGCATGATGTTCATGATGCCGATGCCACCGACCACCAAGCTGATGGCGGCGATCCCCCCCAGAAATGTGTTCAGCACGCCTATGATACTGCCAAAAATATCAAGGATATCGGCCTGGTTGATCACGCTGAAGTCATCCTCGTTCAAGAATGTGATATTGTGCCGCCGCCGCAGTAGATCTTCGATATCGGCGACAGCTGTATCCAATTGCTCTTCACTAGTGACCTTTGCCATAATGAGCGATAGCGTTGGTTCGCCACGGGAGCTACGCATGTAAGGGAATAGACGCTGTTGCGCGGTTGTGACCGGCACAAATATCAGGTTGTCAAAGCTGCCAAATCCCCCACCCCCCTTTTCTTCCATCACACCCACTACACGAAAAGGAAGACCATTGATGCGTATGGATTGGCCAACAGGGTATTCATCTGCGCTAAATAACTTCTCGGCCACACGGCTGCCCAGTGCTACAACGCGCGCTTCACCCAACACATCCTCTCCCGAAATGAAGCTCCCCTGTACGACCGCGTAGTTGCGTACGGCAGGAAAAGCCTCGTTGGTCCCTGTTACGGAGATTTGCAATGTGTTCTTGCCTCTTGCTACATCAGCCGAACTGTCGATCTCCGGCACTGCCGCCACAACGTCAGGAACCTGCAACGGATCATTGATCGCCCGCCAATCGCCATTGGTAAGTGGTTGGCTGGGCCGTTGCCTGGAATTGCTCAACTGTTGGTCGCTTAGGTTACCTGGCACAATGATAAGTAGATTGGAACCGGCGCTCTGTAACTCTTCGGTTACCATCTGTTGCACCCCCTGTCCCACACTCATCAGAGCGATCACAGCGCCAACGCCGATAATGATGCCAAGCATGGTGAGAATCGAGCGCATTTTATTGGCCGCCAGCGCACGGAGGGCAATGCGAATGGATTCGACAACACTCATGTCTGTGCCTCCTCGATGGCCGTCGTTACATCGTGTCCGCTATCAGCCTCATGGCTTGATTCGAGTTCGGCATTCACCATTTCAGCCTCACCAGGATCGTCGCTTACATGCTGATTCTCACCGGTAAGCAAGTCCCTGGTTCGGCGGGTATATGCCTGTTTGCCGGCAGAACGAGGGTTTTTCACGCGACTGTCGCTGATGATCCGCCCATCTTGCAGGCGCACAATGCGACGCGTGTGCTCGGCGATATCCGGTTCATGTGTGACGAAGATGATAGTCATGCCCTGTTCGTCATTCAACGCCTGAAAGATGCGCATGATCTCGGCGCCAGATTTGGAATCGAGATTTCCGGTGGGTTCATCGGCCAAAATGATGCTGGGATTATTGACCAAAGCTCGGGCAATGGCCACACGTTGCTGCTGGCCGCCTGATAATTCGTTGGGGTTGTGGTGAAGTCGATCCCCAAGTCCGACAAGTTCCAAAGCCTGTTTGGCCAGTTCTCGACGATTGCTCACTCCACCGTAAACAAGGGGCAATTCCACATTTGCCAGCGCCGATGTCCGTGGCAGCAGATTGAAACTCTGAAAGACAAAACCGATCTTGCGGTTACGAATGTCTGCCAGTTGGTCGTCGCTCATGCGTCCCACGTCTTCTCCATCCAATATGTACAGGCCGGCAGTAGGGATATCCAACGCGCCCAGAATATTCATCAGCGTAGACTTACCGGATCCGGAAGGCCCCATGATAGACATCAACTCGCCCGGCGATATATGCAGACTGACACCTCGTAACGCCCGTACTTCCATCTCGCCCATTTCATAGACTTTTGTGACATCCTCGATTTCGATGAGTGCTGGCGCCTCGGCCATGTGCTCTAGCCTCCAAACATCTGCTGTTGCAGAAGTTCGCCCGTGCTGGTTCTGCGCACAGCCAATTCGTCGCCGGTCTGAACTCCTGAAAGGACTTCGCTGAAAAGTTCGTTGCGCAGTCCCATTTCGAGATTGGTTCGTGTAGGGATACCATCGACCAGCTTCTCTACATAGGCCTGTCCCGTCTGGCGGTCGAGCCGCATCACCCGGTTGGGGAGAAGTACGACACCCAGGGCTTGTTCTGTGGTGATCACCACTGCCGCCGTCAAACCCGCCCGCAAAGGGATATCGGAGGGATCGATATCGACGGTAACGCCATAAGTGACAATGCCCCCGCCGGAGCCAGTGCCACCACTACCGGATACAGGGGCGATGCGGCTGATAACACCCGTGAGTTCGGCATTTTCTATGGCATCGATTGAAATAATGGCTTCTTGGCCCACAGCCAGTTGGCCAATGTCGATCTCGTCGACATTCAATTTGATATTAAAACCTTCGTCATCGGTCAAAACGATGGCTGAGAGCGCTGGGTTGGGCGTCTCGTTTTCCCGAATATTGACGGCGCCGACAACGCTATCGATTGGGGCGACAAGGACAGCGTTTTCCATGGCTAGCTCAGCTTGTTTGATGGCGATGCCCGCTTGATCGACTTGAATCTGAAGGATTACGAGGTCTTCAGCGCTTGGCCCTCTTTTCAGACGGTCAAGGGCTGCTTCTGCCTGGACAATAGCGCTTTCAGCCGAGGCGATCTGCGCCAGAGCATTGGCTTTTTGTGCGGCTGTTGCCGCTGCCAACGTTGTCTCCACATTGGCTTTAGCAACTTCATAATCAATGGTCGCCTGCTCTAACTGTAATGCCTGGGGCAACATGCCCACGTTTGACAAATGAGAGACATCATCATAGGCACGTTGGGCGGAATCGAGCAGTACCCTCGCTCGCTTCTCATTGGCTTGCGTTGCCCGTCTTTCTGCTGCGGTCGGCCCGCGCAGAAGATCCTGGTATGCAGCACGTGCTGCATCTGCACTGGCTATCGCCGCTTCGACAGCAGCTTCTGCAGCGGCGATGTCGATGGCCTCAGAGGTGATTTTCGCTTTAGTCAGGTTCGCTTCTGCCAGCCGTTTGCCGATCTGCGCTTGCTCAAGCGCTAGTTGTAGATCAGCCGTATCCAATCGGGCCAGCACCTGTCCGATAAGAACCGGATCGCCGACCTCGACGAAAACACCGTCAACAGGACCCACGCCACGGAAGGTGAGATTCACAGCTTCTGTGGGTTCGATAGAGCCCGTGGCAGATACAGTTGCAGCCAGATCACCGGCCGAAACCACGTAGACCTCATAGTCGGGCGGAGGGGGTTCTTTTTCCTGGGCGGTTGCTTGAAAAGCTATCCAGGATCCACCAAAGACAACCGCGAGAACCAAAATTGCTAACACGAGTCGACGCATTGTTGTTTTTCCTTAAAGGGTGCTCTGATATTGATTTAAGATGGTGTGAAGGCACTGCCAAGGAGGGCGGGTATCAGGCGCAGCCCGATATTGATGGCGCTATACAGGATCGTGATAATGAGTGAACTTCCCATCCCTAGTTTCGTCACACTTCGCAATAGCACAAAAATCAGGACAATGTGCCAGAGTGCAAACAAATCAATCTGGCTTGCCGCCAGGTACAAAGGGGCAAGCTGGTCGGCGGCTGTATCGCCCGTGGCAAGCAGATAACTCAAGCCGGGGTAGCGAACAATTGTGCCGTTGACGCCCCCCCACACAGCTTGCAATAGTTCGCGAAACGCCAACGGTAGCCAGGTCCAGACAACGGCAGGCCACAGGGCATTCAGTTTGGGCGTGCTGCCAGAGACACTTGCCCCCAGATATACTATCATCACGCTTATGAGCCAGGCGACCACGAGCCCTAGAGCGATGGTCACTACGCCCATTATCAAGATCGTGCCGGGTTCGGTGAAGCGATCCATCGTGGGGCGCGCAGCCTCTATCTGTTCAGGCGTCATGCTGCTTAATTGAATCTCTATCTGTCGTCCTGCTTCCTCAGTTCTCTGTTCCAGTGTCACCGCCAGGTTGAGCACGGCGCCGCCAAATGCCAACAGGGCAGGCAGCCACCAACTGCGCCGGCTGTAAACACTGATCCGCTGCAAGGCTCGCCCTGGGGCCGCTATCATATCCACGAATGTAACGAAGACGTTTGCTGGCTGTATCTCAGACGAGGTGATTGTCATGGTTTACTTCCGGGAGCACGTTGCGGTTGAATGTTAATCTGTTAGGCTGCTATCTGGCCAGATCGTATCATCTTAGTGAGCTAATGTGAAGACGAATACAGCGCCAATCTGGACATTGCCAAGATCAGATTGATATTACAGAGGCTGGCGGATACTGCATGGAGTGTTTCTGTCCCGTATTTGCACTAACGCTGTTCAGTGTGTAGTTCTGAGTTGATGTTGTATGATGATTGTGCTACAATAGACTATGTCATATTTCACAAAATGTGCACAAATAGTTGGCGTAGATATTACATTGTGCGCCTGATTACTGGAATACTCATCTGTTTTTAGGAGAGGAGTCAAATGCGGAAGAAAATTGTGCCAGATATTGTCGTGGGTCGTTTGCCGATCTATTTGCGTGTTCTCAACTATCTTATTGCCGAAGGTCGGCAGATCACTTCTTCGCAGGAGCTGGGTGACCGTTTGGGAATCAGCTCTGCGCAAATCCGAAAAGATCTGTCGCATTTTGGCGAATTCGGCAAACAGGGAACAGGTTATAACGTGGTTTTTCTTCGCGATCAACTGAAGGAAATCCTCAATGTAGACCGAATATGGAAGATGATAATGGTTGGGGCTGGTGACCTTGGTCATGCTCTTGCCAACTATCATCGTTTTGCCAGCAGTGGTTTTGAGATCATGGCCATTTTTGATAACGATCCTGACAAGGTTGGCACAAAAATGGGTGAACAGCCGATCTATGATGTCGCTGATATGGATCAGTTTATCGAGGATAATGAAATCAAGATGGCTGTCATTGCCGTACCGACGGTTGCGGCCCGCGATGTGGCTGCCAAGCTGATCGAATGCGGTGTGACCTCAATTCTAAACTATGCGCCGGTAACGTTGACGGTGCCTATTGGCGTGCGCGTCCAGTACATAGATCCGGTCGCGCGCTTACAACATATGACCTATTATCAGAACGAAGAAACAGAATAATTTATTCACATCGCACACCAAAATATACTTTGTAACGCCAAGTTTTCCCCAGATAAATCAAGTTTTCCACAGATTTATCTTAGTTTTCCACAGATCATATCTCAAACAGGGGCAGGTGATTGCCTGTCCCTGTTTGATTATCCAGGAGTTTCGCAAGTTATTAAATTCTCAGTCCTAAGCCGTCCAAAATAGCTATCGCTGTAAGCGGATACGTACTTTCTCGAGCCGTATTCGCAATTCCGAATCTGTCTGAATCAAGATTTCGATCTTTTGGATACCATGAATTGCAGTGGTGTGATCTCGGCCGCCGAAACTCTCTCCGATCTGTGGAAATGATAGTTGGGAGATCTCGCGCAGTAGAAACATAGCGATTTGTCGAGGTCTGACAATACGGCGGGTACGGCGGGGGCCTTTCAACTCTGCGATTGTGACCTGAAACTCGGTAGCAACCGCCTCGATAATGGCATCTGGGTTGTTATCCAGGGGGATACTGCGATCGCCAAGCACTTCGCGTGCGACAGTAACATCCAACGGCCTGTAATGGTGGTTGGCGTAGACTGAAACCCGATTCATCGCCCCTTGCAGGTCACGTACATTGCTGTTGTATTCTTCAGCAATATATCGGATCACTTCATCAGGGATAACCTGCCCACTCTCGTAAGCCTTGGCGCGCAGAATGGCGATACGATGCTCTAAATCAGGCGCCTGAAGATCAGCGGTCAAGCCTCCACCAAAACGCGAACGCAGACGATCGGCAAGTCCGGTTAGTAAATGCGGGGAGCGATCACTGGCGAGCACGACCTGCTTGTTGGTAGCGTACAAACTATTGAAGGTATGGAAAAATTCACTTTGAGTGCTGTCTTTCCCCTGAAAGAATTGAATGTCATCGACGAGGAGAACGTCGGTTTCTCGATAGGTCTGTCTAAAGGTGACATTCGACTTGTTGCGTATGGCTTCAATCAAGTCGTTTGTGAACGTCTCAGATGTGACATACAGTACTGAAAAATCATTCTCGGTGCAGGCATTGCCGATGGCATGAAGCAAATGCGTTTTTCCGAGACCCACACCCCCGTACAGAAAGAGTGGGTTATAACGATTGCCCGGGTCTTGAACTACTGCCTGGGCGGCGGCATGCGCGAAGCGATTCCCTTCGCCTTCGATAAAGGAGGCAAAGGTCATTTCGGCTCTTAGGGCAGAAGCGGAGCTTGGAGCGGGGCGCTGAAAACGGCCGTTGTCCTGACGTGGTTGCAGCAACGGAGGGTTGGTGGTGTGCGATTCTGAAGTTGGCACAGTGTCCGGACGCACTACGAAACGAATATCTACAGAACGGTTGCTTAACCGCTGCAGCCGTCGCTTGATCATCCCTTTCATGCGTTTTTCCAACCATTCTTGGGCAAACGCAGATTTCACTGCTATAAGAAAGCAGCCATCTTCGAAGGCGATGACATAGGTGTCTCGCAGCCAATTGTCATAGACAGGACGTTGTAATGAGAGCTGTAACTCGCCAAGCGTCGCTTGCCAGATGTTCTCAGGGTCCATGCGAAGTTCCACGGTGGTTGGTCCTCGCTGTGTGATGAGTGTGGGCAAGGTGAGAAGGGGGAATCGGCGGTTTGGGGGATAAATTTGTGGGGGGTGGGGGATGAATTGGAGTAGGGTGAATGAGATAGCGTATAGCAAACTCTACCCAATGGCGCGTTCTGTCTGAGAATACCGCGCAGACATACACGCTGGGGAACACAGTAATTTACTATACATATTGTTGACTGGCCCAGCGACTACCGTAGAATCGGGGGGAATCAAGCGAATCACCATCTGTGGCTTGCGACTCTTGGGGTTGAATCTACGATCACCCTGTCCAGCCTGCTGAACAAGATAATAGCAGACTGAAGAGGGTGACGCAACGACCATACTCCATAGAACTGCTAGCATACGGGCAATTTATGGTTAGGTACAAAGGCCGCGCGAAAAAAGGTGCAGTAGCCGATCTACTAGGGCTAGTGGCAGCCGAGTGCAAGGGTACTAAATAGCAAAATACAGACTTTACTTACAATATTATCAAACGCCCATTTGTTTTAAGGTTTGATTAGATTACGATAACATTTTATTTAAGGAAGGTCTTTCAGAGATCTCATTCGTGCCTATAGTTTTCTGACTGGACAGCCCTATTGAGTGTAGGCGTTGGCCATTCTCTCGTTCTCGCTTCCCATAATGTGTTTTCACAAAACGGGTCGGTGTTTGGTATACTGCTTTGATTCAATTCGTGCGGTTCAAGTCCTCATAGCATCTAACTTTGAAAACACACGGAGGTAGCGCAGTGCGTGTTTCCGTCTTGCAAGAAAATATGGCGAAAGGATTATCGATTGTTGGGCGTGCAGTGGCCACGCGCAGTACATTGCCTGTATTGAGCAATATTCTGATCGAGACCGACAATTCTCAGCTAAAACTATCGGCCATGAACATGGAGATCGGTATCAATTGCTGGATAGGGGCGATGATCGAGGAGGAGGGGCAAACGACGGTGCCGGCGCGTTTACTGAGTGATTTTATAAACTCACTGCCCACAGATCGCATTGATATGGAATTACAGGTGCGTACACAGACGCTCCACCTCCATTGTACGCGTTTCGAGGCAAATATCAAGGGCATCGATGCCTCCGAATTTCCCATCATCCCTACGCACCGCCGTGATACTGGAATGCCGACCGCCGAGGTGCCCCCAGCCAAGCTGCGACGCATGATCGAGCAGGTAGCGTTTGCTGCGGCCACTGACGAAAGTCGCCCCACGTTGACCGGTGTCTATACACGCTTTGATGGTGATCGCCTCACGCTGGTAGCGACCGACGGCTTCAGACTGGCAGTGCGTTCGACCTTATTAGAGGAACCTGCGCCCATGTCTGTAGGGGTTATCATTCCTGCGAGGGCGCTGACTGAGCTTTCACGCATCATTGGCGCCGTGGAACTGGGTGAGGAGGACGGCATCGATGTAAACGTTACGGAAGCGCGCAACCAGGTTATGTTCCACATGCCAGGCGTCGATCTCGTTAGCCAACTGATCGAAGCTAACTTCCCTGACTATAACAAGATCGTACCGAACTCATATAACACAAGGGCTGTTGTCAACACTGCAGAATTCCTCAAGGCAATGAAGGTGACCTATCTCTTCGCACGAGATTCGGCAAACATCGTACGCCTGAATATCACGCCGGGTGATCCGGGGAAGATCGTGTTGACTGCAACAAGCGCCGAACTTGGCGACAATGAGGCTGTTATCGAAGCCGTTATCGAAGGGGATGCTATGGAGGCGGCCTTCAACGCCAAGTTCATGATCGATGTCCTCTCTGTGATCGATACCCCGGATGTGATTTTTGAGGCTGTATCGGCAACCCGCCCCGGCGTTTTTCGCCCTGTCGGTACAGGTGAAGACGAGTATACACACGTGATCATGCCGATGAGCCCGAAGTAAGCGCTAACGGCGCCGCCATCGACCACTTTTTGTCTTTTGACGAGGGATCGATCCATTCTTTCACTTCGTGAATATTGGCATACCCATAGTGGCCGGCGATCTCAGCAGGGCGTATCAAGACAATATCGTAATGGCCAATCACACGTTGGGCAGATGAATGGGACGCGGACAAACGCTGATGACGCCGATCAAAGAGGAAAGAATCTGCTTTTTCCGCGTTCATCCTTCGACCCTGCTCAGGACAGGTCTGTGTCCTAATCCTGTTCGACAGCGTTCAACATGTGCCAGACTAATACAGAAATTGAAGATTATAGTTGGCGACCACGTGACGCCATCATCACTTGCATCCCGGCCAGCGCTGCCAGTTCGAGCGGTGTTACGGTTGTGAGCTTTTCGGTGCAGCCCTACAATTTCAAGCGGCAGTCGTTTTGGCTTTCACCTCGTCGCCTCTTTTCGGTTTCATGCCAAAGAGCCTGCGCATAGGCTCAAAAGGCTTAATGAGCAGCTCAATCAATCCCAGTCCTATCAAGAGTGAGCTGATCCCAATGATCAGTAGCTTTACCAAAATGCTTACGTTCCACTGCACGACGAAGTATGAAACCACGATGATCACCGGCTGGTGGACTAAGTAGAAGGGCATGATGGTCTCGTTTCCGTACACAAGAAATTTGTTGGAGAAGTTCAGGCGGGTCATGGCCAGGTAGAGAACAAAGAGAGCCCAACCCCAGCTAATAAGCGTGAAAAAGAGATTTGCGATAATGGACCCTGGAAAGGCGAAGGTAAAGCCCCAACCGATGACGACATCTTCGCCGTATACCGCAGATAGTGCAAAATAGGCAACCAAGCCCGCAATACCGCTGGCAAATAACAGCCACCGATCACGGCGAACGGCAGAAACAAATCTATCGTCAGCATAAAAGATGTAGCCCACGACGAAAAAGAGGAAGAAGTAGACGAAATCTAACCAACCATGTACTTCTACAGGAACGAATGGTAGGACGAGAACCCTGGCCAGGGCCAATGGAAGGACAAATAGCAGAATCCCGCCCCGTTTCTCAACCAGACGCCCCAGCCAGGAAACAAAGGCACCCCCGGTATCCCTTTTAAACCAGCTAAAGACAGGTAATGCCAGAAGAGAAAATAGGAACAAGAAAGCCAGAAACCAGAGATGAAGCCCCCAATCTCCGAACACTCCCGGAGTGAACCAAAAATCTGGTATAAGCCCGGCCAGCCATTCAGGGATGAAGCTCAAGAAAGAGCCCTCAAAGCGCCCGTTGTGTAGGGCCTCGAGATATCTTTGAAACGGCGATAGCAAAATGGAGCCCACGATGAAGGGGATGAGCAGTCGATTCACTCGCTCACTAATAAACTGGCGGTTGCTTCTCCGACGCAGGGCGAACATGCTGCCAGCACCTGCAACCAGGAAGAACAACGGTATCCCCCAGGGGTTGATTGTCAGCAGAATGCCCATGATGGCATCGCTTTTAACTGCGTTGTTGATGTGCCATGGCATCAGCGGATCAAAGGGTCTCAAGACATGATATAGAAAGACGCCAAATATGAGGATATTGCGCAACCAATCGAGATAGTAAAGGCGCTCTGATTTTTGGGCACTTGATTTTGTATGTCTCGTCGAATCGACAGTAGGCTCGGTGATTTTAGTCATAATTGTTCTCCCTATTGCATATAGTATGGGGATGCACTCTCATTGCCCTGATGGATCAGGCGGAAGAGCCATCCGGGTGCGGGACGGGACTTACAGATGGCTTTTTCTTTTGGCGCATGCCGAAGAAGAAGCGCACGATATTGAAGCGCCTGATGAGCACGTCGTATATTGCCATGATCAGGGCAAAGGAAACGACGGCGATGATCAGGAATTTCGGTAGTATTCCAAATGCCCAGGGGATAACGAACCAGCCGACGCATAAGATGACGGTCTGGTGGAGCAGGTAGAAGGGTAGCACAGCCTCGTTGGCGTAGACCAGAACCTTATTATTGAAGGGGAAGCCATTCCCAGAAGATGCCAGTATATCCTCCATTGGTCACGGCCTCAAAGTAGACTTGAGGCGGAATCAGGATAAACAGACCGACAGTTTACATGGGGATCAGCAGCCTTTTGACCCTTTCCCAGAGAAACTGCCCGCCGGTCTTGGATCTCAGTGAGTACCAGGCGCCGACGCCAGAAAGCACAAAAAAGAGTTCCATGACCCAGGGCCAGATCAAACCTCGGGATAGAACAAATACAAACTCGCTCTGCTCCGCATTTTTCAAGTGCCAGCCCTCTGTACCGAAATAGCGGGTGCAGTGATAGATGAAGACCGCCAACATAGCGATAACCCGCAGCCAATCGATGTCGTATCTACGCTCTTTCAAGAGTTTCTCCTTGATTCTACTTCACAAAGAAATACCCATTTCTCACTCTGCTGCTCTACCGGTGAGGGTTCCTGCGGGCGTGCCGTTTGCCCACGCCTCTAGACTTACCTGATCCCCCTCAAAGGTCAAGCTTAATCGGATCTTGGGCCATTCCCAGTAGCCTATCTCTTCGATTTGGAGTACAAAAACGTTATCTTTTTCCCACGACCCCTTGGTCAAGGTGGGGTAGCCAAATCTTCCAGGTGCTATCCGGGGGACGTTGTCCAATCCCAACAACCATTCGAACTGGGGATCTACAGGGTCTGTACCGACCTGCATCATAGTAACCTCTAGCAGGGCTTCACCATGTGCTGGATAAGATAAGGCCAAAGATACGAAACCAAATGGATTGTCATCAAACACGTACGAAATCCCAGCCACTTGTTGAGCGAGTTCTGGTAAAGGCGGAACGGGTTCAGGCTGAACTTGAACTGTCGCAGCAGCAGCTTGAATCTTGGATTCCAAGGCAGCCACTCCGTTGGGATTGGGGGGCAACGGGGCTGTGGACTCTGCTGCCGGGATAATGTGGTTATGTACTAACCGTTCTCCCCAGGCGCCAGTGCAACCCCCACCGCTGGCGCCGGTCATGACCACCACCATGTCCTGATCGGGCAGAACCCAGATCTCCTGTCCACCAGCACCACAGGCAGAATAGGAGCCAGAAGGCTTGAGCCACCACAGGTAGCCGTAATTCCCGCCACTTGTTGCTGCCTTGACCCACGCCGCAGGAACCACCTGCTGACCATCCCACAGCCCTTCCTTCAAAAAGAGGTAGCCATATCTGGCCATATCGTGGGGCGTCAGTCTTAGATACGCCGAGCCGATGTTATTCCCCTGTGGATCAGACAGCCAGATCGCGTCGGAAACACTCAGTGGTTCAAAAAGGTGTTCCTGGGCGAACGCCAAGGCGTTCACGCCGGTAGTTTCTTGGAGGATGGCGGAGAGGAGATGAACGTTGGCATTGCAGTATACCCAGCGGGCGCCTGGTTCCGCGCCCATCGGCAAATCCAGCGCGAACTGGACCCAATCCGGACTCTTCAGAATCCGAGAAGTGATATCAGCATTATTACACTCGAAACCTGATCTCATGGTGAGCAGGTCTTCCAGCGTCATCGCTTCCTTATTGGCGTCCAGGTTAGACACGGTTCGCTCTGGGAAAAAGTCCAGGACGCGCTGCTCCACACCTTCGATGTAGCCCTTGTCAATGGCGATGCCGATGAGAGACGACGTGAAGCTCTTAGTGGCGGATGCGAGGCCGTGTAAATAACCTTCAGCAAAAGGGGGAAAGTAGACGTCTGTAACGACATACCCATTACGAATTATCAACAGACTGTGGATGTCGAAGCTGTTCTGGTTCTGGAGATAATCCATAAGTGCCGCCAGCTTTTCCGAGTCCATCCCCTGCTCCTCAGGTGTCGAGCTGCGCCAACCATCGGTGGGCCAATAATCCGGTTGGATTGGCGTGGGTGTCGGTGGAACCGGCGTCGGCTCAGGTGCCTGCGTTGCGGTCGGTGGAGGGATCGGACTACAGGCGCTCAGGATCACGGCGAATACAGATAGTGCAAGCATTAATATGGTTACAAGGTTCGTATGTCTTGTTTTGTTCATTTTCTTTCTCCCTCATTTCAAGATTGATCGTTGGTGAGTTCGGGTCTGATTTTGTTAGAGATCAATCAGTATGGATCTAGGGATGGGCAAGGGCCGGCAATGGTCTACCCGTGCAGCTTGCTTGGGTAATCCTGCGGTTCCCTGCAATCGTTTACAGGCAGGGAACCGCAGGCCCCTCCGAGTAGATCAACCCGACGGCCTCAGCCGCATTCCTCACTCCTGTTTGAAGGAGGATGAGACATCCGCGTTTATCGTGCCCAGGGTAGGGCTGCCAACATACCTGACATGGGAACCGCCCTTGGCAACGGCATTCAGACTGCCGCTGGGATTCACCGTCACATGGCTGCCGCCGTTGGCTTTGACATTGGCGTCGCCCACCGCCAGGTCGGCGAGTTTGCCGTGGCTACCCCCACTGGCATCGATCACCAGATCCCCGGCGGAGCCGCTCAGGGTCACGTGGCTGCCTCCGGAGATGTCAAATTCGGCATCACCGACATCGACATCACCCTGTAGATGACTACCACTGGACAGCTTAGCGTCCAAGGCCTTCGTTGATCTGAGGCCGTTGATGGTAGCGTGGCTGCCGCTTTCCAGATCCAGCCCGGTTAGTTCGGGCATGGTGACATCGGCCTCCAAGGTGGCGTTATGTAGGCTGAAGGAGCGGCCGGGCTCCAGCCCGATCTTGAGTGTGTTCCCTTCCTTGGCCACCCGCACACGCTCGATCAGGTTGTCGTCGACGCGGATGACCACGCTGAAAGTATCACCCTGGCGAACGTCCACCTGGAAGCCCTGGCTGACGTCCAGTTTATCGAAACCGGTGATGGCTTCTTCTCGTGTGACCACGTTGCCCGAGCCGGACAGGGATTCGAAATCCGGGATTGGGATACCACAGGCCAGTATAACGACAACAAGAAACAGAATTACTAGTGTTGACTTGAACATTTAGAAATCTCCTTATGTGATAGAAGCTGATGGTTATCGAATTCTGCTTATGTCAGAATTTTTGAGCGGATATATTATTTTCAATCAATATGTGCTCCTCCTTCCCCGTTTGCAGAAACCAGAGGAGTGTCTGCCCGGCAGTCGATGCTATTCTCTATGATGTCAACAAGCTTTTGAGCAGGGAAACCCATTATTAGCACACTATCAGAACCAGATGCTTTGGCCTCTTCTTGCTGTAGGATGTCTTCAGCAAGGGTAATCAGGCGAATATGAGGCCAGTGGGTTTTGATCTCTTTGATGACGTCTTGCACTTTGAGTAAAGACATATCCAATATGATCAGCGCCGGCTGATGGTATTCAATCATTCTCAAGGTTGAGTTGACATCCTCCGCTACCAGGACAGCACTGATCGAAGGAATGGTGGTCATCAATGCCAATAGACCATCTTGTATGGAGCCGGAACTTGACACGACCAGAGCGAGAATTGATTTTCTTGTCACGGTCATTGTGGTTTTCCTTTGAAAATGTTTGTCATTTCTACCCACATCATAGGCTTCCCCCCCCATTTACACATCGGTCAAATAGTAGATTTTCAGCTACAACAAAAGACCGCTCTTAGGGCTGTCTTTTGTTGTGTCAAGCAACGTAAGTCTTCTGCGACAAATGACGTATTACGCTACGTTTCCAAATCAGCCAATCCCTCGCGCAATGCATATAACGCTGCCTGGGTGCGGTTAGCAAGGCGCAGCTTGCTGAGGATATTGGTTACATGTGTGCGGACGGTTCGTTCACTGATCACCAACTTCTCAGCAATTTCTTGATTAGACAACCCCTGGGCGATGAGTTTGAGGACCTCTATTTCACGTACCGTCAAGGGATCCACCGTTGGTGCTAAATTCGAAGCGCGTTGGAGTTCACGCATTAACTTTTTGGCAGTCGCAGGACGCATTGACATTTCACCCCCGTACACTTCACGGATGGCAGATAAGATTTCCTGAGGTGAGGAGTCCTTTGATAAATACCCTATTGCTCCAGCTTTGATCGCTGTGTAGATCTTTTCATCTTCTGTGAAGCTGGTGAGGACCAGAATCCGGGCCTCAGGATTTTCCCCTTTGATCTCCTCGATCGCTTCAATCGCATCTTTGCGTGGCATATGCAGATCCAGCAAGATCACATCCGGTTGCAGTGTATCTGCCATCTCAACCGCTTCAAATCCATCTTTCGCTTCACCCACAACTGCCATGCCCGGCTCAGTGTCAATCAGGGCGCGCTGGCCTTCTCTTACAATGGCATGGTCATCTACAATGAGAATTCGAATGCTTTCAGCCACGATCATACCTCCTGAACGTTAGGGGATTTTGGCGGTACCCTCAAATCTACACATGCTTTCACCTGGGTGCCCTCACCCGCTGTCGAGAGAATGGTCAGTTCCCCGCCCAATTTCTCGACCCGTTCTTTCATGCTGACCAATCCCAACCCTCCTTCACCTTCCTTTGTATCTGGATCGAAACCGATGCCATCGTCCATAATCGATAACTCGATACATGGTATTTCGCGTTTCTCTTCTTTGCGCAGGGCCACTGTAACTGTGGTGGGGTTGGCATGTTTCAAGGCGTTATTCAGCGCTTCCATGGCAATGCGGAAGAGTTCTTCTTCAATGTTCCTTGGCAGTTCAAGCTCTTCATCTATTGACAATTGCACTTCAATACCAGACCGTCGCTCGACGGCATCCAGGCGTTGCTGCAAAGCCCCCACCAATCCAACACCTCTTAGGGCCAGTGGGCGCAATTCGTAGACAAGCAGCCGCATCTCTTTTAGGGCTTGTTGGGATATTTCGCCAAGCCGGATCAGATACCCCCTGGCACGCTCGACATCTCCGGAGCCGGCCAATCGTTGTCCAGCCTCAGCCAACAAGGTTGAACTGTGAAGCGATTGGGTGACCGAATCATGCAGTTCGCGCGCCAGACGGTTGCGCTCTTCAGTAATCGCCTTCTCCAATTCACTTTGACGCAGGGCCTCCTGCGTTTCCATCAATTCGGCCGTACGCTCCTCAATCAGGGATTCCAATTCTCGCTCGCGCGCTTCGAGGTTCCTGACCCGCAGGCGGTAACCGCCGAAAATAGCCCCCAGCAAAAACAGAAGGATGATTCCTCGAAACCACCAGGTCGCCCAAAACGGAGGCACGATGGTGATCTCGACCGCAGTTCCTACTTCATTCCAGACGCCATCGTTGTTTGAACCTTTCACTCGCAAGGTGTAAGTGCCGCCCGGCAAATTGGTATATTGCCCATATCGTCTGGTTCCAACCGCATTCCAGGTCTCTTCAAATCCATCAAGATAATAGGCATATTGGTTCTTCTCAGGATGAACAAAGCTGAGCGCGGCGAACTCAAACTCGAAAGCGTTGTCCGGCCATTTGAGTGTGACCTCGGTTACGCCCTCGCCCTTGTAACCCAAATTGACCTGCTCACCGCCCTGTACCAAAGAGGTCAACACAATCGGGGGAATGGTTGGATTGTCTTGGATGTGTCCTGGGAAGAAGGAATTGAATCCGCTAATGCCGCCAAAAAACATCTCCTGGCTGTCACTCACCCGACAGGCATTGCTGTTGAATTCATTGCTCTGAAGCCCATCCGTCACATCATAGTTTCTAAATGTCTCTCTTTGGGGATCAAGCCTGGACAATCCTTTATTGGTGCTCGCCCAAAGGTACCCTCCTCCGTCTTCCGCTATACAATAAACGCAGTTCCGCAAAAGTCGGCAGGTCGCTTCAGCCGCAGCAATTCCAAATATGAACCTTCTGGAGTGTCCCTGTCCCTAAAAAAGGGCAATTGTTCACCCTCAGTGGGGAACTGATCGCAATCTCGCACCTAAATTGA
>JAAENG010000311.1 GCA_024224665.1 Chloroflexota bacterium | reverse complement strand
GACCGCCTATGCCCTTTTAGCCTTTCTCCTCATTCAATTGTAAACGTGCTTCTTTATCTCTGTACCGGTTCCATGAACCATGCCCAATTTCTAAACCTTAGGTTCTTGCTTAAATGACCCCACTGGCCCACACTCCACCCAGACTAGCGTATGATTCGGGATCGGCGAGTAGGTGAAATCCCCTACTGTGAGTGCCGATCTGGCCACTCTACAAAATGAAATTGATCGTTCAGATTCCCTGCCTTAATGAAGAACAGACCTTAGCGGCCACAGTAAGTGATATTTCGCGCACTGTGGAGGGCATCGACGAGGTCGAACTCCTTGTCATCGATGATGGCAGCAGCGATGGCACGGCAGATGTTGCACGTGCATTAGGCGTCGAGCATATCGTACGATTCAGCCAAAATCGGGGACTTGCAGCCGCGTTTTCCGCCGGGATCGACGCCTGCCTGCGACTGGGCGCAGATATCATCGTGAACACCGATGGTGATAATCAATACGCAGGCTCTGATATTCCCAAACTGATCGCACCTATTCTGAGGGAAGAGGCAGATGCCGTCATTGGTGATCGTCAAATCGACACCATTCCTCACTTCTCGAAAAACAAGAAACGCCTCCAAAAGCTTGGAAGTTGGGTTGTACGCCGAGCGTCAGACGCAGATATCCCGGATACGACCAGCGGATTTCGCGCTTTCAGTCGGGAAGCAGCGTTGCGCATCAATGTCATCACCGAATACACATACACTTTAGAGACCATCATCCAGATGGGCAAACTGAACCTGGCCATCACCCACGTCCCTATACACACCAACCCTGCCACACGAGAAAGCCGCCTCATTTCCAGTCTACCCAGCTATATCAGTCACGCGGCCAAGACCATCTTGCGCGTGTACGGCATGTACGAACCCCTGCGCGTTTTTGTCTCAGCCGGCGCCCTTTTTTTGCTAGGTGGCTTGCTGCTCGCCTCACGCTATCTGATGTTCGTCTACTTGGGTGAAGGCAAGGGGCACGTACAGTCCGTGATCATCGCAGCCGTGTTGCTCATCGCCGGTATCCAGGTGATTCTGATTGGTTTTGTAGCCGATCTTATCGCCACCAACCGTCGCATAAACGAAGATATTTTGCTGCGGGTCAAGCGGCTGGAGCTAGCAGACAACCAAAATGAAGTAGACTGACTAAATGCCCTTATGTAAAGTCAGGCGCGGAGGTTGGCGGCCTGACAGATGACGATGTCACACTTAATCAACCGCCATGTACATAGCTGGACACTCTCGCCTTTTTGTCTATGGCGCTCTTCAGAGATCTAACATCCGCCTCCATACGCCGGGATTTTGATATGAAAGAGTTTTCTGCTCTGACACAACGTGAATGGCCATTGGCGCATGTTCAGCAGAGCAATCGCGCTGGAATCTGGCATGGGTCGTTGGCACTCATCGTGGTCGGCTTTCTTATCCTGGGAGGGCTATACAGTGTCGTCAATCCACTGTTCGAGTCTCCAGACGAAGTCTGGCACTATGAATATGTTCGTTGGCTGGTGGAAGGCAATGGATTGCCTACACCAGAGGCGGTCGGTAGCGCACCCTGGCATCAGGAGGGCAGCCAGCCTCCTCTCTATTACATCATAGCGGCGGCTCTTACAAAGAGCATTCCCACAACCAATGCTACCGAGGTCATACGTTATAATCCTCATGCCGCCGTTGGCCTTGCCGAGGCCTTCGGCAACAAGAATATGATAGTACATAGTAACGCCGATGCCTGGCCTTGGAGTGGCGTGGCTCTGAGCGCACACCTGGTCCGTTTCTTCTCCTTAGTGCTTGGCGTCGTGACAGTTGGGGCCACCTTCGGAACCGCACGATTGATCTTTCCTGGCATGTTACCTCTGGCGCCATTGGCGGCGGCCCTGGTGGCTTTCAACCCGCAATTTCTGTTCTTGAGCGCCTCTGTCAATAACGACAACCTCGTGATCTGCCTCAGCGCCGCAGGGATTTGGCTGCTTACATATATGTTGAGCCAGCGGCGGACGCCTTCAACCGTTCAACTCCTGTGTTTGGGCGCCTTGGTAGGGACAGCGGCCATAAGCAAGTTGAGTGGTCTTGCCCTGGCGGGATTGGCGGGGCTGACTCTGCTATATCTGGCTTACCGTAAGCGATCGTTCCGTAATCTCGTACGCTGGGGCGCAATCGTAGGGCTGGCGGCATTGCTGGTGGGGGGATGGTGGTATGTGCGGAACTGGCGTCTCTTTGGCGACCCCCTGGCGTTGCAGGCGATGTTCGACATACTTCCAAGACGCGTCGCCCCACCCACCGTCGCCGAACTTATCGCCCGTACTCAAGGCATATGGCGCTCGGTATGGGCCGTATTCGGTTGGTTCAATGTACTGGCGGACAACTGGTTGTATAGCTTTTACACAGTCCTAAGTCTCGCCGGGGCTATAGGTCTGCTGATCGTATGGCCTGTACGGATGTTGCTAGCAGCTAAAAAGACTTCGGAGGATACTCAAGTTCGGCCAGCGCACACCTGGGCACATTTGGCGCTCCTTGTCATCTGGATTGTGGTCATCTTCCTGGCCCTTCTGCAGTGGGCACAAATGCGCTATCCACAAGGGCGATTGCTCTTTCCAGCTATCTCAGCTTTTGCTATTCTCATGAGCTTCGGCCTGAACGGATGGGTATCGCGACGTTTGCAAGGCGCGCTCACTGTAGCCCTCGTGCTTGTCCTTGTTATTCTGGCAGCCCTCGTTCCTTGGCGTTGGATTTCACCTGCCTATGATCCTCCAATGCTTGTTTCCAAAACCGTCGCGGTCGCCGATACCGTAAACGCCAATTTCGATGACCGGATCCAGTTATCCCGCTACGAGCTCGACTCGACGCAATTGCGGTCGGGTGAAGTGTTGTCGTTGGCGTTACATTGGCAGGCGCTGGCGCCTTTGACTCGGGATTACAGTGTCTTTGTCCACTTGACCGATGACAATGGTATCCTCCAGATGCAACGCGATAGCCATCCCGGCGCCGGTGCGCTTCCCACGAGCGGTTGGACTCCAGATCGACTGATCGTGGATCAACACCAGTTGCTGATCCCGACCAATATCATGACGCCCGCCCGTCTCCGGCTGGATGTAGGTCTCTATGACTTTGAGACGCAGACCCGGCTTGCTTTGGGCGACACAGATTACTTGACGCTAGGGTACATCACTCTACTGCCCCGCGAGAGTGAAAGCAACCTGCCTAACTCCGTCTTCATCAATTTCGATGATCAGATAGCGCTGATCGGCTATGAGTTCAGCAACCAGGTTATGCAACCTGGGGATGTCTTAGAGATAACGCTGTGGTGGGAAGCGTTGTCCGAACCAATGATGGACTATGTTGTGTTTACCCACCTGACGCTACCTGGCGACGCCGTATGGGCACAACATGATGGCATGCCCCAAGGCGGAGGCGCTCCAACCTCTAGCTGGCAAGCTGGCCAGAGCATCGAGGACCCTCATCATCTCACTCTACCCGATCACATGCCGGCGGGGGTTTATGTAGTCGAAATCGGACTCTATGACCCCAAAACTTTCGATCGTCTCAAGGTGAACTTCAGTAACAATGAGATTAGTCTGGGCCAGGTCAAGGTGGTCGCCCCGTAATCACCAGACTTAGCTACCGGGGCTTGGTTAGCTATCCGGTTTTAGGTATTAACCATATTTGTCCGTAAACGTCCGCTAAGGAGAGGGGTCACGCTTCGCTTTGCGCGCCTGGCCTCAACTGACGACATTGATTGCACACAATGCCTTGTCGAGCTACTACAAGACGAAGTGATCATCTTGCCACCTTGCCACCCCTTCACCTTGTCAGATAAGAGACCAAGATCGACAAAAAGTTGTCGATGATTTCGAGTAAGCGCCTACAATCCACCTTTGTCCATTCACAAATCACCATTTGAAGCACCCCCTGCAGTGAGTGGATCTCGGGGTGCGTTGCCGCGCAGCAACCACCAATACTTCATGAATTCATAGCCTGCCATGATCAGGCTGAGCCGTAACCCGAACCAACCGTCTTGGTACCCTTTCCAGGTGTAGAATCGCCGCCAGAAGGCTTGGATGGGTCGAGTGAGTAAATGGCGCGGGTGAGCAAGTACACCATCGTTTCCTAAAGTGGTGGCTTCGAAAGCAGTGTAACGGCGCTGTTTGCTGTGGAAGAGTTCCCAACTATCGTAATTGTAGTGAATGAGGTGTTCGGTCAGATAGCCCTCTTGCCCATCGATCTCTGCCAGTTCGTGCACTGCACGCGCTGGGTCGTACTGTGCCTTGGCACGGCGCATGAGTCGGAGCTGAAAGTCGGGATACCAGCCTGCCCCGCGCATGACATGCCCAACAATGTCGTTGTAGCGTGGCGCCCACCAGCCATCGATATCCTCACGCCCCAGAACTGTCCCGACCTCTTGTGCTAGTTCGGGCGTCACACGTTCGTCGGCGTCGACAAAAAATACCCACTCGCTTTCGAGCATTTCTAGCGCAGCATTGCGCGCTTGCGAGAAGTTGATAAAGGGAAGATCGATGATTTCAGCACCCGCCTCCAAAGCAACATCCTGTGTTCCATCACTGCTGTTTGTGTCGAAAACAACAATGCGGTCGCCAAAATGGCACGAGTGTACGCAGTCGCCGATATAACCAACTACATCACGGGCGAGAATGGCGCAGGTTAGGGTGGTTGGGTGGTCGGGCGGTCGCGTGGTCGCATGGTCGGGTGGTCGGGTGGTCGGGTGGTCGGGTGGTCGGGTGGTCGCATGGTCGGGTGGTCGCGTGGTCGCGTGGTCGGGTGGTCGCATGGTCGGGTGGTCGCGTGGTCGGGTGCAGATTCACTCGATATAATTCTTGGGAAGCTTATCATCACCTTGCCACCTTGCCACCTTGCCACCTTGCCACCGTATAGCTGCTAGGCCGCTGGCGTGCTCAGAGTAAGTCGCGGACCTGGCGGTAGGCTGCAAGGCGATTTTGCAGTTCGTCGGCGTCGTATTGGCCATGTGTGTAGGCAGACCGGGCGCGTTTGGCCTGGCTTTTCATGCCTTGCGAAATGAGCATCCGTGCGGCGCGGCGCTTCCAACTGGGGTAGTAGGTTTCGTAGTAACGCAAGCGCGAGCGCCAGAGGGCGACGGTCATCAGGCTGCGGAACTGGCGTGCACTCTGACCCTCGTAATGTGTGATGTGCGCAGTTGGAATGCAATACAAAGGCCAACCTGCATCTTGGATACGGCGGCACCAATCCATCTCCTCTGCATACATGAAGTAACTCTCATCCAGCAAGCCAACGGTGTCTATGACCTCTGAGCGTACCATGAGTGCTGCGCCGAGAAGAAAATCAACGGAGAAAGGTTCGGTTCCGCTATACAATCGGCGGGGATACCGTCCGTTGAAGGGGGTGTCAATCAGCCAGTGGTGGAGAGGATACAGGTCTAGAAAAAGTTGGGTCAGGCCTGGAAATCTGAAGGCGCTGTGCTGAAAACTACCATCGCTATAGGTTAACCTGGCACCGCAGCCGCCCGCCCTGGGAGTGTCTGCCATAAATCGAGTCAGGGTGGCAAGGGCGCCTGTGTGGAGTTCTGTGTCCGGATTCAGTAGCAAGATGGCATCAGGTCGAGTAGCCTGGAGGGGTTTAGTACCAAATCCCAGAGCCGACAACCCCCGGTTAGTTCCCCCGGCAAACCCTAAATTCTCACCCGTGGCGATCAACTCGACCTGTGGGAATACCTCCGCCACCATATCTGCGCTGTCATCGAGCGAGTTATTGTCCACGACAACCACAGTGGCCCGCAATTCAAGAGTATGCGCAATATCGTAATAAAGCGAGGTCAGACACACGTGAAGCAAATCTCGCACGTTGTAACTGACGATGACGACACCCAGGTTCATGTGAATTATAAAAGAGATCGAACATGATCAGGCTGTAAATAATAGATCGGAGACAACCCAGATTGCAACACGTAACACGCAATACGCAATACGCAACACGTGTCCATCGACGACCGCATGAAATCCCGGTAAGGCAAAACTTTATTGCTCCGGATCAAGTATCTCGATCTCCTGAACATCGGCGAAATTGTTGAAAACCGCGACATCCTCGTGCAATAGCCCTCCCCAAATGCGGAATGGATTGCGTGGGGGGACACCGGTCCAGATGATGGTTCCATAGACCAATCCCCGCTCGCCCGGATCGAGGAAACACTGCTCGCGGCCATCGATCATTTCACATCGCAGGTCCTGGCGCCGGCCTACTGCATAGCGAAATGGGAAGTCCTGGCCGAAATTCGATTGAAAATTGAGGGCAAAGCGCCAAGTGCCTGATTGCTCGAACCAACTCTCATCTCCATGATCGTAGGCCAATGTGTTGTAGTTCTGATCGGATCGATATTCAGTACCCGGCCAGGGCCCAGCCGTACGGATAGGCACATTGCCGTAGTTCTCGATGGTGGCCGTAAAAACGAGGGCGCCGCCAATGGGTATGTTGAGATCACCGTCACCGGGGTCCAGCATGGTCACTTCACCCTGAACGATGTCGGCACGGGGTTTACCGCCGTTATCGATCGTGAGGGTGCTGGTCACAACGGTGTGATTGCCGGCGAAGTCTCTAGCTTCGACCACCACGATATAATCGCCATCCTGTGGTGGGTCTGCGCCCAGATCAATGCCGCCGTCGTAGTCATAATAGTGAAAACCGGGCTCTGTAGATTCGACTTCCCGTTCTTGCTCCAATAAGGGATACCTGCGGGTGGGGCTGTATGGGCCAGGGATCTCAGAATCACGTGCATTCTCAGGATCGGTAGGATCATAAAGGTAGACTTGCACTTCGTTCACTTCTTTGGTCAGCCAATAGGTGATAGAGGCGCGGTCGTCGATACCATCCTGATTGGGCGTAATAATGGCAGGATTGACTGCGAAGTTCTCAAATTTCGGCGCGTTTGTGTCAGCTTCAATCAGGGTGATGGCGCCTTCTGCGCGTTCAGTGTTCCCTTGCTCGTCGCTGGCCTCGATCACCCAAGTATACTCGCCATCGGGTAGGACATGGCCATCGATCACCCCGCCCCACAGGACGTTGTAGTCGCGATCGGAGCGTCTACGCTCGCGGCGAAAATAGTGTTTCTCGCCCATTTCATCCACAAAATAGATTGAAACGTAACTGGGTCTATTGATAGTATAGGCAATGCTGGCGACATCGGTGTCGCCATCGGCGTTGGGACTGATGGTGGTAGGCTCGATGCTGGCATCAGACACCAGGGAGCTGCTGTCACAAGCCGCCAATGCAAGCGCTGCAATTGCCAACAGGACAGCCAGTCGAATCCTTGGAAACATGAATTGGGACAGCCAAACAGATGCTTGGTTCATAAAAGTCGTAGGGCCGGAACAAGGTCAGACATGCTAACCAACACCGACATTGGCGGTGAAAAGCCCGCAGGAGAGCGGGCCTGAGAAAACCAGTGTATCAGAATGGAAAGAGAAGGGCCAAAGCTGCGGATATTCATCTTGCTAGTCGAAATCAAATTCTTCGTAAGGGCCAATAGGTATTGTATAGTGGAAGCCATTCACTCCAACGGCTTTGGTGAGCTTGCGCATGATCTGATCGACGTTGTCGTATGGCCCTGGCTGGAAGTGTGGTTTTCCATCACCTCCGCCAAGGGGAATGGTCTCGTGGCAGGCATCCGCATCGGCTTCGCCAAAGACCATAAGTGCCTTACGACAATCTCTGTGGGGTCGAATGCCGAGACGTTGAGCATAAGCGACAGCTTCTCGCACGATCTTTGCGACTAGATCCCGATCGGCTGGGATCAATTTCTGCTGGTCACGTATGATTTGTTCAGTCTCGGCAAACCGGTAGATGTCGGTAATGTCCCCAATTGCGTTTTTCACACCCAGACATGACAGATCGACCAGAAACATCCCCATTGCGACTTGATCGTTGGGACCGCGGCGAGAGAACAGTATCTGAACGAGTTGACTTGTATCCCGCCAGTTTTCAGTAATCAGGATCTCGTGAAATGGCCAATTCTGTGTTTTCCGAAGAGAGGGCGTAGTGAACCCTCGTCGCAGGCGTGCAAGTTGCTGATGTCTCTGCTTGCGTTTTGCTGCCTTGCGCTGGACTTTCTTCTGTCGTTTCTTATCGTTACGGGCCACAATTAGAATTCCTGATGTAGTTGAGTCTGATACTGCTGTGCGTTACACCATTCTACAGATCGAGACGTGAGGAATGCAAGTTCACAAGCAATGGAGTCACCACACATTGAAATTATCCAGTCTTCGCAGCACGGTTGACAGGCGTACCGAATGTAGATCGGTAAACCAGTACACCGGAAAACCAGGCCGACTCCGGCAGGCGACGTTTGTCCCGGTCTACAGGTCTACCAGTCTACAGGTCTACCGGGTTACGGATCTTCGCAGCACGGTTGACAGGCGTACCGAATGTAGATCGGTAAACCAGTACACCGGAAAACCCGGCCCACTCCGGCAGGCGACGTGTGTCCCGGTCTACAGGTCTACCAGTCTACAGGTCTACCAGT
>JAAENG010000310.1 GCA_024224665.1 Chloroflexota bacterium | reverse complement strand
TATTGTAGATTGTATCGCTCAAACCGATGGGATATATAAGCAAGAGCTTGCCAGCTTATTGACCCTCAAGTTCCAGACTTTTGATAATGTTCCTTTATGACCGTTGTCAGTATACATCTATAAGAACCCACACCATGATACAAGACACCCTTACCCCTATCCAGACCACCCTCCAACCTTCCTCGCTCAAACTGCAGGTGAAAGATGAAGTTTATGACCCGGAATTTGAGGCACTGGTCGAGGAACTCCTCGTTCGCGTTGGTGAAGATCCAAGGCGAGATGGCCTACAGCGTACGCCACTTCGCGTGGCCAAATCTATGGACTTCCTCACGAGTGGCTTTTCCAGTTCGCTCGAAGAGGTTGTCAACAATGCCATCTTCGAAGACTCGGCAGACGAGATGGTAGTCGTCAAAGACATTGAGTTTTATTCTTTGTGCGAACACCATATGCTCCCATTCTTCGGCAAGGCACATGTCGGCTATCTGCCAAATGGTAAAATCATTGGACTCAGCAAGATCGCCCGTATCGTGGATGCTTTTGCCCGGCGATTGCAGGTTCAGGAACGGCTTACCAACCAGGTTGCCGATGCCATAACCGACGTGCTCGACGCTCACGGCGTTGCCGTTGTCACCGAAGCGAGCCACTTTTGCATGATGATGCGAGGCGTCCAAAAGCAGAACAGTTCGACTGTGACTGGCGCGATGCGAGGCACTTTCAAAGAGGATGCGCGTACCCGGGCCGAATTCATGCAACTCACTCGTTAGACACACGGCCCCACCACATTGTTTTGCCTACACTCAGATCCTTGGGTGCAGGCTTTTTTATGGCCGGCTGCATAAAACGACAAACAAGCGGATGCTATGCCCAGGGCGTTGAAGCAGCACGCCGCACATCGATCTGGTCGATCACCGCGTTTCCTTTGCGGGTAACGAGAAACAGGACGAGATCAGCGATATCATCTGGGTGCATCAGCAGCGATCGGTCGAGATCAGGTCGAGCATCTCCGATCATGCCGGTGTCGACTCCGCCCGAACAGATGGCGTGAACGCGGATGCCATCTGGCTGCACCTCTTTGGCCAGGGCCTTGCTCATGCCCATGACGGCGTGTTTAGAGGCGGAATAAAGAGATTGATTGGCGTAGCCCTTGATACCAACAACCGAATTGATGTTGACAATGTAGGAGCAAGCCTGACGTTTGAGATAGGGGATAGCCTCTCGGCACAGCAGAAATGTGCCTCGCACATTGACCGCCATCACCTGATCCCATGCCTCGGTGGTGGTCTCTACCAGGGGGCCGAAATCACCGATCGCAGCGTTATTGACGACGATATCGAGCCGACCCCAGTGGCCGATCGTTCTCTCGACCAGGTGTTTGACCTCGGCTTCGATACTGATGTCGGCCGGCACACACAGGCAATTGCCCGATTGCGATTCGATCTCCTTTTGCACCGCGCGTAGTTGGCATTCGGTCCTGGCAGCAAGCACGACTTTTGCGCCCCGTTGTGCTAACATCAGGGCAATGTGCCGGCCAATGCCACGTCCCGCGCCTGTGATGATCGCTACTTTTCCGTCTAGTGTTTGTTCTCGCATACCTTACCTCGTGTCGATGATTGTGCGAAGACGTCAAGTATATACCGATTCTTCATCGGCCAGTAAATCCTTCTGTGGCGATCCCACCCTCTTGTCCCCTTCCCTACCTTATTGCTCCATCAGGTTGATGAACTCATCAACAGTCTTACCTGCATGACGGATGACAGAGGAAGCGTGCCACGATCAAGTGTCCTATGATCGGGTACGGCTATTTGAGCATATGGCCGCTCACGCCTTATTATGATGTGGCTGCCTCGCCATCGGCGTACATAGAAACCAGCCCGTCCCAAAATGGTAACGCATTCCCTACCTGAGATTACAGGTAGTCTACTCATACGACGACGGTCAATACCTCGAGATGATCTTCCGGAACGGGCAATCCGTCCTCTCCCCAGCTTACTTTTCTTACACACATTTGCACGGTAAATACCATGAACATACACCATCTCGTCGTCGGCATGTTGCAAGTCAATTGTTTCTTGCTGCACGACACGAACACCAACGAAGCCTTTCTGATCGATCCCGGCGACGATGCCCCACAGATCCTCCAGCTTATCGAGCGCACGGGCGCAGATGTCAGCCAAATCACCAACACACACGCGCATTTCGACCATGTATTGGCAGTGCCGGAGGTGCAGAAGGCCACCGCTGCCACCTTCCATTTGTATGAAGCAGAGCTACCGGTCTTAGGGTGGGCGGCCGATGCCACTGAGATGTGGCTAGGCCGTAAGTGGGGTCCACCGCCTGCCATCGATAGCTATCTCAGCCCGGGTCAGGCGCTGCGCTTGGGCGAGACTGAATTCGAGATCAGGCTTGTGCCCGGCCATTCTCCTGGCTCGATCATCTACATCGATCACGACGGACGCCGGGCCTGGGTAGGTGATACCGTTTTCGCCGGTGGTATCGGACGCACAGACTTCCCCGGTTGCAGTTATAGTGACCTCATCGAAGCCATCCACACCCAGATCCTCGCCCTGCCCGACGATTATGAGCTTTATCCCGGCCATGGTGGTTTTACGACCGTGGGCCGCGAACGCAACACGAATCCTTTCCTGACGGCCGAGATGCGGGCGCAGGCGCTGCGTCAAGTCAAAGAATAGTCAAGTGCCGCTTGCACGTGCAACTCTAACGTATCGAGCAGGGGAAGTTCGCTATCCTCGGCATGTAAGATCAGGGGTAGTTCTGTACAACCAAGGATCACACCATCGACCTCATAAGCCGAGATCACCATCAGTAGTTGTCTTTTGCTCTCTTGTGTGACGCTCCCTAACACCAATTCGTCAAAGATAATTGCATTTACCAGTACCTGATCGGCAAGTGAAGGGACACACACTTTGATACCATGGTTGCGAGCGATCGCCCCATAGAAGTTCTTCTGCATCGTAAACTTGATTCCCAGGAGCAGGCACTTTTTCAACCCTAGCGATTTTGCACGCTGAATTGTAACGTCGACGATGCTCACCATAGGAATCGGAGAGCATTTGGCGAGTTCGGGATAGACAGCGTGGGGGGAGTTTGCCGCCATCACAGCGAAATCGGCGCCGGCCCTATAAAGCCCGGTGATGCCAGAGGCAATATAGTCAATGTATTCCTCGGTCTGATCCCGGTCCTCCATATCAGTAAACTTCTGGAAATTCAAGCTATATACGACGATCTCGGGATAGTAGTAATCCCCATACATTTCATTGTATTTTTGGTGCAGCAAGGTGTAGTAAGCGGCTGTCGATTCGTGGCTTATACCGCCAAGGATTCCGATTCTCTTCGCCATAGTCTTCTATTCCTCACCTGTCAGTTCGACCTCAAAAAAACAGCGCTAATGAAGGTTAATTATTTATTTCGGTAATGTTTTCTTGCCAGGTCCGCCGGGG
>JAAENG010000309.1 GCA_024224665.1 Chloroflexota bacterium | reverse complement strand
CAGGCGTTTGCCGAAACCGGCGCCAGAATTTGTCTCAACGATATCGATGTCGAAAGAGCGGAGCGTGCCGCTGCGCAGGTGATCGCCCGTGGTGCCGCTGTGCTAGCTGTGGCGGCCGATGTGGCCGACCCTGATGCCGTCGAGGGGGTGTTCACAGCCATCGACCGTCGCTGGGGAAAGGTAGATATACTCGTCAATAACGCTGGAATCGAACCGATCAGTTCAATTTTCGACCATACCCTCTGCGATTGGCGGCGAACTTTGGATGTCAACCTTACCGGCACCTTTCTCTGCACACAACAGGCTGCACTTCGTATGCGAGACCAGGATGGAGGTGTGATCCTCAACATCGCTTCCATCGCCGGCAAATCGCAGCCACTCTATCTACGTTCAGCCTATGCTGCCAGTAAAGCCGGGCAAGTCGGTTTTACAAAAGAAGCAGCTCGCGAATTCGCCCCGCACGGTATCCGCGTCAATGCCGTCTGCCCGGGCATCATCGTAACCCCTTTGACCGGACACCTTCGAAATGACGAAGCCCAGATGGGGCGCTGGCGTTCCGAAATCCCCTGCGGCCGTCTCGGTGATCCCGCCGAAGTCGCTGCACTCTGCCTCTGGCTGGCTTCCGATGCCGCCAGTTATGTTACCGGTGTTGCCTGGCATGTAGATGGCGGTAAGAATATGGCGTAGGTACGAGATCGGAAGTTAGAGGTCGGGATTAGCGCTATCAGGAGAATGAGATGTACGATTTTATCAAGACAGAGTTTATAGAACCTGGTGTTGGATTAATCAGGCTGAATCGCCCTAAAGAACTCAATGCTTTGAGCCCCGAGTTAATGGCCGAGTTAGGTGCTGCCCTGGTGGATTTCGATGCTGATGAGGCGGTGGGCGCCATCGTCATTACCGGCAATGAGCGTGCCTTCGCCGCCGGAGCTGATATCAAGGCAATGGCGAATGCCGGAGCTATCGATATGATACTCGATGATCCTATTGATGACTGGAGTCAAATCCACCAAATCACCACCCCGATCATTGCGGCTGTGAGTGGCCACTGCCTTGGTGGGGGTTGCGAATTGGCCATGAGTTGCGACATCATCGTGGCTAGCGAGAGCGCTCGATTCGGCCAACCCGAGATCAACTTGGGTATTATTCCCGGCTTTGGCGGCACCCAACGCTTGACGCATGCCGTCGGCAAGGGTATCGCCATGGAAATGGTATTGGCCGGGCGTGTGCTTGACGCCGAGGAAGCCAGGCACCATGACCTTGTCAATCACATCTATCCCCTTGAGACTTATCTGGACGAAGCTCTGAAGTTGGCAGCGAAGATCGCCGCCCAAGCGCCCCTGGCAGCCCGAATGGGCAAAGAAGCGGTCAACCAGGCGTTCGAACTTCGCCTGGCACAAGGGTTGACCTATGAGCGACGTTTGTTTCAGATGCTATTCGCAACCACGGATCAAAAAGAAGGCATGGCGGCCTTTATCGAGAAACGCAAACCACTTTGGACAGGACGGTAACGTGACCTATCAATCTCTACCACGCATCCCCGGTTTGAATATCACCGTAGGTTCGTTTCTGCCACGCCTACAATTACCCAGTCTGGGGGGACCGAAGCTGGCGCCGGCGGATATGGTGGATGAAGGTGAGTTGGCAGTCTGTGTCTACAATCCGGCGGCTGTCAATCCTTTCCCTCTACCCCCGAGCGGTGTCGATCTACCCAAACGATTTGACGAACTACAGGCACGTGATGTGACCCTTTACGTGATAAGTGGCTTGGAAATCGGCCGTCTTGCCAGTTGGACGGACATGCTGGGAATGACATTGCATGCCTTGAGCGATGCAGAGGGCGAGTTCACCAGTCTGGCCGGGATCCCGATCAAACTGGTCGAGGGGCGTAATTTCCGTACCCATGTCTCCTTTGTTTTGCAGGAGGATCGGGTCTTATCCATCCTTCTGGAAACCGATCCTGTCAACCATTTCGAACAATTGCTGGCGGCGCTGGATGTAGCCGAGGGGCGCGAGCCCGGCCATTACGATTTATCCGACCAGCCCTGGTACATTCGTAAAGAGCGCGAAGCGCGCCTGCAAGCGATTGTGGATGACGAAAACCTGCTGGCTGATTATGGCGAGGATTAGCCAGCGATATCAGCAACCGGGAGCGGGCTGACGTCACTATCCAGGTTGCAGGTACTGAACGAGCGCGAATCCTATCGTCTAGAGTGCCTGTATATTGGTGCTTAGTTCGGTTTTGCACGATCATACCCCATCGGTTATACTCTCTCACGCGGTTGTCTAAGCCGCTTTTGTCCCATTATCCCACATCATCTCCATCATGCAGCACCCTGCATGCAGTACCCTGGAGAATGAGGGTTAGCATGCAACGACTTCGGAAGGCAACGAAGCGTCCTCATTGGATGCAGATGGCGGCTAGACTTATCGTCTGGGTTGCAATAGCGTTGTTGGCGTCCCTTATCCTGGGGGTAGTATTTGACTATATTACCGGCCTGAGTCCGCTTGGTCTATTGTTCGGTGTAGTCGCAGGGACAATGATAGCCCTCGTCATCGTTCTTCGTATAATACAGAATCGACTAATGATACTTTCACCTCCTGTTGAACCTGAGGACGTAAAGGAGAATTCGTAGTGCAGAGACTGTTTAAGGGTAAGAATCTCTTTATACTTATTGGCATCATCCTGGCGATCGTCATTTCTGCTCTCTTCATCAAAGTGCCGATGCCGACGATTCAGCTACCGGCCGAAAAGATTCCTGGGCTGACTATCTTCGGATTTCCCATCACCAATACCTTCATTGCAACCATTCTGGCCGACATCACGGTCCTCCTCCTGGGTTTTTTTGCGGTACGGAAAATGAAGGATGTCCCATCGGGACTACAGAATCTGGCCGAGTGGGTGTGGGAAACTTTTGAGGGTCTGGTGACTGATATCGCCGGCAAAAAAGATGGCGGCAAGTGGTTGCCAATGTTCATGACTATCTTTTTGTTCCTTCTCTTTGCCAATTGGTGGGAACTGGTTCCCGGCTTTGACACCATTGGCATCATCGAACCTCTTGAAGTGGCCTATGTGGAATCGGGGGGAACGGTGAAGAATGGGTCGGCGAAAGGGACCTATCTGGGTTTCCCTTCCATCCTGCGCCCAGAAGATGGGTCGATTACCCTGACGAAAGAGCAACAGGCTCATGCACTGGCGGAAGCAGAAGCCGCTGAAGAACATGGCGAAGTTTATCACGGCCCGCATGATCCGGAACATGCATCTAGCGGCTATACCCTCTTGCCTTTTTTGCGTGCCGCCGCCACCGATCTCAACCTGCCCATTGCCCTGGCGCTAGTCTCCATCGGGCTGAGCCAGATTATCGGTTTTCGCCGTCTGCGAGGGAGGTACATACGTCGTTTTGTGTTACCTGTGTTTACGGGTAACAAACTCATCGACGGCTTTGTCGGTATCCTCGAATTTATTTCAGAACTCGCCAAGATCGTCAGCCTTTCCTTCCGACTCTTCGGCAACATATTCGCCGGGCAGGTACTGCTCTTTGTCATGGCCTTTCTCTTGGCGATTCTGTTACCGTTGCCATTTATGGGTCTGGAACTGTTTGTCGGCTTTATGCAAGCCTTTGTATTCGCCATTCTCACGGTTATTTTCTTCGAACAATCGATCCACAGCCACGCGGGTGATGAAGAGCATTAAGTCTGAGCCCCACGGCGATTCGTTTTCGTTATTGCCATCAACTACTTTATTCTGACATCCCATGGAGGATAGAACTGTATCATGATTGAAATCCTTGCTCCCGCCATCGCTATCGGGTTTGGCGCCATTGGTCCCGGTATAGGCATCGGTTTGCTTGTCATGGGCGCCCTGCAGGCGATGGGACGTAATCCCGAAGTCTCAGGTGAAATCCGCACCAACATGATTCTTGGCATCGTATTCGCCGAGTCTATCGCCATTTATGCCTTAGTCGTAGCCCTTCTTTTGCTATTCGTTGGCGCTCCAGGTCTATCGTAATCCCAGAGTCGCCCGACACTTTTCTAGCCATAGGAGGCGCCGTATGTCCCAATTGGGCATCAATGGACCAGGTCTGCTATCACAGATAATCAATTTCGTTTTTCTCTACGTACTCCTAAATAGTTTCGTCTTTCCGCCCTTGCGAAACATGCTCGATGAGCGTAAACAGCGGATTGCCGATGGTCTGGCCGCTGCCGAGTTGGCTCGAAAAGAGGCTGACGAAGAACGTGCCACACTGATGGCACAGATCGAAACTGAACGTGCAGATGCACAGAAACGGATTGCTGAAGCTTCGGCTCAGGCTGAGCGGGTCAAGGTCGATATTCTGGCTGACGCGCGACTTGAGGCCGAGGAGATCAAAACCCGTGCGGTTGAAGATGCCGAAGCGGAAAAACAACGCATCCTGGCCGAAGCACAAAAGCAGATCGCCGAACTGGCAGTGCTAGCGGCCGAGCGGGTTGTGCGGCACGGTATCGATGATTCGTTACAACATCAATTGATCGACGATTTCCTGTCTAATACGAGTTTGAATTGATATGGAAAGGACGCCTGAAGCGTACACCCGTGGCATTTTAGCGGCCGTGCTCGATCCTTGGATCGATGGTTTGCATAAGGTCAGCGTCAGTTATCAGACCGATAAAAAGCTACGGGCGCAACTAGAAGACCCGTCTGTCGAGCCCGGTGCAAAAGCGGTATTGGTGGATAGCCTGTTGCCCACAGGTTCTCCGCCGGAGTTAAGTAACTTGCTTAACCTGCTCCTGGCCAACAGTAATTTTGGATTCGTAGATGAGATACTGAATGGCCTTTCAGGCGTTGTGCGTGAGGAAGCCGGTGGGCCCTTGCAAGCTATCATCATCAGCGCTATCGAACTCGGTGATGATGAACGGGCTCGTGTGGAAGCACGCCTGATCAGCCAGTTCGGATCCAATCTTGATTTCAAATTTAGGGTCGAGTCTGACATTCTTGGTGGGCTCATTGTTCAGGTAGGCGACAAGCTTATCGACGACAGTGTACGCGGCCGTATCGACGCCCTGCGCAGTACATTGGGCGTACGCGCTGCCTAGTCCAAGAGAACGAAGGCAATTGCCGGACACAATTCTGCCAAGACAAGTTCGAAATGAACTACGTTATCTTGCAGTGTTTGAGGACGAAGTATGCGATAACCTGTATGAGCTTGCCGCTTTTTCGGGGCGCGGTTCGAACAGTTATGCTGCCTTAAGTCCTAAGTCTATTTGAGGAGTAATCTATGGTAGTCGCTCTGGACGATTTTACCCGCCAACTCAAAGAACAGATACAACATTTTGAAGCACCCGCTCGACTGGTGGACGTTGGCTCCGTGGTCGAGGTCGGTGATGGTATTGCGCGCATAAGCGGCCTGCAGAATGCAATGGCCAGTGAACTGCTCGAATTTCCCGATGGCACGCTGTCTATTGCCCTTAATCTCGACGAGGATACCGTGGGCGCCATCATCATGGGTGAATACAGCGATATCCAGGAAGGCGACCTGGTCAGGAGCACTGGCCGTATCGCATCCGTACCCGTGGGTGAAGCCATGATCGGCCGTGTCGTCGATGCCGCTGGCCAGCCCATCGACGGTAAAGGACCCATCGAGACCGATGCCTTCCGCCCGGTAGAACGTATTGCCCCGAACGTGGTGGTTCGCAAGAGCGTGGATACGCCCGTACAGACCGGTATCAAGGCCATCGACTCGATGATCCCCATCGGCCGTGGACAGCGCGAGCTGATTATCGGTGACCGCCAAACCGGCAAGACCGCCGTCGCCATAGACACCATCATCAATCAGAAAGGCAAAGACCTGATTTGCATCTATGTCGCCATTGGTCAGAAACGATCCAATGTGGCCCAGGTTGTAGCGATCTTGGAGCAGCATGGGGCCATGGAGCATACCATTGTGGTCGCTGCCACCGCCTCCGAACCGGCAGCCTTGCAGTACCTCGCTCCCTTTGCCGGCTGTGCGATTGGCGAAGAATTCATGGAGCAAGGCAAAGACGCATTGATAGTGTTTGATGACCTGAGCAAGCATGCCTGGGCCTACCGCCAGGTTTCCTTGTTGCTGCGCCGCCCACCCGGACGTGAAGCTTACCCAGGTGACGTATTTTATCTGCACAGCCGCTTGCTCGAACGTGCTGCGAAATTGAACGACGCCAATGGCGGTGGTTCTTTGACGGCCCTTCCCGTTATCGAGACCCAGGCCGGTGATGTTTCCGCCTACATCCCCACTAACGTGATTTCTATCACCGACGGCCAGATATATCTCGAAGCCGATCTCTTCTACGCTGGTATTCGCCCGGCCTTGAATGTGGGTCTATCGGTCTCCCGCGTCGGCTCTTCGGCCCAGACCAAGGCCATGAAATCTGTGGCCGGCCGTATGAAAGGTGAGCTTGCCCAGGGGCGCGAGTTGGCAGCCTTTGCCCAGTTCGGCTCTGATTTGGATAAAGCAACGCAACGACAGTTAGATCGCTTCCAACGTCTGACACAGTTGCTCAAGCAGCCGCAATACCAGCCTGTTTCTATGGCCAATCAGGTGATGGTGATTTATGCCGGTACAAATGGCTATGTGGACGGTGTCGCCACCGATCGTGTCCCCGATTGGGAGACAGCCTTTTACCAATTCATGTCCTCAAACTATCCTGAAGTCGCAAACGCCATTAATCGTGAGCAACTGCTCTCAGAGCAGACTGAGGATAGTCTGAAATTGGCGCTGGACACATTCAATAAGCAGTTTTAGTAGCAGGTAGCAGGTAGCAGGTAGCAGGTAGCAAGTAGCAAGTAGCAGGTAGCAGGTAGCAAGTAGCAGGTACAACTTCGCTTGCAGACAAGATTGAACGTGCCATGTGCCACTTGCCACACACATCGACAAAAAGTTGTCGATCATTTTTCAT
>JAAENG010000308.1 GCA_024224665.1 Chloroflexota bacterium | reverse complement strand
GGTGACCCATTCGACGCGGTAACGATCACCTCCAAGTACGCCGAAATCATCTACTTTGCCAGTCCTGAATACGCGATCGGTTCAGTGCCAGCAAATCCAGCCTACTTGGATGTTGATGGTGACATTGATTTCGGCAGCGGAGCAGCCACCGAAAACGGTCTACCTGACCGGATCAAAATCCATCGACGTGTGCTACTAATTCGACCTGACCTGAATTTGAATTCAGGAGTCTATGCAAATTATGGTGGGGTGCTGCCAAAGAACAGTAAAGCACTTGCCAGTGGAGGCAATCATCACTTCATGCAAGCCGATGACTGGCCCAATGCAAACGCCGTGACCCCCACGATTACCGGTACCGCGAATGCCGCTGATGGCTGGCTTTATGGAATGGCTGGCGTTCATCAACAGTGCGACTTGTCCGTCCGCCGAATCCTGAACGAGAATGGGCTTCCCATTTCCGGTGGTTTTGTAGCGGCCAATTCTTTGGCTGATCTCAGCCAACCCCACAATCGCTTTGCTCATGTACGGGTACCAGGAAATCTATTGATAGGTGGCTCAAATCCCTATCCCACCTCAATGCCCGTTCTCGCACTTGGTGGCCCTGCCACGATTCTATCAGCGGTCACTCCTGATTCGACGCGACTCGCTCCC
>JAAENG010000307.1 GCA_024224665.1 Chloroflexota bacterium | reverse complement strand
GCCAGCCTCCGGGCCACCAATAATAGAATAAGCAGGCGTGCCACCATCAACATCGCTACTTGTTACATCGGTGACATCAAGTGTGTTTTCATCAACATTTATGCTAACCGATGCTGCACCGCCATTGCTGGTAATGAGCGGGTCATCATTGATAGCGGTGATATCGACATTCACCGTGCCCAGGTCGATATCTGTGCCGCCACCGGTGCCGGTGTTGCCATTGTCGTTGACGTTGATCTGGATGGTATCGGCATTGTCACCGTTGATATCGGGTGTGCTGTGCAGGTAGGTGATATTGCTGGCGGTGTTGAGATAGTTGTTCAGATCGCTCAGATTGCCGGTCAGGGTCAGCGCCGTGCTGGTGCCGCCGATAGTGATGCCGGTTCCGGCTGATGCCGTCAGGTCGCCGCCGGTGCTGGTAGTCAGTGTTATCGTAAGGCTGCCACTTGCCGCATCGACATCGCTCAGGTCGATGGCGGACAGATCAACATTGCTGCTTGCATCCTCGTTCACCGCGATGTCGGTTGGCAGTGTGCCCGCGTTGGTCGGATCATCATTGGTGGCGGTGATGGTTATTGTGGTCGAGCCAACAACATTCAATGCGCCGCCGGTGCCCTGGTTGCCGGTGGTGTTGCCATCATCAAACGTCCAGTCGATCTGGGTCGAGGCGGGTGGTTCATCACTGGAATTGGAATAGGCGATTGATTGCAGGGTTGAATCAACCAGTGCGCCGGTGGCATTGGTATTGAAGGTCAGTACCAGTGTGCCGCCGCTGTTGGTGGTGACTGTGCCGATGGTGGTTGCGCCGTAGACAAGATTCCCGCCCTGGGTCAGGGTGCCGAGCGAACCGGTATTGCTGAATACATCCTCAGTACTGGCACCGCCATTGCGTACCAGGGTCAGGCTGGCGCCGTCATAGTTGTCGAGCGCATCAAGCTCGACATCGCTGACATCAACATCAGCATCCAGCACGACAGCCGCACCGCCTTCGATGAAGGTGGGGTTGCCGTCAAGATTGGTAAGGAAGGGGGTGTCATTGTCCGCCACAACCGTAATCGTACTCACCGCTGCATCGCTGTCCAACACACCGTCATTCACTGTTACCGTGAAGGTGCGCGCTGTGGCTGTACTCGGGTCTTCACTGTTGTTTTGATAGGTGATCGCTTCCAATACCGCCAGCGCATCCGCTTTGCTGATCGCCGATGATCCGTCTGTGTCGGTGATGGTTAAGGTGCCCGTTGCACTCACATACGCCACGTCAACCGTGACACCACCCACGGTGACATCATCCAGGGTCGCATCCGCATTCAACGCCAGCGTTGTGACACCAAAGTTCAATATCTCACTGGCACCGTCTGCAATATTTGCGGCCACTATCGTCATGGTGACGGTCGCCGAATCCACGTCTGTTATCGCTGAATCAGCATCGGCTATCGTCACCGCCGCGCCGCCTTCGGTGAACGTTGTCTCGTAATTGACGCCCGTCGCTGGACTGCTGCTGTCTGCGTCGAGGTTCACTACCGGTTTGTCATTCACATTGGTAACGGTAACCGCGATGTCCTGGGTGTCGGTGCCGCCATTACCGTCTGCAACCTCAACCTGCACGTCATAGACATTGTCTGCGCCCACATCCGTAGGCGTCTCAAAGTCGGGAGCTGCCACAAAGCTCAGCACACCTGTTGAGCTGTTAATGGCAAACAGGGCGGCATCGGCCCCGCCGGTGATCGAATAGGCAGGCGTGCTGCCATCCACATCGGTTGAGGTCACCGTGGTTACACCAGTCTGGTTCTCGGCTGCATTCACCGCTGCAGATGCGCCGCCGCCGTTAGACGTGATCACGGGGGAATTATTATTCAGTACTTGATTCCAAAGGAATAGGAATGGCTGGTTCTTTATCTCTCCAGTATTGGTTTCTTCTTCGCTAGGTGTTCCCCAGGACGATCCATTCCACAGCACGAAGTTTAAATCACTGCCGCTGTCTTGCACCGAGAGCATGATTTTGTTGGACCCGGGATCAGCATCCCCGGGATCAGCATCCAGTGTCATCGAGTTCGGTGTGGCGCCGATGTTGGGGCCAATCAACTCTCCTGACCAACCACCACCATTCGACCATGTTTGATAACGAACCGCGGAAGAACTTTCGCCATAAGTTACCAACAGATCCCCAGAATTCGATTCAAAGGCGACGGCAAGATTTGGGAAAATTGTCCCCACCGCAGAAGTTGTACCAACGCTCTGGGATACCCAGGCACTACCATCCCACACCGAGAACCACACATCGCTGTTAGTAGTCAAAACTCCCAGTGCGATGTAGTCGCTGTTGGGATCAGAACCTAGCGTGCTCCACAGAGCATTGCCGCTGGCTCCTCCGGGGATGGTGACCGAATTTTCGGCACTCCAACTTGAACCATCCCATATGCGGTAATAGGCACTCGTCGAATACTTACCGTACACAACCATCGCATGACCGCTCTGTTGTTCGTAGGTCACGGAAATGTCAGAACGGTTATCGGAGCTGGAAGGTGCCAATGCAAGCATGTTTCCCCAGGCGGACCCATCCCAGACGAAAGCAGTATCTTCACTGGTCGAATCGCTGATGATCACGACCATTTCGTCATTGAGAGGATTGGTGTCTAGCTGAATCTGTCTTGGAACAACGCCCCCTGTGAAGGTTGCGATAATGCCTTGATCTACCCAGGTCGAGCCATCCCACACTGCATACTCAAGGTTTGCCCCATTGGTCCACACAAGCACGGCGTCGCCACTTTGGGATTCATACTGAACATCCATGCCCCACCAGTATGTCTGTGTCACAGACCCGAGTGGGTTAATCGATAGACTACTCCAAGAAGTACCATCCCAGATCTGCCCCTCGATCGTGCCACCGGTGTCCACGCCTAGAATTATCTTTTCATCGCGTGTTGGCGCTTCGGCTCCCTGCATGATTCGCGATTCACCCACAGGGTAGGCTGTTCCCTCGGTGCCGAAAGAAGTGCCGTCCCAGGTGCTGTATTCCGGGAAATTCGAAGAGCTTTCACCCCACATAGCTGTGCCATTGTTAGGTGTCACCGTCACCGCGATGTCCTGGGTATCAGAGTTACCCATGCCATCGGATGCCTCAACCTGAACATCATAGATATGGTTGGCGCCGACATCTCCGGGAGACTCAAAGTCGGGTGCTGAATTGAAAGTCAGCACACCGCTTCCTGAATCAACTGAAAACAGGGCGGCATCAGCGCCGCCGGAGATTGAATATACCGGAGTATCACCATCAACATCGGTTGAGGTCACCGTGGTTACACCAGTTTGGTTCTCGGCTGCATTTACCGCTGCAGATGCGCCGCCGCCATCAGAGGTAATCACAGGGGCCTCGTTCACATTGGTAACGGTCACCGCGATATTCTGGGTGTCGGTGCCGCCATTACCGTCATCAACCTCAACCTGCACGTCATAGACATTGTCGGTGCCCACATCCCATGGGATCTCGAAGTCAGGAGCTGCCACAAAGCTCAGCACACCAGTTGAGCTGTTGATGGCAAACAGGGCTGCATCGGCCCCGCCGGTGATCGAGTAGCCTGGCGTGCCACCATCCACATCGGTTGAGGTAACCGTGGTGACCGCGCTTTGGTTCTCGGCTGCATTGACAGCGGCACTGGCGCCGCCGCCATCAGAGTTAATCACCGGTTCATCATTAACGGCGGTAATGGTCACCGTAGTGCTGCCGGTTGCCTGCTTCGGTACACTGGCGTCTCCATCGTCAAAGCTCCAGT
>JAAENG010000306.1 GCA_024224665.1 Chloroflexota bacterium | reverse complement strand
TAACTCTGTTTGAAAGCAATCAGCTCATAGAAACCCTTTAGTTGAGGCCCATAATTAGCCTGAAACCCAGGTGTTTTCTGAGCGACATGCTGAAAATCGTCGTAAAAAGTGAACTCCCAGTTCAAGTGCGGTGCTACCAGCGCCGTAGCGTTTGGCGGTATCAAACATGGTCAGCACATTCTCCACAGAAAGGGCGTCGTGCAGGCTGTGGTCGGAGCCCAACACATAGCCACCGCCCGGTGCAGCGACGCGCAAGCATTCCAACGTTTCCCGCACAACCTCATCTTTGCAGCCCGAGACCAGGGTGGTTTTGTTGTCGACATTGCCGAAGAGGCAAAGGCGTCCTGCATAACGTGTCTTGACATCGGCCAGATTCATAGCGGCGGCGCGTTCTACAGGATGGTAGCCGTCGATGCCCATCGCCACCAGATCGTCCAGCAGTGTTGTGATCTGGCCATCGTTATGCATGATCACAGGTAGACCCAGCCCCCGAAAAACGCTGACCAACTCATCAAAGTAGGGGTAAATAAACTGTTTGAAGAAAGCGGGTGAGATCAAAGTCCCATGGGTCGAGCCATGATCATCGGCGATGAAGAGCGCGTCCGCGCCGGCAGTGGCCATCATCTTGCCGGCGCTGATACTCCAGTCGGTGACCAAGCGCAGTATCTCATGGGCCAGATCGGGATCGTCGTACAGCATGAGGCTGAAGGTGTCGAGACCCGTCAACCACCAGGCGCTTGTGAGGGGACCATTCACGGCGCCGATCACGGCCAGCCCTCCTGCGGCCAGTTGTAAAGCGGTTTGCAGTTCTTGCAGACGGCCGGGGGCAGCGACATCAGGCGGGGTGTAATTCTGCCAGTCGCACCTGGTTTTCAGCGGGTGTGCGACGGGCGCGCCATTGGGCCAGGAGTGTGCGGGGTTTTCCTGTAGCGTCACACCCCATTCATCGATCACGATATCAGGGGCGGGGCGGTGGGCTTTGAACGAGTCTGCGGCCCACACCGGCATCTGCACGGCATCCAGTTCGAGGGCTTTAGTGAGGGCGACGGCATCCTCGGCGTTATAGGTCTCAGGCCGTCGGCCGATGACATGCTCGTAAAGGTTGGGGCAAAACAGAAAATCGAAGAGTGGCACACGGTCGGGCCGTTCACAGGCTAGCGCCGTCAAAAAGCGCTGTCGGGGGGTCATAGCGTCAGGCGCAGTCATGGCTAGTTTGTTCATCCAAAGTCCAGGTAAGCACTTTGCCACTTCCCGTGCCACCACGAGGCATCGTGTTGGGAAAATCGGGGTTGGGTGTCAACCGGCGCTCGTGGATGAGTGCTGCTAGATCGGCGTGTGGAACATAAGTGTCGGGGTTGCTCTGATCAGGTATATCAATCTCTTTGACTACCAACCCTTTCACAACGGGGTTAGCATTTGGATTGAAAACATCAACCCATTCATCATCTTCTGCAATCCCTTTTACAGAGGGTCGCCAACAACTGCCTGATTCGCTTGACGGCTCTCTGTGCCATGTGAGCGATTTTGGCCCAACCGATACCAAATAGGGCGCCATATCAGACTGGCCGGGGATGTAATTAAAGCGAACGTCTCTGATCGAGATGCCATCGATATCGGCGCAGATATCCAAAACACCATCCGATGATAGATCGTAATACTCAGATTTATGAATACCATCCACCACAATGTCAGAGAAGAAGAGATCTGACATCTTGCCAATGGGATCCGCAAAATCTTCTTCTGGATTTCCTATATTGGGCTGATCGTACATCTTGAACGTATGGATGCCTCGAATATTGCGAAATATACAGCGTCGAATATCACAGTCTAGCGTTTCGCCGCTGGAGAATATTTTTGTCCCAGGCAAGAGTCTCAGCTCAGACCATGTATAACCAGGCTGCATTTCGATATCTTCGACCAATACATCAGTGATCGGCCCGAAGGTGATACTGCCGATCTGCCAGTCCCAGGCATTGAGCGCAACGGCATCGTCATTCGTTTTACCGTGAATGTGGCGAATAATCCCTCGTTGCGAAGGCCCTTCGACATGAATGCCGTCAGCCGTTTCATCAAAGGTGATGTCTTCGATAATGTAGTCGGTTGCATTTCCAATCTGAACGGCAAAAGCAGAGCAATCGCGAAAGATCACATTTCGCACGACGACACGCGAGACATTATGGAACAAGAACATCCCCATCGAGCCTGGCACTGAACTTTTCTGGTCGTATTCACCACCGCGACCGCGGCCTTCATTGTTCTGATCACACCAAATCCCCCCCTCGATGAAAATGTCTTCATCGGCGCCCCTGCAAAGCTGAACGGGACGATCTTGGGAAAGTACCACCTGGGAATTACGGACCATACACGTTCCCACTGCCCCGACCTTCAGCCGTATCTCGGTTTCAGGATGTACTATGAGCCGATTGCCGCTTCGAAGAACAATGGGGCGATCGATGTAGATGGGCGTGCTGATTTTGGGGACATATGCGCAGCCATGTTCTTTAAGGCAACGTTCAATCACATCCGACCAAATACTCCCACGCATATCGTGGAGCTGGCTCATCGATCTTGCACGAGAGTCCCATTTTTGTTGCCATTCAGCCTCTCGCACCAAGTCGGCGTAGTCAATAATAGACTTAAGTTCACCTCCTTTAAGTTCACCTCCTTCATGTAACCCCACTCTGCTTTCTATCTTCAACAGCTCTTGGTAGAGTTCATTTTCATTCACTAGATTATCCTCTTGTTACAACAGGCCTGAGTGATTGTTATCCCTTGACAGCTACCCATCAGACCCAAAAATTTCAATAGCCGAGTCACCGGGATCAAGGTCACCTGGGGGGGATCAGCATCCCTGCCACAAACAGGAGCTGTCTGGGTGATATTGTTTGCCCTGATAGTGTTGTAAGACGATGAAAACTGTCTTGCCATGAGATCACGTTTACGGCACAGCCACCGTCAGGGCAGCCGGCAACACTTTGATGGAGACAGGGGTGCGACCGCTGTACTCGCCATCGCTCCACACCGGCTGATTGGGTTCGACCTCGATCTTGATATTTTGCCCCCGCCAGTAATAGAGTCCTGCCTTCTCGGTTTGCAAATTGAAGAAGCGCTCGATAGCCGCGTTCATACTCGTACGATCCCGGCTCAGCATGAATACATCCAAATAGCCATCATCTACCTCAAAGTTGGCGCTGATGGAAAGCCCGGTGCCAGCCTTAGCGGAGTTGACCACATAACATTTGTGCCCCATCACATCGATCTCCTCGCCGTCGATGGTCAAGCGGTAGGGGATGTCTTGAAGCTCGCTAAGGCGATTGATGTCGCGTTTCAGATAGGCGAAGGTGCCGTATCTGTCTTTGTCCGCCCGGCTGGTCTGTTCCTCCGGTTCGATGCCCGTGAATAAGCGCTGCACAAAGTAACCATCCTTGAGTTGAGCTATATCGATCTTGCGGTGATTGTGGCTCGTACAAAGTAATTCTACGGCCGGCCGCAGTGTATTGGGCGTACCCAACTCATTGGCAAAACCATTGCCTGTACCCCCCGGCAACACACCCATAGGTACGCCTGTGCCCATGACGCCATTGGCGATCTCGTGTTGTGTGCCATCTCCGCCATAACCGGCTACGAGATCGTATCCCGCTTCCGCAGCCTGCCGGGCGAATTGGGTGGCATCGCCATACTTGCGCGTGATGCTGATATCCCAATCAACACCGTATTTGTTGAAGACACTGTTCAAAACATTGATGATGGGTTCGTCCTTGCCGGAAACCGGATTGATCACCACATGGATTTTGGCGTAGGGGATGGTCAATTTTGCCTGGCCCCCGGTGGTATCTGCCAATGCTGTCAGCAAGGTCTCGTAGGCTACATCCGAGTGATCATCCATGGCATCGGACATATCGTCAGTGATTGGCACTTCATACAGTGCTGCGCCTATGGCAGATAACATGTCGGCGATTTCAGAATCTATATGACGCTTGCTTACTGCGATGATGGCCGAAGAGTCAGGGCCGAGAGAACCAGCCACCTGTTTGAGATATTCAGGCGCCAGCTGTTCTGTCTGTTTTCGCTTGACTGCCTGATTTCCCAGAACCCCTCCCACCGCAGCCAGCGCCAGGCCGGCGCCACCGGTCAACAGACCGATCATGCCACCTAGCACCACCCCTCTGGCAGCCCCTTTTGATGGGGTGAGTCCTACGTCGCTGAATTGGACGAGTTCATCTGCGTTTTTCGTCATGATGACAGCAGAGACAATGCTGCGGTCACGTTTGGGTAACTGTTTCAGCGCCTGCTCAGCGCTGTCCATGCCATTGAAAACTGCTAATAGTAAGTTCATCGGTTGTTGTTTGTTCATTCATGGTTCAATCCTTAATGGACGACTGTTTGGAAAATGCCAAGATCACCCATGCCATCGACCATGAGTTGCACGTCCAGCGCTGCAAGCAGCACGCCAAATACCGCCTCTGTCACCGCCAGACGGGAGGGGTCCAGATGTTTGGCCAGCTTGTCCATGTTTCTAAAAACGGCGAAATCGATGGCGCCGTGATTCGCTTCTGCGTGTCTGCATCCATTCCCTGGGTGAGTTCCAGGAAGGGGACCAGGGCGATTTTAGGACCCATACCAATGAGTAGCAGCAGAAATAAGTCAAAGATGAAATAGATATCGATGCTACTTGAGTCCATCTAGCTGTGCTCCTTGCTGAGTTTTGACGGGACCTTGCTCACAAGGTCCCGTCGTTATTATACACAACGCAGAAGCATTAGCATTAACCTCAGTGAGTAGATCTGTAAACCGGTAGACCAGTAGACCAGTAGACCGGTAGACCGGTAGACTGGTAGACCGGTAGACTGGTAGACCAGTAGACCAGTAGACCGGTAGACCGGTAGACCGGTAGACCGGTAGACCGGTAGACCGGTAGACTGGTAGACCAGTAGACCGGTAGACCAGTAGACCGGTAGACCGGTAGACTGGTAGACCGGTAGACTGGTAGACCGGTAGACTGGTAGACCGGTAGACCGGGACAAACGTCGGCTGCAGGAGTCGGCCTGGTTCTCTGGTGTACTGGTTTACCCTCTGCACGAGACCAAGGCTGAGCTGGCTCGAGCTGGAAAATTTGCGCACACAACGCACATTTTGTGGAGTAGCCCTGTAAAATCTTTGATTAAATGAAGGTCGACTTGGTATACTGACAATGGGCATAAACTCCCATTTCAATAGAACGCGGATTTCGCGAGGATAGTTACCGTTTGTTATTGAACTCTCGGTCTTAAGGATATGAAACAGAACCTGCATATTACCGTACGCTTCGGTGAACCCTTGCGACGCGCAGTGGGACAGTTTCGCCTTGAAGTGAAGTTGCCCGCCCCAGCGACGTTACCTGATTTACTAGCCTATTTAGAGGCCTCCTACGACGGTTTTGAAGACAGATATCGTGGTGCGGGCTTTGGCCAGACCTATCCCTACCGCTGGTTCGTGAACCGAACGCAAATTGGTGACGAGGAATTCGACACGTATGGCCTCGATGACGGTGACCTCATCCATATTATGATCCCTGTGGCCGGGGGCAGCCTCTTCCGCTCGCAACCACCAGATATCGCCACCCAGCGAGTTCGTGAAGTACTTGCAGAAGAGGTCTGCCCTATCGAGGTTGATCGGTCATGACCAGGATACTTCCTCAATCCTTTTACGCTCGATCCGCGCTTGGGGTTGCGCCCGATCTGTTAGGATGTCGTGTGGTCCGGGAGATGGATGGACAACACCTGAGTGGGCGCATTGTCGAGGTCGAAGCCTATCTCGGAGCGGAGGATGCGGCTTCACACGCTTATCGTGGCCCCACCTCCCGTAGCCAGGTAATGTTCGGCCCTGCCGGTTATGCATATGTTTACCTCATCTATGGCATCCATCACTGCCTGAATGTGGTGACGGGAGAGGAGGGCCAGGGTGGGGCCGTGCTCATTCGGGCACTGGAGCCGGTGTTTGGGGCTGAGATCATGCAAAAAGGTCGGGGACAGGAGGATGTGCGGAACCTCAGCAATGGGCCGGGGAAGCTATGCCAGGCGCTCGGCATCGATAAAACACTCAATGCCCACGATCTGACCGCAGGTACCGAACTCTGGCTTGAAACCGGAAACCGACCCCCTGAATCTATCTACACCAGCCCCCGCATCGGCGTGCGTGGCGATGAGGCAGCGTTATCCGCCCCTTGGCGATTCTATTTGCAAGGCAATGCCCACATCTCGCCTACACCCTTCAACCAGAACGGTAGCTTGTGGAAGTGATCCTCGGTTCGACGCTCTGCGATATTCTCAGACTCCTACGTCAATAATGATTCTTCGCCAATCAGCAGCGAGGCGCCTTCACTGGCAACCGTTACATACGCCTCACCCGGCAGTCCGGTTATCTCATTGTAGCGCCCGATAATGGATGTCGCTGCGTTTTGGGCATGCTCGGTCTTGCACAAGGCGATGGCACAGCCGCCAAAGCCCGCCCCGGTTAAGCGCGCCCCTAAAACGCCCTCGGTCTTCAGTGCCAGCTCGACCAGTGTATCCAACTCCAGACTACTGACTTCATAATCATCGCCCAAACTGACATGCGAGGCCACCATCAACTCGCCAAGGCGAGCGACATCCCCCTGCTCCATGGCCTCGACGCTCAGTAGCACGCGCTCATCCTCTGTGACTATATGGCGAGCGCGTTTTAACTCGATGGCATCTAAACGCTGAGCCTCAGCCTGAAGCATGGCAGGTGTTACATCCCGCAACGCCTGTATCTCCGGGTAAACGGCGGCCAGTTTGCGCACCGCCGATTCACACTCAGAGCGGCGGAGATTATAAGCCGATTCTGCCAGTGAACGGGGGGCGGCACTGTTGAGTACGACGATTTGATAACCCGCTGGCAACGGCGCCAGGCGTGTATGCAACGAACGGCAATCGATCAGCAGGGCATGGCCAGCCACCCCCGCCGCTGAAATCAGTTGATCCATGATGCCGCAGTTGACACCCACCCACTGGTTTTCGGCCACCAAGGCCAGCTGCGCCATCTCCACCGCATCCCAATCAAATCCAGATACCGCCGAAAACGCGCGCGCCGCCGCTAACTCCAAGGCTGCCGAGGAAGAAAGACCAGAAGCAACGGGCACATTACCGGAAGCCACACCCTCCCAGCCGCAGAGTTGATATCCGGCCTGTTGTAAGGACCAGGCCATACCACTGATATATTTCATCCAACGCCCATCCCCACGCCGCAAGTCATCAAGCGAGATATCGAGGGTCTCGTCGAAATCCAGAGAGTGGACTCGAACACGGCGGTCGGAACGAGGACGCAGGGCAAACCAGATAGCGCGATCGATGGCCATGGGTAATACGAAACCATCGTTGTAATCGGTATGTTCGCCGATTAGATTGACTCGGCCTGGGGCACGGACAAAGAATGGTGGTTCTTCCGAGAATCCTGATCTAAAAGCACTTCCAATTCGCTGTTTCACTAACAGAACTCCGCCTCAAATGGATAAATCAAAAGTGGAAAAGCAAAGGTCTAAGGGCAAACTTGGATAGTTTCCTGCATAGCGCATTTTGCCTTTTACCTTTTGCAATTTACATATCTTAGTCGATGATTTCGTTGAGTCCTACAATGAGTCGGTCCAGTTCTTCTGTTGATAACCTCCCGATTTTTTTGCCTATGCACTGTACAGACAGTGTGCGAATCTGACTGATTTTGACCCACGATTGTTTAGGCAAAGTCACGCTCTGCAATTCATGTGTTAGGGGGAAACTGGCGCGCTGTGGTTGGCTGGTGATCGCCAAAGCGATGACCGTGCCGGAACGCTCGTTGAAAACGTCATGGCTGAGAATGACGACTGGTCGTCGACCACGCTGTTCGTGCCCAATGGTCGAATCAAGCTGCGCCCACACGACGTCGCCTCTCAGTAATCCGGCCATTCAGCACTATCTCCATCCATTCCCTCTTCGGCCAGTGCCATCTCAAAGGCAGGGTCGAGTTTCGCACACTCTCGAGCCAGTCGACTGTGTTCCAGTCGTACAATTTTCTCGATCACTGCTTCCTGAATCGCCCTACTCCGACTTGGAAATACTTTGTCTGCTACGAGTTGATCCAGGCGTTTCAGAACATCTTTGTCGATTGTAAATGCAACTTTTGACATAGCCATGATAGTCTCCTGATCTCGGTATGATAAATCATCATACCATCCCGTTCGTAGTTCAGCAACAACTTTTCCTATATCGACCCTGCCGATTCAATCATAGGCGCCAATCACATTTTGGTCAAAATCAATGACAGATCCAGTCATCATTTCTGCTTCATCACTTAGCAGATAACAGCAGAGGCCCGCCACATCACGGGGGCGGATAAGACGGCCGAGGGGGGCATTGGCGTCGGCGGCTTGTAGCCAGTTTTCAGGATTGCCATCGGCCAGCTGAATCTTGTGTTCATTCAGCGTTACCGTCCAACCCAGATTGATGGCGTTGGCCCGAATCCGGTGTCGCCGCTGCGAATATGCGCCACATTTTTCGTCAGCACATCCAACGACCCCTTGGAGGCGCTGTAGGCCGTCAAAAAGGGTTGGCCGCCATGTGCCGATACGCTGGCAATGTTGGCGATACTGCCTCCAGTGCCCAGCTCCTGCATCACCTGCACCGTTTCCTGTATCAAAAAGAAGGGGGCGCGTACATTGATCTCGAACATGCGGTTGAACAGCGCTTCCGACGTATCTTCGATCGTGCCGCGATCGGTGATGGCAGCAGCATTGACCAGCCCATCGATCCGCCCAAACCGCCCTTTCGCCGCCGCGATAACGGCGCGACATTGTGCGATATCTTGTAAATCCGCCTGCACGTAAAGCGCCTCGCAACCGATCTTTTGTAGCCTGGCAGCAACACGCTCGCCGTTATCGCGGCCACGTCCACAGATCACGATCCCCGCGCCGCCGCCTTGCGCAGCCAGCACAGCAATAGCCTCGCCAATGCCTTGTGTCCCGCCTGTTACTACAATGATTTTGCCGGCAAGTGTGGTTGGTTCTCTCATATGAACTTCCTACTGTTCTTTCGCTCATATTTTTTTGACTTTCTTAGATTCTCTTACCTACTACATATTGTATATCGAATTATCAAGCTACTATATACAGGATGTGGATTCTCATCGCTGGGTGAAGCGATGTTCATCAGAGCGAATTCAG
>JAAENG010000305.1 GCA_024224665.1 Chloroflexota bacterium | reverse complement strand
TAGGCTACATTACTGAGTTATTTTCTTAACTTTCATCAAGAATCTCCTGGCTGACTTTACAGCGCCTTTATCTGTTTCTTTTTGTGGATGTGGACGGTGAAAAACTGCCCTCACATCATTCAGCGCTACTCGTACTCTTGACCCTCTACCTTCCGTGACTTCGGCGCCTAGTGATACGAATAGCGCGGCACGATGGAGAAACCGAAAAATGCACGGAACGAGAACGACCAAACGTAACCGCCACCCGACCTCTGGCAATCGCCCCGACCTTGCCGCTGAGCCCGGACAGAAGGTCGGAACAGGCGTCGAAAGGTGGGATGACAGCGAAAAGGGCGGGGTTACGGGCGGGGCTCCCAAACCGGTGCGGAAAACTGGCTGGGCCATCAAACTGAGCCTGAACGATTGCTCGGGAGCGCTTCGGGGCGCTAACCTGCAGGCAAGAGACGCGCAGCGCGCTGCTATCGTTGGTCAGATTGAGCATTTTGTCCACTTCCGATCATGATCTTGTCTTCAGGTAGTTGGTCAAATCTCGGTAGTAGTTCTCATGTGGACCGATCATAATCAGTTCAAGGGTATCAGAGTCCGCCATGCGGTAGGACAAAAGATACAGGGTAGCGTGGATCTTGAATTTGTGGACGAAGACCCCGCGCAACTCACCTCGTTTCTCCTGCCCGATGGATGGATCCTTGGCGATCTTCTTGACCTGTTGGTCCAGAACCTTCTTCTCCAGAACCTTCTTCTCCTGTTTCCGAAAACGCCGGACTCTCTTCTCAAAGCTACGCGATTGGATGATTCTCATGTGTTTTCATCCAAATTTGTACTCGGTGGACTCGCCCTGTTCCAGTTCCTCAACACCAATCAGAATGTCCTTGATCAGGCGGTAGGTCAAGTCCGGGTTTTCCTCTGCACATTTTCCGATCCGCGCCCAGTGCTGGATCTGACCGGTTACGGAACGATTTTCGACGGCACTGAACAGGCGCGCCTCGCGCACAAGACTCTCAGAGATTCGAACTGCTGTCGTCATGAAATCACCTCCATATTTCTCAGAATGTTGCGATAATACACCACAACATTGCATTATGCAACTTTCCTTCCGGGGTCTTTGCGAGAGCGCTAACGTTTGCATAACCAGCGCGGCGCGATTAGAACATATCCTGCCCAAACCGCGCCGCTTGAAAAACCATGTACTCGCCGCGTCTGCTTGATGCGTTGTTAGGTGGCTTGGAAGGTAGTGGCTTGTAGCATCTTAATCTGGATTGATTCCATGATTGTATCCCGTAGGAAAGCAGTTGCGTTTAGGATTTCGACGCCAATGAGCTCCCCTTTCTCATTCAATTCTGCGGTAATGTTCGGTCCTAGTTCAATGCTGTTTGCTTCTGGTTCATCTGAAACAACCAGATGCAGAATATCTTCCTTTTCAAAATACCGTATGCTTGTTTTATTCATTGATGAATCTCCCTGTTTTCAGCCGAAAGTTAATCTGCTGACGGGTTATCGTATGTACAGTTACTGGTGTAATCACGTTCTCAGTCATTTCGTAGGGCATAATAACCAGTTTTTTGTCATATCGTCCAATAACGACTGATCGTCCCGTTTCAGTGTCATGATAACGTTCAGTACAACGAGTTACAATTTACTCCAGTTTTTCTAGGTCAAATCCCCGGAGCGTTGCCCGATACCGCATGTAATCAGTCCAAACAATCATGAGTATGCCTGATTCCTTGATACTTACTTAGGCTATTACGCCATAAGATGCCTCTATCATGAAGTCAAGTCATGGCGAGGGCAAGATTTGGTTCCAAATGACTCGAGTTGGATGGTATAAGTTGGCTCTTCCACAAATCATAAAAATCTTGGGCGGATCAGGCTCGAAGATAGTGGAGCGATTCAACGCAGACTGTGGGAACGACCCTTCGATTTCCCATGCAAACTATGGGAAACAGGAGAATACGCCGTATACCTGTTGGTGTGGATGGCAAGTGGCAGATAGAGCACATCTTTGGGCACTGTCGCCTTGTTGAATTCGTCGGCGCCCAGGTCATAGCCATCACCCAGGGGTCGCGCATCTTGATCGATATCCACGGTAATGCCTGATTCGACACCCTTATCGCGCGCGTTGGAAGCTTCCGTCAGATGGTAGCCATCTGGAGCAAAAATGGGGTCGCCAAAGTGATCATGCTGTCGGGAAATGGCGCCGCTTCCGTTCCAGTTGTTGCCATTGTCATGCCATAAGCTGCCATTCAATGTTGCCGAGTTGTCTTGCTCTGCAATGAGGCCTGTGCTGTGCCCGGCAATGATGGTGTTGGTAAAAGTCACGGTTGCTGCAACCTGAATATCGAAGCCCACATAAACGCCACTGCCATCACCACCGGAGTTCCCGGACAGCGTCGTGTGGAAAAATCCTGCTTGTGTGCCTTCCAGGTTGATACCGGCGCCGCGCATGTCGGCCGTATTGTCGGTAATCACTGTATTGATGACTTTTGGGTTTGTGCCCTCGATGTGCAGACCGCCACCTGCCCCGGTCGCGTGATTATATCTGATGATATTGCGTTCGAGTTGTGCCAAGCTTTCATTCAGAAACAGCCCACCCCCCTTGCTGGCAACATTCTTCGATAAGACATTGTCGGTGATGATAGACTGGTCGTAGCTCAGATGAATGCCTCCTCCGGTGCCCGCTACCGCCTTGTTGGCCCAGATATTGTTGCCGCTGATGGTCGCCGCCGAATCATTCACATAGATTCCTCCCCCTTCTCCACCGGGAGGCGTTGTATTGTGGTGGATATCATTTTCTGTAACAGTCGAGTCACTATTCCTTAAAAAGATGCCCACACCCACATAGGCTTCCGTGTTGGAATAGATGATATTGTCAGAGATCGTGGCAGTGGCGCCGTCGACATACATGCCTGAACCGGCATCGTATCCCCAGTAATCACCCAGGCCCTTGGCATTGCCCCCTGTTATCTGCAGGCCGGCGATGGTTGGCTCGATTTGGCCGGTGATATAGATCACACGCCCTTTCCCCTGAGCATCGAGTAGTGTGGGATTAACGTCGGGAGCGGGGGTCAGCCAATCGTCCGGGACATAGCCCCCTTGCAGGGTAACCGTTTTGCTTATGTAGACGGTCTGGCTGATGCCTTTGCGCATGTGCATGTCCGTATAACTTCCCGCAGCGACTTTTATCAGGTCCCCAGTGTTAGCTGCATCTACTGCTGCTTGAATGGCTGCATAGCATGGTGTGGCCCCATTACAAGCGCCGGCTGGTGCAACATAATGGGCGCCGCCGCCGGTGGTCACTGCCATCTGCAAGCTCATCGGCAGCAAAAAGGCGGAGTTGAGCAGTACGAATAGTCCTAACGCTACAAGTGAACGATGCTTCATTTCTCATCTCCTCTCTGCAAGTGGTGTCGCTAAAAAAGTGTTGGAGTCCGACTGGCCAATCGATAGTTTGTAGTAAGCGCTTTAGCGCCGATGCGTGTTGGCTACAGTGATGAATCGCTTACTACAAACTGTTCAGCTAAGGCTGCCACTGTACCGGTGTGTAGATCTCATGTCCCACGAAAAGTTGGATACTCTCTGAGACCGTATTCTGGTCACTATCGGTCATTGTGGCGGTGATGGTATGCCAGCCAGCGCTCAGATCAAGCACGATGATCTGTTTACCCGTGCCCAGCTCTCCATCTCGATTGGAGTTCCATGTGATAGAATCAGCCTCCAAAGAGCCATCTTCGGCGTCATAACCACTGGCAGAAAACGAGACAGGCCAGCCAGGTGTCACGGCCTCACCCGCATCGGGGTTTGTAATGAACAGGACAGGTATTTTGGCCGAGACCGCAAAAGGTCCGCTGATCGCCTCTGCCGTGTTCACACCATCGCTAACCTGAATGCGTAACAGGCCTTGTTCGGTCTGTGGCCATAGCGTTGTATCGATTTCGGTCTGTGATCCTGTCAGCGCTGACCCTGCCGGTTGCCATGTTGCTCCACCATCGGGGCTGAACGAGAGCCAGGCCGTTAGCTTATCATCATCAGAGTCTTCAGCCGTCCAACTGACATTCAAGCGTTCGGGCGCCAGGCCTTGTACCGGTTGTAGACTGACGGTGGGGGCGTGCGCACTGGCATCAAGCGAGAATATGGCGTCGTTGCCGGACAAAACGACGAGACGTCGCATGTCCGGTTGATCGGGTACCATCAAGAATAGTGGGGCGCCACTCTCCTGATGATTGCCTGAAACCAGCGCAAATGAGCGCTCATAGAGTATATCGCCACCGCCATCTAGAAGGCGTAGACGATATGCCCCCGCTCCGTTGGTAGCCGTGTAGGGGCTCAGTTCACTGCCAGGATAGCGGGTCAGAGGGCGGAGTTGCACGGCGCCGGTCTCGATATTTATCCGACCGGAGATGATCAGGATGTTTGAGTCATCGACTCCCATCGTCTGTGCGACCGGCATGCCCGCTCCGATTCGCAGTGCATCTCTAAGTGTCGCGTAATGGGTAGAGGAAATCCACTGTTTGCCGTTGCAATAGGTCATGATCTCGTGTCTGGATTTGGGGCCAATCACTTCGGGCGGGTTTGCAAATACATCCAGACCGTAGGTGTGCTGGACATCGCCATCGTCGAGATGGGGCTCTCCCCGAAAGTGATCGTAGGGGCCATCCGGGACATTTGGCCAGCAGCCGTTGACGTGATTGAGACGCAGGTTGTGCCCCAGTTCATGGGCTGCCAGTTTCTGAGAGCGTTCACCGGCTCCGACTTCGACCCAACTCGCCAGACCGTTACCGTTGGTCTCACTACCAATAAAGCCTAATCCACGGCCAAACCAGAGTACTGAGTCACGTACAGCTCCCATAATGAAGGTGTTAGGATCAGTGGCAAAATTAGGATGCTCCGCTGCCAGCGCATCTAGCGTGGGATCTTCATCCTCCCACCTGACGAAAGCCCCGGCATGGGGAATGAGGTCGACTTCGGCAAGCGGATACATGCGCAGGATCAGCTCATCGACATCTGCATAGTCTTTGAAACTGGGACCATGTTTTTCCTCACACTTGTTAGGCTCACAACTGTCTCGGACCTGGATGATCTTGATATGAAGGGGCGGCGATTCTTCCACTGTCAGTTCGTCGCTGCGGTTATTGTTACCGTTATTTGGATCGACGATATCAGAGGAATAGACATGGCCCGTTAGCTCTAGCTGACCCGCGTTTGCCAGCCAGCTGGTCGGAAGTAGACAGTTTATACTGCTTTTGAGGTTGTCTCGCATCGACTTGGTGGTTTCAAGAACGCCATAGGCAGTGACTGTATTCGAACAGGGAAACTGTGCGGGTTCCAGCACCACGCCATCCAGCTCGGCCGAGAGATAACCCTGGACATTGTTCACCACATGCTGGAAACCCGAGACATACAGCCGGGCCCAGGCCGGCTTGCCCGAGATCAGGGGGATGGTGTTGCTAAGGCTTTGAATCGACTGGTTGACTTCCATATCGAGCAGGCGCAGGTCTCGCTCCGGCAACGCGGGTTTGTTGCCGAGTGTGACAGTGAGTTCGTAGGGGAAGGTGGGTGAATAGCGCCAGCCGCTGCTGCTCTGCACCCGCACAAAGTAGTCGCCGTTGATCACAGCATCATGGCTGAGTTGGGCGCCAGATGACTTGATCTTGTTTTGCCAGGGATCGAAGAGCGTGATCTCGTAATCGGGCGCATATCCCAGCATGCTAAGGCCGATACGCTGGCCGGTCGATGCCTTAAACTTGTAAATGTCGGTATCCCACGACCTGCACAGATAGGATTCGATAGTCGTGCTGCTACCACCTGGCAATTGGCTGGCAAAGCCGAACGAGTCGTTGGGTTCGTAGCTGTCTGAGCAATCGAAAGTGTAAGCGGTGAGCATATAAGCTCGCCTGGGATCGGCGCTGCCCTTGCCAGCAGTTACCTTGATCAACAACGTCTGGGTTTCGCCGCCTACAAGAGAAGCGATGACGGTGTTGTCCTGTCCCGTGGCGATACCTTGGGCGGCAACGGTATAGCCATTGTCATGGAGGATCTCCAGGGCATAGGTCTCGGTAGCATGCTCCATCTCGACCTGTAGAATACGCAGCGGCGTGATACTGCCCGCAATCTCGATAGCATAATAATCGATGTCGTCCTGCGAGCAGATATAGGCCTCGAGTGTATTGGGCATGGGCTTGGCCGTCCAGATGGTGTCGTTGGTTTCAAAGCCGTCGGGACAAGCGATACTGCGGGCGGCGCTCAAAGCCGATGTGTTGCCGGCTTCGTCTGTCTGTGTGGCAGTGACATTTCGTGCCCGTACATCGATGACGGCACTAAACTTTCCACTGCCGTCTGCCACCGTCTCTCCTTCGAAGAGCAGGCTTTCGTCCCAGTAGTCAGAGAATAGCTCGACCTTATTACCTGGCCCGGCCGTCCCTTCGATGCGATAATCGCTGTTGGCCAGCGCAACCGAAGTGATCTGTGGCGGCTGGATGTAATTGTTTCCGCCATTTTCGACGACGATACCCTGGTCTTCGTTATTGCCGATGGCATTGCGCGTTATCGTATTGGCATCGGTATTGACTCCATCCACGCGTACGCCATCACCATAGTTGTACATGATGCGATTGGGGATATCATTGTAGGGGCCAATTAACTGATGATGCGCGCCCTGGCTGAGATAGATGCCATGTTGGACATTGGCCAATCCCTTCTGCTCACTACGGTTTGTGCCGATGAAGTTCGCCAGGATCTGGTTGTTGTGGCTACTGCTAGATAGAGCATAAATACCGTTATCACCATTTCCACCGATGAGATTGCCCAAGAGTGTGTTGTTTCGACCGCCGCTGATCTCGATGCCGTTGTCCCAGTTCCCCAATATGCCATCTCCTCTCGCGTCGACACCGATATGGTTGCCCTGAATGAGATTGGTATGTGTGTCGCCGAAGAGTATCTCGATTCCGTTTTTTTGGTTGGCACTGATTAACGAGTCGGTGACACTGTTATCATGGGCGCCGTAAGCGACAAGCACGCCATTTTCCCCGTTGGCGATGCCATAGCGGCCCGACTTGCCGACACCGATCTTATTGCCGGTTGTTGTATTATTGGCGGTCGAAGGCCCGCGCATTTCCAGGCCATTGCCCTTGTTTCCACTGATCAGGTTGTTGGCAACCACCGAGTTGTTAGCGCCATTGTCCAAACGAATGCCGGCCTTATCGTTGGGGAGGGCGCTGTCCCCCAGATCATTGGTGCCTACGAAGTTGTTGTAGATCAGGTGGAGGTTGCCAGCGCTGGCGATGATGCCGTGTTCGCCATTGCCGGCGATGAGGTTGCCACCACCCTCTTCATCGACACCTATGGTATTGCGAAAAGCGTCGCCGTCCAGGGCGATGCCACTGCCGCCGTTGCCCGCGTCCTCTCGACCGTCGGCATCCAGGCCGATGATATTGCCGATGATGGCATTGAGCGTCACATCAGCGCCGCTCAGGTAGATGCCATGGCCCTGATTGGCGCTGATCACGTTGCCGTCGTAGTCTCCCTTGGCGCCGATCTGGTTCTGCTGAGAGCCCCACAGCAAGCTGATGCCATTGCCACTGTTGGGCCGGTGTTTATTACCATCTGGTCCGAGGCCAATGATATTTCCCAGCACTTCACTGTGGTGATTATTGACGATGAATTGGATGCCGTCACCGTTGTTGCCACTGATCACGTTTCCCAAACCAGGCGCAGTGCCACCGATGATGGTGTAACTCGCCCGCGTGACCTCGATCCCCATGCCATTGGCCTTGACATCTCCGGCGGGACTCAGGCCGATGTAATTACCGGAAATGATACTACTCTGTGCACCATCATCGGTCGTAATACCACAGCGTTTGAAGCCGGTGATGCTAAGGCCATTGATCTCGATGTTGTCGGCGGAGATGCGAAATCCACAGACATCGCTGTCAAAAGCACTGCCATTGATCTCGATCGCCGGCGCCGGGATGGCGTTGGTACTGTTCGAGCTAAGGTTTTGTTTCTGACTGCTACCATCGATGGTGATTCGATCTTTTAATAAGGCAAACGCTGCAAATGAAAGGTCGATCTTCCAGAATTCGTCTGCGGAATTATAACCGCTGTCGGTTGTGGGGATGTTGAATTCAATGCGAACCGCCCCCCGGCTGTTTGCAGCCAGGACTGCTTCTTGCAACGAGCAATGGCTGCTTGTACAGCGAGCGGCATCTACCGTATCGTCGGTCGTGTTCACCACCAGCACCTGACCGGGCGTGGGAGTGGCAGTAATTGTGGGTGTGGGTGGTTTCGGGGTTGGGGTAAAAGTAGGGGTCGGCGTGGGCGTAGGGGTGTCGCTAGGCGCGGGTGTGGGAGTGAAAGTATGGGTGGGGGTCGGTGTGTCAGTCGCCGGACGTGGTGTTGGCGTATCTGTTGGTGTGGGTGTCGAGGTGGCCGTGGGGGTGTCGGTTGCTGCTGCCGTCGGCGTCGGGGTATCGGTAGGCGATGCGTTTAGATCGATTCGTAACGAGTACTCCTCGCTGCTCCAGGCGCCCTCCTGTCCATAAACAACGGTTCGATACTGACCCGAGACGGCAGCGATGTGCGAGATAACCTCATCCACATCGCCTGAGTGTGAAGCTGTGACTAGGACACCGCCGTCGGGGTGCAATAGTTGCAAATTGTAATCGGCAGGAAGATTGTACAGACTGATATCGATGATCTCACCTTGACTCACATCGAACTTAAACCAATCTTCATCGCCGCTGAGGCAGATATAAAGTGCATAGTGCGAGATGTTTGTCTCGATGGTCGCCGCCTGCGCAAAAGTCTCATTAGGTTCGTAGCTGTCAGAAGGACAGGCCGGTGTGGGCGTTGGCGTGTGAGTGGCTGTGGGCGAAGGTGTCGGTGTGGCAGAGGGAGTGTCCGTTGGCGTTTGCGTAGCAGTAGGCGTATCTGTAGGTGGTATGGCCAAGTCGACGCGAAGCACATATTCTGTGGTGCTCCAGGCGCCGTTATAACCGAAGACGTGTACATGATAGGTGCCCGCAGAGGCCGCAACATGCTGAACACCCTCATCTGCTGTCCCCCCTGACGCAGAACTTGCCAACAAGATACCATTGGCGTCATATAGTTCGAGATCGTAATCCGCCGGTAGGTTATAGAGGCTGACATCGATGATTTCACCCGAACTCACACTGAATTCATACCAGTCTTCATCCTCTTGTGGGCAAATGTAAAGACTGTAGATCGAGACAGCTGTGGGGATTGGAGCCGCCTCAACCATGCTGTCGTTGGATTCGTACACGTCGTACGGGCAGGCCGGATCGGGTGAGCACACCACCAGTTGGACATCGTCAATGTAAAAACTGGTAAAATCCGCGCCATCGGTCGTCGCTCGAAAGCGGATGCGGAGGGGAGCACCGAAAAAGGTGGGAAATTCAGTTGGATCTAAATCGATCGTGGTTTTGAACCAGCCGCCTGTGGAAGAGCTATTGGATAACTCCTCGAACTGATAGATCCCTCCTTCCCAGTCTATGACTTCCATATAAAAGAGATCGTCAGCGCCTTCGCCTTCTTGCGTGTAAACGTACCACCAGAAAGATAGCGTTGCGGATGTAGCGTCAGCCGCTAAGCTTACATCTTGATAGAAGCTATGGTTGGCGTTGTCTTCACCGCCCAACACGCCGCTATTGCTGCCGGTATGTGCCAGAGGGGTGGCAATCCAGGGGCCACCAGCGGTTGTCCACCCATTGAATGAGTTCTCGAAACCACCGTTGGCGATAAGGTCGTTGCAGGCGGCAGGCGCGTTTGCGCTTGTTGTGCTGGATCTGGCTTTTGAATCTCGTACGGGCACAGCGAACACCGCAGCGATTAACGCCATGAATATGAGTATGATCGGGGATATCACAGAGATTGATGACTTGTTCAGCTTTGTTCGCACGGTTATCCTCCCAAAATACGTCAATGTTGATGAGCGTGAAGTGGTGTCGCCAGTTAGAGCTAGCGATCACCTCAGAAATACAGTGTGTCTTCGATCCTGTCGAGTTCGCCCATCCAATTCTCGATAAATGAGACCGGTTCCCGGGTCGATTGCAGATAGGCGGATTCACCACAGCGAACGTGTTGAATCCAACCTCGCCAGACAGCCTTTTCGTTGAGACGAGCGTTCGCTTCTGGCATATCCGGCCATTGCAGTCCTGCCAGAATTGCTCGTGTATGCGGCCGCCGATAGGTGGCGAGGTAGGCGAGTGACATGCGTGCTCGCACACTTGGGATCACTGGAAGCGCGCTCCCATCCACATGTATTTGCATTCCTCCGAATAGGTTGATCTCCAGGATGGGAGACATTGGCCTAAGTCCTAGGTGTAGTTAGTGTACGCCATTATACACAGAATAACCACGGGACTACGAAAAAAGGGCCGAAGCGTATGCCTCGACCCTTAGAATGTTCAATATGATTTTGAATTAGCGGCAGTTTAACATTCGCTGTAACCGCAATTGATACACTTTTTGCAGCCTTCGATATACATGACAGATGCCTGGCCGCACTCCGGACAGAGATCGCCGATCTGGTTGAGGGGAAGTTCCATCTGCTCGGATGGCACGGTGGCCGGCTTGGCAATGGCGTGCAGTTCCGCTTCGTCGAGGTATTCGGCCAGGATCTGAGCAATGGCATCGGGTAACGATCGCACACGTTGGGGGCCGAATCCTAGAGGGCGGCCTCCGCCGATTCCGCCAAGCTGGTAGGTAACCTGTTGAAGTCTTTCGGTGGGGCTCAGAGGGCTGGGCATGCGAAGCAAATAACTGATGAGACGACCTAGCGATTCCGAGACAGCGGCGACATCCGAGCCGGCTTTACCAACGTTCAAAAAGACCTCGAAGGGTTCATCATCGTCTGTGCTGTTTACGGTGATATAGGCCGTGCCTAAGGGTGTAGATCGGCGATAGGTAACGCCGGTGAGGTGGTTGGGGCGACGACGTCGGCGTGAGATAAGGGCTGGGGCGGGTTCGACTTCGTTGACCAGGTCTACCGTATCCATGGCCGTTTTGGCTTCGGCAGTTGCTTTGGTTTCAAGAACGACATCCTGGCGGCTGCCCGTTACATACACCGTCAAGCCTTTGCATCCCAACTCCCAGGCATTGATATAGGCTCGTTTTACATCTTCTACGGTGGCGTCAGGGGGGAAGTTACAGGTTTTGGAGATGCTATTATCGACAAAACGCTGGAGCGCCGCCTGCATGAGCACGTGTTCGTCCGGTATAACATCTTGACTGACGACAAAGGCATGGAGTAAAGGCTCGGGCAATTCTTCGATACTTTGGCATGTGCCACTATGCAAGATCTCGTCGATGATGCGCTCGCGCTGGTCGCCAACGATATCGGCGTCTGCCAATGCTTTGAGGAAGACGGGACTGACATAGGGAAGGGCGACATCTCCTTCAGCTTCTTTGACATAACGCGTGTAGGCGAGGGCAAAGACAGGTTCGCAGCCATAGCCTTCACACCCGGTAACCGTCCCGATTGTGCCGGTCGGAGCGATTGTTGTTTGAGCGCCATTACGTATGCCATGCGATGTAAGCCCTACCACAATCGTGTCCCAGTTGAGATGTGGACGGCCGAAATCATGGGTGTAAGGTTGCAGTGGTGTCGGAGGTTCCCACTTCAGATCCGTAGGATCATAAATAGAATTACGTATGGCAGGGAAAGGTCCTCGATCTCTTGCCAGTTCGATGGAGCTGCGCATGGCATGGAAACGCACGAATTCCATAACCTGTGCCGCCAGTTCTTGCGCCTCATCTGTGCCATAGCGGATGCCTAACCGGTACATGACATCGGCTAGGCCCATGATTCCCAAGCCAATACGCCTGACTCGATGCGCGGCTTCTTTGAGTTGAGTAACTGCCGGCACATAGGCATTGGCTTCGACGACATTATCAAGAAAATGGGTGGATGAGGTGATTGTACGCTCGAGGGCTGCCCAATCAACCATCCCTTTTTCAGTGATGTGTTGCGCTAAATTGACTGAACCCAAGCAGCAGTTTTCGTAGGGCCCTAGCCACTGCTCACCGCAGGGGTTGGTCGCTTCCAGATCATAGAGATGGGGGACCGGATTGGTGTTGTTCGCTGCATCGAGGAAGAGCATGCCCGGTTCACCATTGTGGTGGGCATAAGTGGCGATTTTATCGAACAAGTCTCTTGCCCGCACAGTGCGCATAACGGTACCCGTGCGGGGATTGAGCAGGTCGAAATCCTTATCGGCTCTGACCGCTTCCATGAAAGCGTCGGTGACCCCTACCGATATATTAAAGTTCGAGATCGTCCCTTCTTCCGACTTGCACGTGATGAACTCCTCTATATCGGGATGATCGACGCGCAAGACAGCCATATTTGCACCTCGACGCGTCCCCCCTTGAGCGATCACACCAAACGCCGTGTCGTATGCTTCCAAAAACCCAACAGGACCTGTAGCGATACCTGCCGACGTCATCACCGAATCGCCTCGAGGCCGTAGCCGGCTAAAGCCGAACCCATTGCCACCACCCGTCTGTTGGATCAGGGCGGCGTTGCGCATGGTCTGGAAGATACCATCAGGATGCTTGCCCATGTCATCTTCGATAGGTAACACAAAGCAGGCCGCCAATTGTCCTAAAGGTGTGCCGGCGCCTGTAAAGGTCGGCGAATTGGGGAAAAATCGCAGGCTCGTTAGGAGATCATAAAACTCATGGGTTGCCGGCTCAATTTTCCCCCCCAGGTCAGCTTCTGCGTTACCCAGATGACGCGCAACACGGTAGAACATCTGTGCAGGCGTTTCTGTAGCGCCGCCGTCCAGGCCTTTGCGCAGGTAGCGGCGACGGAGCACCTCCATACTGTTGGCTGATATGTGGATGTGGGCATCCTTGACGTAGTCGGGATAGCTCTTGTCAAGGGTGGATGTGCCTGTAGGGGATGTCATACCTCGTGCTCCTCAAATTGAATTGTGATCCTCTATAAGTCCTGTTTGCTACCGTGGAAGGCGCTCGCTGATCGCTTAAGAGTTACAGCAGCAAACACTATGTGTCAGCCATGCAGCGCTATGCCGGATTTGACATTGCAACCATGGCATATCTGTTGATGTGCGCGGCTATCAGGCTCTGCCCATCAACCGGTCAAGCTCTGCTCGCACCGATTCTAGATCGCGGAGATCCATATAAACGGTGGCAAATCGAATATAAGCGACCGGATCGATTTGCTTTAGCCCATCTAAAACCATGTTCCCCACAATACTGCTGGCGATTTCTGCCCTGCCCGAACCATAGACGTGTTCCTCGATCTGATCTGCCAATCCCTCCAGACGCGCCACCGGGATCGCGCGCTTGGCACTGGCCACACGCATACCATTGAGCAGTTTAATCCGGTCAAAAGGCTCACGGCGGCCATCTGTCTTGACGATGTGCACTGCCGTATTGATCTGCTCGTAGGTTGTGAAACGCTGGCTACAGCTTGTACATTGGCGACGTCGCCGGATACCGTCACCCGATTCACGGGTATCGATTACGCGTGATCTTTTATGATCACAATGAGGACATTTCATCGTACACTTCGCTATGATCTGTCCGTACAGCTTCCCGCATCAGACAGAGACAAGAAAAGACCCAAATTTATCTCGTAGCTAGGGTATCTCTACGGTAATCAGGTCTTTCGGCTTTAATGGCAATACCGCAAAAGTCGGCAGGTAAACCCTTATTTTACGGGTAATTCGTCCTTTCGTCTTCCGCCTCCCGGCTGAAGCAGCAATTCCAAATACGGCAATTTTGCAGGGATGACAACCTCAATTTAGGTGCGAGAT
>JAAENG010000304.1 GCA_024224665.1 Chloroflexota bacterium | reverse complement strand
CGAAATCCCGTAAAATCTACGAATTGCCCATAATCGTCTGGTGATTATGGGCAAGCTCAACCCCGATTTTGAGCCCCTTTACCCGCTGGTTGGCGGCGAATCGCCCCTTTTTCCCTGTTTTTTTGTCCCCAGTCCGTGACGCTCACAAAATGGGGCTCGATAGCATCTCATGTGGTCCTGGAAAAAACGTATTGCGTATTGCGTGGTGCTCGTGCTAACGAACCCCGTCTTTCCCGTAGAAGCCACGCAAATTCCGAAAGAGCCGAAAATGATAGCACATTCCAGAATTCGCCATATTAAGATTTGGAATGTTCTGAACCGGTCAGTTTCATCAACGATGAGCAGTGGTTGCAGGTTAAAGGATGTACAGTCGTGCGTCAGGTGAAAAGCGAACGGGTTTTCGGAGGTAATTATGGTACAATGGCTTTAGATACAGGACCATTTGTTATTTACTTTGGCGGGTGGTTTCCTGCTTGTTGCCGCGTTACTAACATCACTAAGAGAGGAGAGCTATGAAATTAACGGATGTTTGGCAATCGAGTGATAAACCAACACTTTCGTTTGAGCTGTTTCCGGCTAGAACCGAAAAGGCTGCTGTAAATCTCGTAAAGACTATCGATATCCTGGCTGACCTGAAACCTGACTTTGTGTCTGTTACATTTGGCGCCGGTGGATCAACAAAAGAAGGGTCGCGTCAACTTTTGCATATGCTGAAACATGAAAAAGGCCTGGATGTAATCGCTTATTTTGCCGGTTTTGGACTGGGCCCAGAGGATATTGTCGCTGTTCTGGATAACTATAAAGCCTTGGGCGTGGACAATGTTTTGATCGTGCGAGGGGATCCACCACGCGATCAGGATTTTCAACCTCATCCACACAGCTTTACTTACGCTCATGAAATCATGTCCTTTGTGAGGCCGCGCTACGGCTTTTGCCTCGGGGTAGCCAGTTATCCTGAAAGTCATATCGACGCCCCAAGCAAGGACAAGGATATCGAGTATCTTAAACTCAAAGTGGATCAAGGGGCCGAGTACATCATTTGCAATTACTTCTACGACAACGTGTACTTCTACGACTTCATCGAACGTTGTCACGCCAGTGGCATCAGCGTTCCCATCCTACCAGGTGTCATGCCCATCTACAGTGTCAAGATGATGAATATCCTGGCAAATCTCTGTGGTGCTACCATAACAGAGCAGGTCAAACAGGGGATTTCCGCTCTACCAGAGGGAGACACACAGGCTCTCTTAGATTTTGGTATTGACTATGCGGCGAATCAGTGCGCGGCGTTGCTCGAAATCGGCGTACCAGGGTTGCACATCTATACCATGGATCGCAGCCGATCTGCCGTGGGTATAGTCGGCCGATTACGCGATGAAGGTAGACTCTGATAGAACGCAGGTCTCATAAATCCTAACGTGAAGGGCAATATCCTCGATCACGAATACACCATCGGCGAAGGCCGTGATAAGGTAGCCGAAGTCTCGAAAAAGGGGGTCCGCATTCGTGATTCCTACGGCGTCCAGATCGATTCCGGGCTGGACGACATCGCCGTCCTGGCTGTGACCGTGTGCATCGACCAGGTGGCGCACTAGAAAGATTTGTTCTATTATGCAGGTTGTCAAGGAGCAGCGGCTGGCAATCTGCATAGATTGTGCAAGCACAACTCAATCACATTCAACAATCTTACCTCAACTTTCATCAATCAAGCCTGGCGCTAATGCCCGGACCCAGACAGAAGTTAAACCGGCGCTCTCTGATAACGTGGCTGCTGTGGCGTCATAGGATCGGAGCGTGGCGCGCAGCAGTCGAAAGCCAAGCCCATTCAATCTTTAAGGAGGATTCGCCATGTGTTGTTTCTTTACATCTCTTGTTCTGTTCGGACCACGTTTGGCCATCCTGATCTGGTGGTTGCTACAGCCTGTGCGTTGGAATGCCGCTTTTGAGAGCTTCATATGGCCGTTACTTGGTTTTATTTTCCTACCCTGGACGACCATTATGTATGTACTTGTCTTCGCAGGCGGTATTACCGGATTCGATTGGATTTGGCTCGGCCTCGGTCTCTTGGCCGACATCGGTAGCTATGCTGGCGGCGGCTACGGCAACCGCGACCGCATCCCCGGAGCCGCCTGATATTAGAGCGGATCAACGACTCAAAGAGGTGTCCGGGAGACGTTATCTCTGGACACCTTTCCAGTCTTATTGGTGGCACTTCCAGCGCTGTGCGCCCACCTGACCTTCGCCGCTGAGATGGCCCTGTTCGAGCGCTAGAACTGCCACCCCGCCAGTCCGCTGGTGACTACCGGCTGCCTGATTTCTCACATTACAACTACGTCCCGGCCGTCTACCCCTGATACGACAGACAGCCAGCAACCCTTCGCCCGAGCCCGCTGTTACGGCGAGTTCTCTCACATGGAGACGTCTCTATGGCAGTCAAAAACCCAACCGCACAACAAGCTCTTACCGGCGCCCAACCGCACCGGCTACTCAGCGCTGAAGAAAACGCCATCTGCGATCAGGTTGCTGCCGGGCATTCCCTGGACAGCCAGCGCGCCCGGGCGCTGCTGGCCATCGATGGCGGCGCAACCCAGGTCGAGGCGAGCCGACAAGCAGGACTGACTCCTGGACAGATGCAGTATTGTCTGCGCAAGTTCCGCCAACAGGGTCTGGCGATTTTCCCGGACGCCGCGCCCGAACCTGTGTCTGAGCCCGACCCAACGCCCCCATCAGAACCCGAGCCGGTTGCGAGCGACGGTGGGGCTGAGACGATGGTCGAGAAACCGCGCAACAAAGCCGGGGACAAAACCGGCAAGGGCAAGAAGGCCACCAGGAAAAAGAAGAAATCCGGGAAGAAGAAGAATGGGAAGAAGGGCCGGAAGTCAAGATCCGCTAAATCATCTCGGAAGAAGGATCGAAAACCCAAGTCCGGCAAAGCTCCCCGGAAAAAGGAAAAGAGCAAGAGCGATAAGCGAGGCAACAAGAAACGCAAGAAGAAGTCCAAGCGCTAATCGAGTGTGAGATGAGCATGCCAACACGATTCAAAATACCGGATGGCTTTGAGCGGACACAATTTGACGCTATGCTGGCGAAACGTTATGAATTCCTGACCGAAGCGCCGCGCCCCCAATCCTGGATCATTTACGACACATTTGACTGCCGTTTGTTCGCAAAATCTCTGACATTGCGGTGGTCGGGCCAAGATCTCATCCTGTGCACTTTGCTCGATGGCGAAACGCTCCACAATCTGCCGGCGGCGTCAACGCCGAGATTCGCCCGGGATCTGCCGGATGGCCTCTTTAGAGAACAACTGCACGCCATCATCAAAGAGCGGGCGCTGCTTGATCTCGCTGCCGCCAACACCTGGTCTTACACCTATCGCATTCTCAACAAGGACAAGAAAACGGTGGCGCGCCTGGTCTACACAGAACTGCGGCCTAACGCCGCAGAGGCGAGCCTCCCGCTGGCATCATTCCTGACAGTGCAACCCCTGCGCGGGTACGACAACCAGGCCCGCCGTCTGGCCACCTATCTGCAAAAAAGTCTGCCCGTCGCCTGCGGGAATGAAGGCATCACCTTCAGCGCCCTCCAGGCCGCCGGACGGACGCCGGGCGCGTATTCGGGGAAACTGAATGTCCATTTAGAAGCGAACATGCCCGCCGCTGAAGCAACCAAGATCATCCTGCGCCACTTGCTGAAAACGATGCGGGCCAACGAAGCCGGCATCGAGGCGGACATTGACATCGAGTTCCTGCACGATTACCGCATCGCTGTGCGCCGCACTCGCTCGGCCCTGAGCCAGATCCGCCAGGTCTTTCCAGCGCGGAAGACCGACCACTACAAGCGGGAGTTGAGGGCGTTGGGCAAGCTCACCAATGATCTGCGAGACCTGGACGTGTACCTGTTGGCCGAAGCCGATTTCCGAGCCATGCTGCCCGACGCCATGCAGGCAGACATCGCCCCCCTGTTCGATTACCTGCGTTCGCACCGGGCTGACGCCCTGGACGAAGTCATCGCCGGCCTCGAATCCAAAACCTACGCACGCATGATTTCAAAATGGGAAACGTTCCTGAACAAGCCGGTCAAAGCCAAGAGCGCCCGCAATGCCACCGTTCCCATCATCGATCTGGCGCGCAAGCGCATCAACAACCAGTACTGTCGCGTTGTCAGGGATGGCAATACCATTCTCGAACATACCGAGGACGAACTCCTGCACGCCCTGCGCATCGAGTGCAAGAAGCTGCGCTACCTGCTGGAATTTTTCGCCAGCATCTTTCCTTCCAAAGAGATCGCTCGCATGGTCAAGCAACTCAAGCGCCTGCAGGATAACTTGGGAGAATTCACCGACCTCTCGGTGCAGCAAGAGTACCTGCTGTCGATTGCTGAAGCGCTGGACATCGATGAAGCGCAGGCTAGGCGGTCGCTGGTTGCCACCGGCTTTTTGGTGGAGACAATGGCCCGCAGACAGCAGAGGGTGAAAGCTGATTTCGCCGGAACCTTCAAGCAATTTGCCTCGCCTAAGCACCAGAAACAATTTCAGCGCTTATTCGCCAAAGGGAAGAAGGTGAAATCATGACGACGCTGGCGCTATATAGCAATAAGGGCGGCGTCGGCAAGACTGCGGCTGCCGTCAACCTGGCCTACCTGGCGGCGCAGAGCGGTTACACGACCCTGATCTGTGATCTCGACCCACAAGGCTCGGCGACCTTCTACTTCCGGGTCAAGCCGCAACTGAAGCGCAAGGCTCGCGGGCTGGTGGGAGGAAGCAAACCGCTAGACCGCAGCATCAAGGCCAGCGATTATGACAACCTGGACTTGCTGCCGGCCGATTTCAGCCATCGCAACCTCGACATCACCTTCGACCGGCAGAAACGCCGCCTGCAACGGTTGGATATCGCCCTCAAGCCGCTTCGAGATGAATATGACCTGATCATCCTGGACTGTCCGCCTACCATCAACATCCTGGCCGAGAACATCTTCATCGCTTCCGACCATGTTCTCGTCCCCCTCATACCCACCACCCTCTCCGTTCGCACCCATGAGCAATTACTGTCCTTTTTGAAAAAAAATGGGCGCGATTCCGACAAGGTGTTCGCCTTTTTTTCCATGGTCGACGGGCGCAAGAAATTGCATCGCCAGATCATGACATCGCTACAAGGCCAGTTTACCGGCATCTTACAGAGCCCCATCCCCTACCTGTCGCAGATCGAACGGATGGGCATTTACCGGGAGCCGGTTCCGGCCTTTGCCCCCAGATCAAAAGCCGCCCTGGCTTATCAGGCGCTCTGGTCTGAAATTCAACAGGATATCTTACGATGAGTAGTTAGTTTGCATCCTCCTCAGCGGAGCAGGCGTGCCATGAACCAATCAGACTGGGATATCGATGAGATTGCTGAGGTGGCCTGACAGTATTCGAGCGAGCACTGACACCTGTGGAATCGATGCCGGAGCATCACAATACAGAGAGAAAATACCGTCAGCCTGAGATCAACCTTAACCCGGTGCAAAGGTTGATGTAATTGGAGGTCATTGAATTATGAGTGCCGCATCTGCAAAAAGAGCCTCGTTGACAGAGACCAAAGGATTCGCGAAATGGGTTCCCGGCCTGCGCGGCCTGCGCACTTATGACCGCTCATGGCTGCCACGAGACCTGGTGGCAGCGGTGGTGCTGTCCGCCCTGCTGATTCCCCAGGGCATGGCCTATGCCGAACTGGCGGGCCTGCCCCCGATCACCGGGCTTTACACGACCGTAGTCTGCCTGGTGGCCTATGCCGCATTCGGGCCCTCACCCTATTTGGTTCTCGGCCCTGATTCATCTCTTGGCCCTATCATTGCCGCCATCATTTTGCCCCTGGCTTTGGGCAATGTGGAATATGCTATCGCCCTCGCCGGCATGCTCGCCATCTTCGTCGGTCTGATCTCCATCGGGGCGGGCCTCGCCAAGCTGGGATTCATCGCCGATCTGTTGTCGAAACCAGTTCGTCTGGGCTATATGGCCGGCCTCGCCTTGACTATCTTCGTGGGGCAATTGCCAAAGCTCTTCGGGTACTCGGTAGAGGGCGGCAATGTCCTGGAGGATACCCGGGATTTCTTGATAAACCTCGATCAGACCAATATCTGGGCTCTGGGTGTGGGTGTACTGGCACTGACGATCATCATCGGGTTGAAGCGATGGATGCCGCGTGCGCCGGGCATCCTGATTGGCGTAGTTATCGCCATTGCGGTTTCCGCCCTATTCGACCTGGCATCGAAAGGCGTGGACGTAGTCGGCGTATTGCCCCAAGGTTTTCCGATGCCATCATTCCCTACCGTCGAGCTTGTGGATATTCCCCTACTCGTTATCGGCGCTTTTGGCATCACACTTGTAGCCGTTGGCGATACCATTTCTGTCTCGTCTGGATTTGCCGCCCGCCGCGGCACCGAGGTGGATAGCAATCAGGAGATATTCGGCATAGGAACCGCCAACTTATTCTCCGGATTCTTTCAGGGATTCCCGGTTAGCACCAGCAGTTCCCGCACGGCTGTGGCAGACCAGGCCGGCGCCAAATCTCAGCTTGCCGGTATTGCCGCCGCTTTGTTGGTGCTACTCATGCTCCTGTTCTTACCAAGCCTTGTCAGCGACCTGCCAATGTCCGTTCTGGCAGCGGTGATCATCGTTGCTGCCGCCAGCCTGCTCGAGATACCAGGGCTTAAACGCATTTATGCAAATCGAAAGAGCGAGTTTGTTGTGGCTGTTGTGTGCTTCCTGGGGGTGGCCCTGGTCGGTGTGTTGGAAGGCATCGTCATTGCTGTGGTTCTCTCTATATTCCAGATCTTTGTGCGGGCGTGGCAACCGCATTCCGCCGTATTGGGCAATCCGGAGAACGTTGACGGGTACCATGATCTAGAGCGCTATCCAGATGCCAGACAGATACCGAACTTGCTCATGATCCGCTGGGATGCCCCGCTTTTCTTCGCCAATTCCAACCTCTTTCGCGACCACATCCGAAAACTGGTCATTAAAACAGAGCCGACGCCGGAATGGGTGGTGGTTGCAGCAGAGCCGATTACCGATGTAGACACCACTGCTGCCGACATGTTGGTAGAGTTGGACGAAGAGCTTAATGCTGACGGCATCCACCTGATCTTCGCTGAACTCAAGGATCCTGTCAAAGATAAAGTCGAACGCTATGGTCTCTACGAAACCATTGACCGCCGCCATTTCTACCCGACCATCGAGGAGGCGATAGAAGCGTTCGAGCAAAGGGAAAGCGAGCCTGAATTGGCGACTGGATAATACGGTTAGTCGCATCATGCACTACAGGTTATAACGCTAAGTGAACTCAGGAAGAGCCCGCAGGCTGCGAATACTCCGTTCCGGCCATATTAGGTATGGTAAACGAACTCGCCACCATGGGGAAAACTACACTCATATTACACCTGAAGTGTGATGCTGGACCACGCCTGAAAGGGTACAATATGATCATACTGGCGATTCGATGTTGTCGTTGAGAATCACGCCTTTCTTTGCACTGTTATTTTGACACTCAAAATGAAACGCCTGTACAATAACCGTTCATACTTGTCCCAATCATTTTCATCACGAATACCTCTCTCAACCCCAACCACAGAGACCAACCATGATTGAAAAACTAGAACAAAGTTCCGGCAACACCATCGGCTACAAGATCAGCGGCACAGTCAGCAAAGATGACTATACTGTTATGGTCCCAGAAGTGGAAGCATTGGTGGACCAGGTAGGCGACATCAACATGCTTCTGGACCTGAGCGAATTCCACTGGGAAAAGATCAGCGCCTGGGGCGCAGACATGAAATTCGGATCCACCTACCGCAAGAAGATCGACAAAATGGCCATTATCGGTGACAAGAAATGGCAGAAATGGCTGACAGCTGTGGTCGATCCATTCTTCGCTCGCGAGGCCGAATTCTTCCACACGGAAGATTCCGAAGCCGCCTGGGCCTGGTTGGAAGAAGCATAGCGGACGGTCTCTCGCAATTCTGTGTACTGCTAAATCCTTAGGACAGAATAACTTGTCGAATTGCTCCCTGAAATGGCGGAAGAGTTCCGCAAGTTTTTGAATTCTCTGTCCTAAGGATCTCCCAAGCGGTAAATAATTCAAAATTCCTTGGGATATTCGCAGGCAACTATTGAGTTGTCCAAAACAAAAGAAACATCAAGATAAAAGGAAACTACACAATGGCAGACAAGAAAAAGGGATTTCAATTCCCAACAGCTTACACTGTCCTGTTCCTACTGATCATCCTAGTGGTGATCGCCACCTGGTTCATTCCCGCCGGGCAATATGAACTCACAGACGAGGGCGAGCCCATTCCCGGTACCTACCATCAGGTTGAATCGAACCCGCAGAAAATCATATCTGACGGCTTGATGGCGCCCATCAACGGCATGTTTGGCATCAAGGGTGAGGATGGCAGCATTAGCGTCTACAACTTCGGCGAACTTTACGGCGCCATCGATGTCGCCCTGTTCGTACTGATCATCGGCGGTTTTTTGGCGATTACGATGGCCACGGGCGCTATCGACGCCGGCATCGGCAAGATCACGACCGTGTTCGAGGGGCGTGAGAAAATTATGATCGCCATCCTCATGATCGTGTTCGCCCTGGGCGGCACCAGCTACGGCATGGCCGAGGAGACCCTGGCTGTTTATGGGTTGATCATTGCCGTTATGATCGCCGCCGGCTACGATTCCCTGGTGGGCGTTGCCGTCATCATGATCGGAGCCGGCATCGGCGTGCTAGCCTCCACCGTCAATCCCTTTGCCACCGGCGTGGCCTCCGGTTTCGCCGGCATCTCCATCGCCGATGGCCTGGTTTCGAGGATATTTATCCTGATCGTCGGCACGCTCATGGGCATCATCTTCGTCACAAGATATGCCGAGAAGGTGAAGAAAGATCCTACCAAGTCGCTGGTCTATGACCAGAGAGAGGCGGACAGGAAGCATTTCCTGAAGGGCTCGGGTGAGAAAGAACTGCCTGAGCTAAACGGCATGAGGATCACCGTTCTCGTTCTCTTCCTCCTCGCCTTCCTCATCATGATCTTCAGCGTCATCCCCTGGAACGATCTGGGCATACCGCTCCCGCAATTGAATTGGTGGTTCGGCGAGTTCACCGCCCTGTTCCTGGGCTTCGCCATTCTCATTGGCATCGTAGGTCGCCTGGGCGAAAAAAGCACTTCCGAGATATTCATCGACGGCGCCCGAGACATGCTGGGCGTGGCCCTGATCATCGCCGTCGCTCGCGGCGTCAGTGTGATCATGAGCAATGGCCTGATAGTCGATACCGTCCTCTCTTGGGCAGAAGCGGCGGTGGGGGGATTAGGCGGCGTGGCCTTCATCAATATCACGCATCTCCTCTACCTGCCGCTGGGCTTCCTCATCCCCTCATCTTCGGGATTGGCCACCGTAACGATGCCGATCATGGCGCCTCTGGCAGATATCGCCGGCGTGGACCGCAGTCTGGTCGTGACCGCTTATCAGTCGGCCAGCGGTATGCTCAACCTGATCAACCCCACCTTCGCCGTGGTCATGGGTGGCCTCGCCCTGGCCCGCATCCGTTATGACAAGTGGCTGCGCTTTGTCCTGCCGCTGCTGATCTTGCTGCTGATTCTTTACGCTGTTGTGCTCAGCATTGGCGCCTTCATCCCTGGGACGATGATTTTCTAGCAGACGTGTCGCGTAGTGCGTGTTCCGTTTTGTTGACGCCACGCAACACGTATCCGACACATATTTCCAATACCAAAAAAACACGATCACCACTGGAGGTGACAAACCGTGGCTTTCAACCTGCGCAATCGCAATTTCGTCAAACTCCTCGACTTTACGCCGCAGGAGATCAAATTTCTACTCAAGCTGTCGGCAGACCTGAAGGCTGCCAAATACGGCGGCTACGAGCAGCAGCGACTGGTGGGAAAAAACATCGCCCTGATTTTCGAGAAGGGATCGACCCGCACCCGCACAGCTTTCGAGGTCGCTGCCTATGACCAGGGCGCAAACGTCACCTACCTGGGGCCCAGCGGTTCCCACATCGGCAAAAAAGAGACGATGAAAGATACAGCCCGGGTGCTGGGCCGCACCTACGACGGCATCGAGTACCGGGGCTTTGGCCAGGAGCTGGTCGAGACCTTGGCTCAGTATGCCGGTGTGCCTGTGTGGAACGGCCTCACCGACGAGTTCCACCCCACCCAGATCCTGGCCGACGTACTGGCCATGACCGAACACAGCTACAAGGACCTGCCCGAGATCGCCTACTGTTTCATGGGCGACGCCCGCAACAACATGGGCCACTCGCTCATGGTGGGCGGTTGCAAACTGGGTATGGATGTACGGCTCTGTGCGCCCAAGCATCTCTGGCCCGAAGAATCTCTGGTCGAGACCTGCCGCGCCATTGCCGTCGAAACCGGCGCTCGCCTCACCATCAGCGCTGATGTGGCCACTGGCGTGAAGGGCGCGGATTTCCTCTACACCGATGTGTGGGTCTCCATGGGTGAGCCCGACTCTGTGTGGGCGGAACGTATCAAGCTGTTGCTGCCCTACCAGATCAATGCCAAAGCAATGGAGATGGCCGGCAACCCCCATGTGAAGTTCATGCACTGCCTGCCCGCCTTCCACAACACCGACACGAAGGTGGGTGAGGACATCTACGAAAAATTCGGCATCAAGGCCATGGAAGTGACCGAGGAAGTCTTCGAATCCGCTGCATCCATCGTCTTCGACGAAGCCGAGAACCGCCTGCACACCATCAAGGCCGTTATGGTGGCGACGCTGGGGGACTGAAGTTTGATCGAGGTCTGAGGTCAGAAACCTGAGGTCAGTTGGGACTTTGGTGTTCCGACCTCTGACCTCTAAAAAACAGGAGTAACACTATGCGAGTGATCGTTGCATTAGGCGGAAATGCCCTGTTGAAGCGTGGCGAACCCATGACTGCCGAGAATCAACGGGCGAACGTGCGCGTGGCCGCCCGGGCTCTGGCGCCTGTCGCCAGAGAACACCAGCTTGTCCTTTCTCATGGCAACGGCCCCCAGGTGGGATTGCTTGCTCTGGAAGGGGCAGCCTACGAAGAGGTGGAGGGCTACCCCCTGGATGTGTTGGGGGCGGAAACCCAGGGCATGATCGGCTACATGATCGAGCAGGAGTTGGGCAATCTGCTGCCCTTCGAGGTTCCCTTAGCCACCCTTCTGACCATGATCGAAGTGGATCCTGACGATCCCGCCTTCGAGAACCCGAGTAAGTTCGTGGGCCCGGTCTACGAGAAGGCGGAGGCCGAGGCGCTGGCCGCGGATAAGGGCTGGTCGATCAAGCAGGACGGCAACAAATGGCGGCGTGTGGTTCCGTCGCCCCTGCCCAAACGTATCTTCGAAATCCAGCCCATCAAGTGGCTGCTGGAAAAGCACACCATCGTCATCTGCGCTGGCGGCGGTGGCATTCCCGTCATGTACGAAAAGGGCAAGGATCGGGTGCTCACCGGCGTCGAGGCCGTGATCGACAAAGATCGGGCCACCGAAATCCTGGCCCGTGAACTTGAAGCCGATCTCTATATCATGGCCACCGACGTCAATGGCGTCTACATCGACTGGGGTGCGCCCGAGGCAAGGAAGATCGGCCGAACTACGCCCGACGTACTACAGGCCTATGATTTCGCCGCTGGGTCTATGGGGCCCAAGGTGGAGGCAGCCTGCACCTTTGTGCGAGAGACCGGCAAACGCGCCGCCATCGGCACGCTGGCTGACATCGAGAACATCGTCAACGGCAAGGCCGGCACGATTGTAGAACCGGCGGCATAGACAAGTAAATACGGATCCGAACCTGCTCCCTACTTGTCTACCTGTTTCCCTACCAACAAATAACTACCTGAAACACAAGGAGATCTAAAGATGCCTACAGGATTTGGCGTACATTCTGAAGTTGGGAAATTGCGCAAAGTGATCGTCCATCGCCCTGGCCTGGAAATGAGACGATTGACCCCGACCAACTGCCAGGAGCTGCTCTTCGACGATGTGATCTGGGCGCGCAAGGCCCGTCAAGAGCACGATGCTTTCGTTGACCTAATGAGGGCTGAATTCAGCGTGCAGGTGTGGCGCGTTCACGAACTGCTGCAAGATGTTGTGGATGATCCCGAAGGCCGGGCCTACATCCTCGACCGTAAACTGGTTCCCGACGAGGTCGGCGTGGGCGGAGTCCCCGTAATGCGGGCCTGGATGGACGAAATGGATTCAGCCCAACTCGTCGCCCAACTCATTGGCGGCGTGACGGTGAGTGAACTGCCCGAAGACTTCCGCAAATTCGCTGAAAAAGCGTACAGCGGCACCGAATTCGTCCTGCCGCCCCTGCCCAACCAGTTGTTCACCCGTGACAGCTCTAACTGGATCTACAACGGCGTCACGGTCAACCCCATGTACTGGCCGGCGCGACGCAAGGAAGTGTTGCACCTGATGGCCATCTACAAGTACCATCCTGAGTTCAAAGGCGGGGATTTCAACATCTGGTGGGGTGACCCCGATGTGCATCATGGCAGCGCTACCCTGGAGGGCGGTGATGTCATGCCCATTGGTAAGGGTGTCGTCCTCATCGGCATGGGCGAGCGCACAACCTATCAGGCGGTGAGCCAAGTGGCGAAGACCTTGTTTAAGAACGAAGCCGCCACACGTGTGATCGCCGCCAAGATGCCACCCGACCGCGCCAGCATGCATCTCGATACCATCTTCACCTTCTGCGACCGGGATCTGGTCACAATCTACGAGCCAGTGGTCAACAACATCACGCCCATCAGTTACTATCCCGGCGACAACGAAGCTGGCCTGGATGTCGTCGTCGAGGACAAAGGCTGGCTTGACGTGGTGCAGGAGGCGCTGGGCCTGGAGGAGTTGCGGGTCGTACCCACCGCCGGCGACGCCTTCGAGCAGGAACGCGAGCAGTGGGACGACGGCAACAACGTCGTGGCCCTGCAACCCGGCGTGGTCGTAGCCTACAATCGCAACGAGTGGACCAACGCCCGCCTGCGCCAGGCCGGCGTCACCGTGCTGGAGATCGATGGTTCCGAGCTGGGTCGCGGTCGTGGCGGTGGACATTGCATGACCTGCCCGGTTTTGCGTGATCCGGCATATGATTGATAGAAATCTGAGATTAGGGACTGGAGATCGACATCGCCTCGACCAAGAAATCACCAATCCCTAATCGTGCCAATCGCCACTTAGTATTCGCTAGAAACTGCTTCCCGTTTGTGTCATGCGCGTAACCTAGGGGTGCTGCGCCCCCTGTATGATGTCCTGAAACAACTTACCATAACATCGTTTCATTAGTAGGGGTGTCTTTTACGACGAAGCAATCCCCATGTCTACAAAATGCGCTCAAGAAGCTTGGGGATTGCTTCACCAAACGACCAGACGTCGTCGTTCGCAATGACATATTTAGATTACTTCGTCAACGCTGTACTTAGGTAAACCCGAGATTTAAAACCTCCCAAAAAT
>JAAENG010000303.1 GCA_024224665.1 Chloroflexota bacterium | reverse complement strand
TGATCACCCAAACCGTTAGGCCGAGCCGACATGAAGGTAATAACAACGATCTCGGGGGTCCTGTTCGACATAGGAGGTGTCCTCGTCGTACTTGACGGCATGCCGAGCTTGGCGAGGCATCTCGGAGTCGACCAGCTACCTGAGGAGCTCCACAGGAAGTGGATGGGCTCACCATCTGTAATCGAACATGAAACCGGGCAGATTGCCGCGGTGGATTTCGCGGCACGGGTGGTAAAAGAACTTGGACTCTCGATATCGGCAGAAGTGTTCTTGGAAGAGTTCTCTCTATGGCCAACTTCAATCGCACCCGGAGCCCTGCAGCTCCTTGACGATATCCCCTCTACCTATGAAGTTGCTGCCTTCAGCAATACGAGTGCCATCCATTGGGATAGGATCACCGCCATGGGAATAGGCAACCGTTTCGAAAAGAAGTACTTGTCACACGAAACTGGCCATCTGAAGCCATCTCGCGAGGCGTTCTGCGTGGCGCTACAGAACATGGGCTTGAGTCCCCAAAATGTGCTATTTTTGGATGACAGCGCCGCAAACGTGGCCGCAGCAAGGGAGCTAGGATTGAAGGCAGATGTTGTTCGAAATCCAGAAGAGGCGCGATTGGTGTTGGAGA
>JAAENG010000302.1 GCA_024224665.1 Chloroflexota bacterium | reverse complement strand
CCCGAACTGCGCGGCTTCGAACAGTTCTGTGTAGGACGGCCCGCCGAAGAGATGCCCCGCATCACCAACCGCATCTGCGGCGTCTGCCCTGAAGCGCACCACATGGCCGCCACCAAGGCCCTGGACGCACTCTATCATGTGCAGCCCGCTTCGCCGGTCAAGAAACTGCGAGAGATGTTCTACACCGCCTTCTACGTCACCGACCACACCACCCATTTTTATGCGCTGGGTGGACCCGACTTCGTGGTGGGACCCGATGCCCCGGCTGCCGAACGGAACATCCTCGGGGTGATCCATAAGGTAGGGGTCGACATCGGCAAGCAGGTGATCGACTGCCGCATGCGCAACCACCATGTCATCAAAATGGTAGGGGGTCGTGGCGTCCATCCCGTGGCGGGCATGCCCGGTGGCTGGAGCAAGGCCATCAACGAGGAAGAGCGACAGGAGATCGAAGCCGTTGCCAAGCAGAACGTGGACTTCGCCCTCTTCAGCCTCAAGCTCTTCGACGACATCGTACTGGCCAACCAGGCATACGTCGACCTCGTGCTCTCCGATGGCTTCACCCATCGCACCTACTACATGGGCACCGTCGATGAAAACAACCTTGTGAACTTCTACGACGGCCAGATCCGTGTGGTCAGCCCCAGCGGCAAAGAGCAAGACCGCTATGACGCCAAAGACTACACCGACTATGTGGCCGAACGCGTGGAGCCTTGGTCTTACCTGAAGTTCCCCTACCTGAAGAGTGTGGGCTGGAACGGCTTCACTGATGGCGAAGATAGCGGTGTTTATTGCGCCACACCTCTTTCACGTCTGAATGCGGCCGACGGCATGACCACGCCCAAGGCGCAGGAGGCCTTCGAGCGCTACTTCGAGACCCTCGGGTCCAAGAAGAATGGCCGTTACGAGCCCATCCACCATCGTCTGGCCACCCACTGGGCCCGGTTGGTCGAGTTACTGTATGCGGCCGAACGCATGCTGGAACTAAGCCAGGATCCTGAGATCACCGACCCCAACATGCGGGTGGTGGTCACGAACACACCGGACGAGGGCGTGGGCAGTGTGGAAGCCCCGCGCGGCACCCTTACCCACCACTACAAAACCGACGAAAACGGCATCCTCACCGCGGTCAATCTGATTGTGGGCACGACCAACAACTATGCCCCGATGGCGATGTCGGTCAAGAAGGCGGCGGAGTCGCTGATCACCAAAGGTACCGTTGTAACTGACGGCCTGCTCAACCGTGTGGAAATGGCGTTCCGCAACTACGACCCCTGCATGTCTTGTGCCACCCACTCACTGCCGGGGCAGATGCCTCTGGAAGTGACGATTCGCAATAGTGATGGCGAGGTGGTCGAGAAATTGAGTCAGTATACTTGAGCGTGTTGCGTGTTGCGTGTTCCGTATTGATTTGCCATCGGGGCACGCAGCACGCACCCTGTAACGCGTATCTATGAAGACCCTAATAATCGGACTCGGAAACCCCATACTCACCGACGATGGCGTTGGTGTGAAGGTGGCGTATGCATTGCAAAAGGCGATTCGCCTGCAAGGCACTCCGCCTTTCGAAGAAAACAGGCGGCGTGTCGAGATGCACCATCTCAACGACACCGGAGTGCGTCACACCCACAATGAGACTATCGACATCACCGAAGCCAGTGTGGGGGGGTTGCGTTTGATGGAAATGATGGTGGGCTACGACAAAGCCATCATTATCGACGCTCTCAAGCATGCAGACACGCTACCCGGGGAAATCCACCGGCTCAGCTTACCCGACCTGGAAGCGATCAGCCCCACCCAGCATTCTGCCTCGGCCCATGATACCAGCCTGGTAACCGCTCTGGCCACAGGGCGGCGTATGGGCATGCACTTACCGCAAGAAGTCGTGATCTACGGGATCGGTGTCGAGAATATCGAGGAGTTTGGCGATCAACCGACGGCTGCGGTCCAGCAGGCGATCCCCACCGTCACAGCAGCAATACTTAACGAATTGGATGATGAGTCAACCCGTTGAGGCCCGGTTGTGTCCTACGAAAAAGCAACTATGGAGACTCTCATCGCAAGAGGGCCGGCAGTCCTTCGCCAGGACTGCCAGTCCTGTAGATATCGAACTATGAAATACGGCATCTTGATAGTGCCACAAACAAATGCATGCGCCAGTTGTCAGATCGACACATCGCATCGGCCCGAAAACAACTTATTGCATGCGTCCCGTTTTACAAGGAGAGACAGCATGATCTCACCAGAAATTCTGCGTCGCTACCCATTCTTCGCCGGGCTGACCCACGACAACCTGGTCACGCTGGCGAATACCGCCAAAGAGATATCTGTAGAACAAGATCAGTACCTGTTCCATGAAGGTGGTGAAGTGCGAGAACTGTACCTGGTGTTGGAAGGGGCAATAAGCGTTGTCATGGAACTGCCATTGCAGGACTCGGAACATGCGGTATCCGATCAGTTAGTGGGCGCACTGGAGACAGAAGCAGTTGTGCTCAGCGCCATTGGCCCGGGTGAAGTCTTCGGATGGTCGGGTCTAGTACCACCTTACCAAACCATGGCCGGCGCCAAAACACTTACCTCATGCCGGATCGTCGTCTTTAATTGTGAAGCACTGCAGAAGGCTTTTGAGGATGACTGTCAGTTTGGCTTCCTCATGATGCAAAAGGTAGCACAGGTCATCCGCGAGCGTTTGCGCGATCGGCGTATGGAGTCATTGGCGCATTCTGTAGCATAAGGACCTAGCGATTGTTCCCCGACTGCGCTGAGAAAATCAGGCCCCGCTGGGGCAGGTAGCAAGTAGCAAGTAGCAAGTAGCAAGTAGCAAGTCGCAAGTCGCAGGTGCGAGTGCGGTTGCAGACAAAGTAGCCCATCCGCAACAAGGTCTCGACAAAACTCCCGCGGCAGGCATGTGCAGCCGCGGGAGTCATTAGTGCTATAATTAATCAGACAGGTACAAACTGAGGAAGATTGTGGTGAATTCCTTCACTTTAACTGATCTAGATCATATACAGAGCGGTGCAAACAGGCTATTATTGTAGTAGAAGTATAAGGCTTCCTTGTGGAACGCCTTCCGTAAGATAGGGAAATGGTACCTTGATGCCATCGAGGTTTCACTGAGTTTTATGAGGTGCAGGCCCTGTCGGAGGTCTCATTGAGTCAGCAAACGTCGTCGCACCTGACATCCGACGCAACGAGCAACGTACATCGATAATCGCGGGGGGCGTGATTTTCGTTTTACAGCATTATAGCAGCGCGAACGCACAAGGAAGTGTGAGTGTTGTCTGCTTGCACATGAAGTCTGGCAAGTGGATCAATCGATCCCGGTTGGCGGGCAAACATCGCAGCCTACATCGTGTGCCATGCCTGGGTTAGTCTCATGTGTTCTGTCCGTACCTTGTTAGCGGCCAGAGCGACGAGTTCTAGGAGGCGTCATATGGCGGGAATAATAACGCAGGTTTCTTCTGACACTGCTCTCAATGATGCAGTGTACGCTGGTTTACAGGAAACTGAGGAGGGCGCGCGCTTACGTACTTGCCTTCAGTGTGGTACGTGCAGCGGCGTTTGTCCCTTCGGCTATCTGATGGAGTATCCGCCGAGTCGAATGGTGGGTGCTCTACGGGCAGGTACGTTTGATAGCATTCTCGCTACCGATACGGTATGGATGTGCGTGTCTTGCTATGCCTGCACAGAGGTGTGCCCGGCCAAGATCCCACTGACACCCGGACTGATGACACGGGCCAAAGAGGAGCTCTTGCTTGCCGGAAACATCCCCAACGAATTACAGAATGCCTTGGAGTATTCACAGCGTTACGGCAATCCTCTGGGCGAGTCGCCACGAAAGCGGGCGGACTGGACGCGCGGTCTGGATCCGCCGGTCTCGATTATGAAAAAGGTCAAACGCCCTGTCGACGTGCTTTGGTTCGTGGGTGATTATCCTTCGTACCACGCGCGGGTACAGACGGCCAGCGTAGCGCTGGTGAGGATCCTTGATGCCCTCGATGTCGATTTCGGCATCTTAGGGCCGGAGGAGCAGAGTGACGCGGATTCACAGCGGCTGGCCGGGGAACGAGGGTTGTTCGAGATGCTGGCCGAGAAAAACGGACGAGCCTTCAGCAAGTACCGATTCAAGGAGATCATTACAACCGATCCACATGCTTACAATGCCCTCAAAAACGAATACCCCAACCTGGGTATCGACTATCCAGTGCGCCATTACACCCAGTTTTTGGCCGAACGGCTGCATGATCTCAAACCATTTTTGAAAAACGAACTCAAAGCCAGGGTTACCTTTCACGATCCCTGCTATCTAGGCCGGGCCAATGATGTCTACGACGAGCCCCGTCAGCTTCTCGAGGCGATTCCCGGTCTAAAGCTTGTGGAGATGTCCCACCATCATCAGAACAGCTTGTGCTGCGGAGGTGGGGGTGGGGGCATGTGGCTGGATGGATTCCAATGGGAGAAAGCGCATGTGCGGCTATCGGAGTGGCGGGTGCGCGAGGCAGTGGCGGTAGGAGCCGACATCCTTGCAGTCGCCTGTCCGTATGAGTCGCCACGCTTCGAAGACGCTACCAAAATGATCCAGGACGCGCGGGGATTGGTGGTCAAGGATATCGCCGAACTCCTGGCCGAGGCCATGGAAGAGGAGGTTGAATCATGAAAATCGTCGTCCCAGTAAATCTGGCACCCGACTTGGTCGAAGAACTCACCATCGACGAGGATGGAACTCGTCTTGACATGGAGTGGATGAGCCTGATCCTGAATGAATTCGACGATCACGCCATCGAGCAGGCGATTCTGCTCAAGGAAAAGATAGGTGGAACAGTGATTATCGTCGCCCCTGAATTAGAGGGAGCTGACGATGCGCTCTTTGCAGCGCTGACCAAGGGTGCTGATCAAGTGGTTAAGCTCGCGGGCACATTTGATGAAGGTGCAAACAAACATGCCCTGGCTCGGGCTTTTACCGCAACCATCCGCGACATGCAACCCGACCTGATCTTGACCGGTGTGCAAGCGCATGACGATCTGGATGGTTCGTTTGGGCCGTTGTTGGCTGAGTATTTAGATATGCCCTATGTGGGATATATTGCCGGAATCAACCTCAACAATGGCTCGACAAGCGTTCGCAAGGAGTATCCGGGCGGGCTGATCGCCGAAATGAATGTAAAGCTCCCAGCAGTGTTGGGTATACAAGCCGCAGAGCAGCCGCCCCGCTATGTGGCATTCAGCAAGGTGCGGCAGGCAATGAAATCTGCCAGCATCAAAGAGCTTGAACTCGAAGACTTAGACTTCACAGGCGCAGTCAGTGTGAGCCGTATGTTCGAGCCTGAGACTGGTGAACATGCCCAGATGCTCGAAGGAGATGAAGAGGAAATAGCAGCTAAGCTAGTCGAGATCTTGAAAGCGCAGGACGTCCTGTGAGAGGAGGATCAACATGAAGCATGACATATTCGTCGTGATTGAACACCTGCAAGGGCAAGTGCTGGAGATTTCCTACGTGATGTTGGCCGCAGCACATAAGCTGGCAGAGAAAACAGGTGGCGAGGTGATAGCCATCCTCTTGGGTCATGATGGCCGGGCTCTGGCCGATGACCTGGCCACCGACCGCGTGATTTATCTCGATCACCCTGCTCTGGCGGAATTTACGCCTGATGCTTACCTGGCTGCGCTGGTTGCGCTGGTCACAGCAGAACGGCCGCGAGCAGTGTTGCTGGGCCATACCTCGATAGGGATGGACGTAGCCAGTGGCCTATCGGCACGGCTTGCCCTGCCGTTGGTCAGCCAATGTAAAAGCGTGGCAAGCTCCAATGGCTCGTTGCAATTCACCAGCCAGATCTGCGGCGGTAAGATCATGGCCGAAGGTGATTTTCCAGAAGGTACGCTGTTGTTGACCATGCTCCCGGGTGGGTTCAAGCCCGAGGATGGGCGCAGCAGCGAACGGCCGGAACTGATGATGGCCGATCCACCGCCACTGGAAGATCTTCGGGTTTCGCTCTTGCAATACATCGAGCCCGAGGCCGGAGATGTCGATATCTCCGAAGAACCGATCCTGATAGCAGTCGGTCGGGGTATGCAAAACGAAGATAATCTTGAATTAGTACAAGAACTGGCAGATGCCCTGGATGGAGAAATCTGCGCATCCCGGCCCATTGTCGATCTGGGATGGCTGCCGACATCGCGCATGGTGGGCAAATCAGGCCGTTCGGTCAAACCTAAACTTTATCTGGCTCTGGGCATCAGTGGCGCCCCGGAACATATCGAAGGCATCACCGATAGCGATTTGCTTATCGCCGTCAACAGCGATCCTGCAGCACCTATTTTTGATATCGCCCAATTCGGCGCCGAAATCGATATGTTTGATCTGGTGGAATCACTGGTCGAGCAGATTGAGGAGGCGAAAGGAGGATGACATATGCCCTATGATCTGATCAAGTCGCTTGTCGTTCTGCTCGCCCTGCTGATTGTAGGGGGCATCTTCCTGTGGCGCATCTATCGACTGCTGTGGCTAAATCTGCGCCGTGGCAGGCCCAGCCACATGAAAGGACAGTGGGGCGAGCGCGTCAGGTCGGTGCTGCTGTATGTGGGAGCGCAACTGCGACTTTTCCGCTTCTTGATCCCCGGCGCCGCCCATTTCTTCATCTTCTGGGGATTCCTGATTCTTTCGCTGACGATCTTTGCAGCGATCCTGGAAGGATTATTAGCGTTTGCCAATCCTCATCTCGTGATCCCCATTCTCGGCACATTTGGGCCTCTAGCATTGCTGCAGGATATCTTCGCCGTACTCGTGATCGTGGCGGTGGTCTACGCCCTGTATGTGCGCCGGGCCGTTGATCCTGAACGCTACAAGGGCAGTCACAGAAATGAGGGCGTGTTGGTGTTACTGTTCATTGCCACCATCATGCTCAGCCTGCTGGTGATCAACGGCATCCGTTTCAACCTGGGCCACGATCCTGTCGCCGCCTGGCGACCGTTCTCGCGTGCCGTGGGTAGCCTGTTTGCCGGCCTGGATGAGAGCACACAGGTGGTCGTCGAAGAGACAGCCTACTGGATTCATATTGGCGTCGTGCTGGTGTTCCTGACCATGCTTCCCGGCAGCAAGCATTTCCATGTGATTACATCTGTTCCGGCCGTCTTTCTGCGCAACACCGAACCGCGGGGCCGCCTGCCTGATGCGCCTGAGTTCGTAGATGATCAAGGCGCCGTGTCCACGGGGGTGAGCGAGGTAGAGCAATTCACCTGGCGGCAGATGCTCGATTTCTACACATGTACAGAATGTGGCCGCTGTCAGGATGTCTGTCCCATGTATGCCAGCGGCCTGACACTTTCGCCGAAGCTGCTTATGATGAACCTCCGCGACAATCTGATGGAACGGGGCGAAGTTATGCGTAGGGGTTCGAGCAATGGCACGCTGGCGAGGGAACTGGTGGGAGATGTCATACCGGAAGAGGCCGTCTGGGCCTGTGCTACTTGCTATGCCTGCGACCAGGAATGCCCACTTCTCATCGAGCATGTAACCCCTATCGTAGATATGCGCAGACACCTGGTGATGGAAGGGCGCGTCGATAGCGAACTCCAGGATGTGCTGGCCAATCTGGGCCGGTATGGCAACTCATTTGGGAAGTCAGCCAAAGCCCGAGCCCGTTGGTCGAGACCCTTCAAGCCCAAGCTCACAGACGCCCGCAAAGAAGCGGTCGAATATCTGTGGTTTGTGGGTGATTACGCCTCCTACAGCCCCACTCTGAGCGAGATCACGCGGAAAACCGCTGAGGTATTCCAACACGCCGCCATGGATTTCGGCATCCTCTACGATGCTGAGCAAAACGCCGGGAATGATGTACGGCGCGTTGGAGAAGAGGGTTTGTTCGAGATGCTCGTAGAGAAGAATATGGCTGCATTCGAAAGAAGCCAGTTTAGTTCTATCGTCACCACCGACCCTCATACTTACAACACCCTCAAACGCGAGTACCCCTTCGGCCAACTTAGCGAAATAGCCGGGCCCGGCAGCCATGCTGTGTTGCACTACTCCGAAGTCCTTGATCAGATGATCGCATCGGGCCAACTCAGCTTCAGTAAAAAGCTGGACTACACAGTCACCTACCACGATCCCTGCTATCTCGGCCGCTATAACGGCGTGTATGATGCACCAAGACGCGTGATCGAAGCCACCGGTTGTAAGCTGGTGGAGATGCCCCGCCATGGGGATCGGGCGATCTGTTGCGGCGCCGGCGGTGGCCGTATTTGGATGGAGGAGGGCGACATGAAGGAACGCCCCAGCGAGTCCCGTATCCACGAGGCTGCAGCACTGGATAGCGTGCAGGCACTTGTGGTGACTTGCCCCAAAGATGTGACCATGTACAGCGATGCTGTCAAGACAACAGGACACGAGGATCAAGTAGTCGTCAAAGATTTAATCGAGCTTGTCTACGAAGCTCTGTGAGATTTGAAATATGCTACGCAATCCGTGGAGCATCACGGCTGCGGCCAATCCCACGGAAGACGAAATACTACCAGGAGGTAGATATATGAACGAAAAAGTGGGTGTATACATCTGCCACTGCGGCACGAACATCGCCAAAACCGTAGATGTAGCGGAGGTGTCGCGCTGGGCGGGCGAACAGGACCAGATAACCATTTCCCGTGATTACCAATTCATGTGTTCCAGCCTGGGTCAGGATCTGATCGAGCACGATATCGAAAGGCATGGGCTTACGCGCATCGTCGTGTCCTCATGTTCACCTCATATGCACGAGAAGACGTTCCGAGCCGCATGTGAAAGGGCTGGGCTCAATCCATTCTTATTCGAGATGGCGAACATCCGGGAGCATGATTCTTGGATCACTGACGACAGGAAGGCGGCCACCACAAAGGCGAAAGCCCTGACGAAGGCGGCCATCGAGCGGGTCGTACACCACCAACCCCTTGAACCCCTACCTGTACATATCAACCCCAACACGCTGGTCGTGGGTGGGGGGATCGCCGGTATTTCGGCAGCGCTGGAACTGGCCGACGCCGGTTATCATGTCTATTTGGTGGAACGTGAACCCTCGATTGGTGGGCATATGGCGCAACTGGATAAAACATTCCCCACCCTCGATTGCTCTGCCTGCATTCTCACCCCGAAAATGGTAGATGTAGGACAACACGCTAATATCACACTGCTGACTTATAGCGAAGTGGAAGCGGTCGACGGACATCTGGGCGATTACCAAGTGACGGTACGCAAAAAAGCTCGTTATATCAACGAAGATGTATGTACAGGATGCGGCATTTGTATCGAGAAATGCCCATTCCGGGTGGACGATGATGTCTTCGAAGCGGGATTGGGTAAACGCAAAGTGATTTACCGACCCTTCCCCCAGGCCGTGCCCAAATACCCTGTCATCGACACAGAGAACTGTGTCTATTTCCAGCGGGGCAAATGTAAGGCCTGCCAACTCTTCTGTCCCACCACACCGAACTCCATCGATTTCGAGCAGGAGGATCAGTTCTTGCAACTGGATGTAGGTAATGTACTACTGGCCACAGGTTATGACCTGTTCGACTGTCGCAAGGTTCCCGAATATGGCTACGGGCGTCTGACCAATGTCTTTACCAGCCTCGAGTTCGAACGAATGGTCAATGCTACAGGGCCCACCAACGGCAAGATCACGCTACGAGACCTGGTAACACCTCCAAAGCGTGTCGCCATCATCCACTGTGTGGGATCACGCGACAAGAACTACCACGAATACTGCTCCAAGGTCTGCTGCATGTATTCGCTGAAATTCGCCCATCTGGTACACGAGCGTCTGCCCACAACTGAGGTATATAATTTCTATATTGATATTCGCACACCAGGCAAGGGTTACGAGGAGTTCTATCATCGTTTGATGGATGAAGGAGCCCATTTTGTTCGAGGCAAAGTTGCAGAGATCACAGATATGCCTCGTTCGCAGGCAGAAACGGGTAAACTCATCGTGCAGGTATACGATACGCTGCTCGCACAACAGCGTCGTATCCCCGTGGATATGGTTGTTCTCAGCCCAGCCATGGAAGCGCGTTCCGATTCCAAAGAAATATCACAGCTGTTTAAGATGGGTTGTGATTTCGACGGCTTTTTCGTGGAGCGACATCCCAAGCTGGATCCGATAGCGACGATGACCGACGGTATCTTTGTAGCCGGTGCTTGTCAGGGGCCAAAGGATGTTCCCGAAACAGTGTCGCAGGGTGCAGCAGCAGCAGCGCGCGTGGCAGGGTTGATCCATCGCGGCACGGTGATGATGGAGCCAGTCAGGGCCAATATCGACGCAGACGCCTGCTCAGGCTGCCGGATCTGCAACACGCAATGCCCCTACAATGCCATCGAGTACAACGGTGACGCGAATGTCTCAGAGGTAATCACGGCGCTGTGCCAGGGCTGCGGTACCTGCGTAGCGGCATGCCCCAGCGGTATCATCACAGGCGCTCATTTCACGAACGATCAACTGTTTTCGCAGATTGAAGGCATCCTTTGGGATGTCAGGTCGAATGGCAAGAACGGTCGGGAGCGAGCGCGAGAGGAGGAATTGGTTCCAGCATAAACTGGTGGTTTGGTAGATCGGTAGATTGCTGAGTTGGTGACAGTCTAGCTGCTGAACCCAACAACAGAGTACCGAAATTCCAATTCCCAATTTACCAGCGTAGCAATCCCCGAAGGAGATAAACTATGACAAACAAAAATGGATACGAGCCCGTCATCGTCGGCTTTCTCTGTAACTGGTGTAGCTACCGGGCTGCAGATTTGGCAGGCACAGCCCGACTGCACTATGCGCCAACCATGCGCCCTATCCGCGTGATGTGCAGTGGCCGTGTGGACCCACAGTTCATACTCAAAGCCTTGCGCGAGGGCGCCGATGGTGTGATGATTGCCGGTTGTCATCCGGGCGAGTGTCATTATGCCGAAGGCAATATAAAAGCACATCGTAGATTCATTTTATTGCAACAGATGCTCAAGCAACTCGGAGTCGAAGAGGATCGGGTGCAGTTGGTCTGGGCGTCAGCATCGGAAGGCCTCATGTTAGCCAATGCAGTGGATAGGATGTCAGAACAACTGAAGGAGTTAGGGCCATTGCGCTGGCAGGAAAGGGTGATTGGCGCCAACGGACATGGCGAGATGATGCCCTCGCAAGTGATGATCGAGGAGGTGGCAGGATGACAAGTAACGAAAAACCAAAACTCGCTATGTATTGGGCTTCCTCGTGTGGCGGCTGCGAGATATCAACGCTGAATATCGGCGAACATATCTTGGCTGTGGACGCGACCTTCGATCTGGCCTTCTTCCCCTGTATCGCCGACTTCAAAGTCAAAGATGTCGAGGGATACGAGGATGGTTTCATCGATGTCTGCTTGTTCAACGGCGCCATCCGTAACTCTGAAAATGAGGAAATGGCGAAGCTGCTGCGGCGTAAATCCAAGGTACTGGTCGCCTTTGGTTCCTGTGCCTACGAGGGCTGCATTCCCGCCCGCTCGAATCTGACATCAAAACAAGCCACACTTAATACTGTCTATTTCTGAAAACTCTGGAAAACTTTTTTGAGCTATTTTTTGCCCCCGTTTACACAGGTGTGAACGAGTAAAACCCCCCTGTATACGGGGGTGCGAACAGCCGTTTTAGACTTTTCCAGAGTTTTCAGGTCTATTTAGACAATCCCTCCCTCGATAATCCAGATGGCGTGCTACCCCAACCGATCACCCAGATCCCAGAGGGTGAACTGGAACTACCCTTCTTTTACAACACCGTCAAATCCCTGGATCAGGTTGTAGATGTGGATTACTACATACCCGGCTGTCCGCCGGAACCCCACCAGATTTGGGCGGTCCTGCAAGTGGTGGTGGCAGGTCTCCTACAAGGAGCGCCTTTGCCGCCGGCAGGCTCGGTGGTCGGTGCAGGTAGTGTGGCGGTGTGTGAAGAATGCACATTAGAAAAACACGAGAAGGTCATCACCCGCTTCTATCGTCCCCATGAGATCGTTCCCGAAGCAGGCGTTTGTCTGCTGGAACAGGGCATTGTGTGCATGGGTCCAGCGACTATCAGCGGTTGCAGCGCCCTTTGTCCACAGGTAGGAATCGGCTGCCGCGGTTGCTATGGCCCCCTACCTGACGTACAAGACCAGGGTGCGAAGATGCTCTCAGCCATCGCCTCGGTGGTGGGAGCTGGTGAAGCGAGCATGGAAGAAGAAGAGATCGTTCGAGACATTCAGGCGGTAATGGACACACTCGTAGATCCCGTCGGAACTTTCTATCGCTTCAGCATGGCGCACTCATTGTTGCGCCGCGCAGACGTGAACGGTTCCAATGGCCATGAGCCCGTAGATGAAACTGAGACAGGTGTGAGCGTAAGCGGGTATGAACCTGTCCCTCGTAAGGAGGTTTTGGCATGAAAAATCGTAGCAAACGAATCACCATCGATCCCATCACCCGCCTGGAAGGGCACGGTAAGATCGAGATCTTCCTAAATGATGAGGGCGATGTCGCCAACGCCTACTTCCAAATCCCCGAACTGCGCGGCTTCGAACAGTTCTGTGTAGGACGGCCCGCCGAAGAGATGCCCCGCATCACCAACCGCATCTGCGGCGTCTGCCCTGAAGCGCACCACATGGCCGCCACCAAGGCCCTGGACGCACTCTATCATGTG
>JAAENG010000301.1 GCA_024224665.1 Chloroflexota bacterium | reverse complement strand
ATGAATTGTGAATTGTGAATAACTAATTGTTAGTGATAATTGTCAATGACTGATCATTGAGGGAGAAAGAAACATGGTCAAAGGCGATGATATTGAAGATCGTTTGATCGATTTTGCTGTCAGAATCGTCCAAGTGTGCGATTCACTGCCCGACACAGCAGTGGGACGGCACGTTCGCGGTCAATTACTGCGTTGCGGCACCTCTCCTGCACCGAACTATGGCGAGGCACGCAGCGCCGAAAGCAACAAGGACTTTGTCCACAAACTCAAGGTCGTCTTGAAAGGGTTGAATGAATCTCGTGTCTTGCTCAAGATAATCGTCCGAAGTGGCCTGCTACCAGCAGATCGCCTGTCTCACCTGCAGGATGAATGCGGGCAGCTCTGTCGAATCATTGGCTCTAGTATCCAAACCTTGTCTAGCAACACGAAGCGTTAACAGTTAACCATTAAGTATTGATTATTAATTATTATATCCATCCAAAATCTTGGCGCACAGGCTGTGCGTCAAGATTTTGGATGGGATGTGATTCCGTATCTTCCCACATCCCAAAGGATTCGGGCGCCGTCAGGAACTTGGGCGCAAATCTGCCCTATGCTAGAATGCCGGGGCTGAGGCGTAATCACCATAATGCGTCTGCTACCGTAAGCCTACCTATGTCGGCGATCTCGAACAGTCGACGGTTCATGATCTTGAAAACCATCACCATTATCCCCACCTACAACGAAGCCGAGAATCTCGCACCCCTTGTCGAAAACCTGCATAGTCTCGATCTGGGTCTGCATATCCTCGTTGTAGATGACAATTCACCTGATGGGACAGGCGATGTAGCCGATCATCTCGCCCAAACTGATGAACGTGTGCATGTCCTGCATCGGCCTGGAAAACTGGGACTGGGAACCGCCTATACGGCCGGTTTTGCCTATGCCCTTGAACACGGGTACGAACGCATCATCACCATGGATGCTGATTTCTCGCACAACCCCCGCTACATCCCCTCGTTAGTGGCATTGGTGGATGAACACGACCTGGGTATCGGTTCTCGCTATGTGCCCGGAGGTGGTGTGAGATTGTGGGGGTGGCATCGTCGTGCACTTAGCTATGGCGCTAATCTATTTGCCCGCACCCTCTTGGGATTACAGGCACACGACTGTACGGCGGGATTCCGATGTTACCGGGCAGATGTGTTACGCACGGTTGATCCGCATGCGATCCGTGCGGATGGTTACTCTTACCTTATCGAGATGCTGTGGCGGGTTCAGAACTCCGGTTTTCGGGTGGCTGAATCACCTATCGTCTTTACCGACCGCAGGCGAGGCGCCTCGAAGATCTCTCGTAATGAGATCTTCAAAGCGGCGATGACGATATTGCGTCTTATGACAAGTAAACCGCCCGCCGTCCTCAATACTCATCAGCCCAGCACCCATCCCGCTTCGACCGATTCCTGATCTTTATGGTTTTTATGACATCTCAAACACCTAACCCATCTGAAGCCGGCCAAAGCGTAATCGAATACGCTCTGATTCTGTTGCTCATTGCCATCATCATTCTTGCCATTCTACTCATTCTTGGTGACGATCTGCGAGCGTTTGTATTCGATCTCTTGCGAACGTGGTTCCCAGAACAAGCAGGGTAGGTCTGGCCAAACACCACGCAACACGGCCCCTCCTGAGCGACGACCGAAGGTCGTATGACGAAGGGCAATACGTGCGTTTCCAGGACGACATGAGATCCCGTTGGGCCCGATAACCTTTTGGTGAACGTGTGGCTGCTCAGAAATTTCTGCATGCTCTTATCGACTTGGTATTCCCGGCGCGATGCATTTATTGCCGGCGAATCGGTTCGGCCTATTGTCATGACTGTCGATCAGAGGCTCAGTTCGTAGGCGATGACATTTGTGTGCGCTGTGGACAACCTACAACTGAACGCTGCACCTGTTTGTCGTGCAAACGATCGGGGTCGAGAAGCTTGCGCGGCATCCGCGGCGCCGTTTTCTACGGCGGTTCTGTTGCATTCGCCATTCACGGGCTAAAATACCGCGGTCTCACACAACTGGCGCGCCCCCTGGCAGGTTATCTCGTGGCCTATCTCGATGCGCACCCATTGCAGTTCGACACCATCGTTCCTGTGCCGCTTCATGCCGAACGGCTCGAATTCAGGGGATACAATCAGAGTGATTTGCTGGCGGAATATACGGGCAAAGCCTGCAACATCGCCGTGCGCACCGACCTCATCAGTCGCAGGCGACACACACCGCCCCAGGTGCAGCTTAACCGTGCGGAGCGGATGGAAAATGTGCACCAGGCATTTACACCCCTCGCGCCCGATCTCCTTCACGGCGAAACCCTTTTGCTTATCGACGATGTCTGCACGACAGGGGCGACCTTGTGGGCCTGTGCCGACGCCTTACGAGCGGCCGGCGCCGGCGATATCTGGGCGCTGACGGTGGCTCGCGCACGCACGCCAATGGATCCTGAACCCTGGCAACATGGCCTGAGCCCGGACGAAGTTTTTCTGGCTTGGGATGGCAATCGCCAGGCAACCAAAACTTGACAGGCAGCGCCTGACATCCCACACTTTTCGCATGACACGAACCCAAACCTGGCGCCTTCTCCTGCTGCTGGCCCTATTGAGCCTGCTGCTCACCTGGCCGCTATTGCCAAATATATTCACTCACGTGCCCGGCGACGGCATCGATGATCCCGCCCTGGCCTGGAATCTGTGGTGGGCGAAATATAGTTGGGTGGATCGAGCAGGTGCGGAAGGTCTGATACACAATCCTTTTGATGGGGATAGCATGTTCTATCCCATCGGCATCAACCTTGCCTTCTACACACTCTCCCTGCTCAACGGCGCCCTCAGCATCCCCCTGCAGAGCGCGGTCTCGTTGATCCTGACAAGCAATCTGATCCTGCTCAGCAGCTTCATCATCGGGGGCTTCGGCACTTATCTTCTCACACTAGAACTCCTGGCACTGAACCATGGCGCTCACCCCCAGCGCCAACACCAGGCGAAGGGCAACGTCCCGACCTCAGACCCCTTCGACAAGCTCAGGACGTCGCTCCGACCCCTTCGACAAGCTCAGGACGTCGCTCCGACCTCCGACTTCCGGCTAGCCGCCCTGATTGCCGCACTCATCTACGCCTTCGCTTCGGCCAAACTGTTCTATGTAGCTCTTGGCCAGTTCAATATCGCATCCTCACAATGGCTGCCCTTTGTCGCACTCTACCTGGCGCGCAGCTTCCGATCCCCTTGGCGATGGCGAAATGGTATGATGATGGGGCTCTTCCTGCTTTTCCAGACCTGGGCAGAATTGACCTACGGCACCTTTGCGGTGCTTCTAATTGGTTTGACGGTGATCGGTACCGTGCTGGTGGCATTCTACCGGGCGAGGTATCGACCTGCGGCCTGGCGCGTATTTCGAGTAGCCGCTATCGCCGCAGTCATGTTCGTGATCGGTCTAATACCATATCTGGTAAGCATGCTGCCCGATATGCTGGCTAATGGAGAGTTTCTGGTCGAGGGGGGTGGTTTCTCAGATATCTTCTCTGTGGATATGCTCGGATTTCTGTTGCCCACACAGTTGCATCCTCTGTTTGGCGACATCATTCGTAACCTGGCCGATGATTCCAGGGTGCGCGCCGACGGTTCACAGTTCATGGTAAATAAGGGACAGCATCTCTATTTGGGCTTCAGTGTCATGCTTTTGGCCGGGTATGGTATCTGGGTTCATCGCCGCAAGCTCTGGGTTTGGGCGATCGCCCTCCTGACCGGTTTTTTCCTGGTGGTCTCTTTGGGCCCGGCCATCCGCATCGGTGGATACGAGACAGAAATCCCCGGCTTGTTCCCCTTGCTTTCAAGAATCCCCTTTTTTCAGGCTAACCGCTACCCCAGCCGCTATAGCATCGTGATCCTGCTAGGCGCCGGTGTCCTGGCGGCATTGGGTGTGATTGCCTTGTTTCGCCATGTGCGGCCGACCCGCAGAACATGGCTGGCCGCTGCTTTAGCGGCCATCGTGCTCTTTGAACATGTTTCCGCACCCCTGCCCCTCTCTGATTTTCGCCTTCCCCCGATTTATGACGCCGTGGTGGCCGATGACAGGCCCGGAGCGGTGCTCGATCTGCCCATTGGCTGGCGTAATGGCTTCAATGTTTTTGGCAAAGCTGACACCATTATCATGTACACGCAATGGTATCAGACTGCTCACGCCAAACCGCGCCTGGGCGGCAATACCAGTCGTAATCCCGAACAGAAATTCCAGTACTTCATGGAGCATCCCGTCATCGGCGTGCTGGCAGCCTTGCAAGATGGCCGTGATGTCCCGTCCGATGACTTCGCTCGCGCCCAAGCCCTGGCGCCCGATCTTCTGCGCATCTACAACATCCACATTGTCACCTTGCACAAGGACAGAGTTCCACATGGATTCGAGGAGAAGCTACTGGAACTCTTCCCTTTAGACAAGATGGAGGAGCAGGGGGGCGTCGCCCGTTACGAAGGGCGTTGGCCAGAGGAGCGTAACCGCGTGGACCTGCTGCCCGATGCACCCGAATTGCAAACCTATCTCGACCAAGGCTGGGGAGTCGTCAGCCAGTTAGGAGATAGGTCAGCCGTGTGGGCCACGCGTGCTGACCCCACCCTCATTCTGCCCGCTACCACTCGCCCTGCCCTCGTTGAGCTGAGTCTTTTCTCTCCTGGTGATCAAACCCTCACCTTCAGCCTCGATGGCCGAATCCTGCCTCCCTGCCACCTGGTCTTTGACATGAACTCATGCGCCCTGTCACTGCCTCCCAGTGCCGATGGCTTCCCTCAGCGCCTGGCAATCCATTCCGACAACGACTTCGTTCCCTCCGATGTGCCCTTCGCCAGTGGCCTCGTCGTGCGTAGCGCAGGCAAGGACAGCGGCGATTTTGCCCATATCTTTGTAGATGGTATCGACTTCAGCCCCAACCAGCGCGGCTACAACCTTGTGGCGCTTGACGGGACCGCCAGTCAAGTCCTCTCCGCCGCGGTTTTCGACACGCATGACCCTACTCTCGATGGTGAAAGCGCGCGTATGGCTGCCTGGATCGACGCCCTGCCAGTGGGAACGACCCTGGCCGGGGCCGTGCGCGATGCCGCCGCCCTCAATCTGCAACAAGAAGCCATCGACGCCCTGAGCAGCATTGGTGTACAATCCGACATCCGCGGCCACACACGCCGCGCCCACGCCTTTGTGGGCGTAAAGAGCGCCCAACCCGGATCTGCTAAGGACTTCACCTCCGACCTCTGGCCTGTCACCGTAACGCTTGGCGATGGCATCACCGAAGCAGATCCAACCTTCGCACTCGTTGAATTGACCTGGCAATTACAGCCAGAATGAGCGCACACCTGCCACCTGCCACCTGCCACCTGCCACCTGCCACCTGCCACAACCCAATCATATCATCACACCCAACCTTGTGACATATCTCATCATCCCTCAACACGTTCGACCCTATAACTCATGAATCAAACTCGTATCGGCCTTATAGGCTTTGGCTATTGGGGGCCTAATCTAGCCCGGAATCTGCATGCTATCCCCAATTGTGATCTCAGTGCCATCAGCGATGCCAGCCCTGCCCGTCTGCAAAAGGCGGAAGGCCTGTACCGCGCTACAACCTTTTTCGAGAGCGGAGAAGCGCTGATCGACAGTGATATCGAAGCCGTCGCCATTGCCACCCCTGCTTACAGCCATTATCCACTGGCTGTGGCGGCGTTGCAGGCGGACAAGCATGTACTCGTCGAAAAACCTCTGGCGATGACGGTGGCCGAGGCAGAAGAACTGGTCGAGTTAGCAGCAACGCGCGAGCGAGTACTCATGGTTGGGCATGTGTTCGAGTATGTCCCGGCCGTTCGCCACATCAAGGCGCTGCTGGATAAGCATGCCATTGGCGAGACCTACTATCTGTATTCCACTCGCGTCAACCTGGGGCGCATCCAGACAGATATCAACGCTCTGTGGAGCATCGCGCCACACGATATCTCCATCTATCTTTACCTGCTGGGTCAAATGCCCGAGCGTGTGAGCGCACGTGGGGCAAAGTACCTGAACGGCCAGGTTGAAGATGTGATTTTTCTGACGCTCCACTTCCCCGGCGGTATCATGGCCCACGTTCACGCCTCCTGGTTGGATCCCAGCAAGGTGCGCCGGTTGACGGTTGTGGGTAGCGAAAAAATGATCATCTATGATGATCTGGCGGCGGAGGGCAAGGTCAAGGTGTATGACAAAGGGGCGATTCGGGCCACCGACCCGCAATATGGCGAATACCAGTATCGCCTGCACTCGGGCGATATCGCGATCCCCAAATTGCCGTTGTTGGAACCCCTGAGAATGGAGTGCGAAGATTTTGTGCGAGCGATCCAGACGGACAGTCGCCCTCAGACTGATGGCGCCAATGGCTTGCGGGTAGTGCGTGTGCTCGAGGCGGCGCAGCGTTCTTTGGAAAGTGACGGACTTCCTGTTGCGGTACTGTAAAAGGGTGCGCGTCAGATTTTTGGATAACTTGATTCTGCTCTAGCCGGATCGCCAGATCCGGCGGGTTTGCCAACCCGCCTGGAGCAGAGAAAGGGTATTTCCAAAATCTAGACACACACCCGCTGTAAAATACCCTATTGGCCGGATGTGCAAATCATGTTATACTGTAGGCAGGAGTCAAGGCAACGATGCCCCACTTACGGCAAAACGTTGTGACCAAACAGTGGGTGATAATCAGCACGGAGCGCGCGCAGCGTCCCAGGTCTTTCTCGGTGAAAGAGCCTGCATTGCCGCTTGATTTGCCATCCTATGATGAGGGATGTCCATTTTGTCCGGGCAATGATGGCCGGGATGAACACGAACTCCTGCGCCTGCCGAAACAGGAAGCCTGGAACATTCGTATCTTGCGAAACAAATACCCGGCGCTGGATCTAAATGGGGATCGCCAGCGCGTGTTTCAGGGTGTCAAACGCCATATGAGCGGGGTGGGTTATCACGAAGTCATTGTAGAAGGCCGGTTGCATCATCTCAGCCCGGCCACAGCTGACGCCGAATTACTGTATCAGACATTTCTGGCTTTTCAGCAACGTAGTTGGATGTTGGCCGAAGATAAGCGAATCGAACACATCCAGTATTTCAAAAACCATGGCCTGGCTGCCGGCGCTTCGCTACACCACTCGCATAGCCAATTGGTGGCCCTGCCGGTCGTACCCTACAGCAAGCGAGCGCGCATGGAAGAAGCTCGACGCTACTTTGACGATGTGGGGGAGTGCGCCTATTGCCTGATGATAAATGATGAATTGCGTAGTGGCGAACGGATCATCACCCAAAACGACAGGGCTGTGGCATTTGTACTTTATGCGGCCAATAGCCCATTTCATATTTGGATACTGCCCAGGCAGCATACATCTGATTTTCTCGAAGCGGAAGCGGAAGATATCGCCGCAGTAAGCGACTGTTTGCACAAGGTCTTGTCTTGTTTACACCGGGGTCTTAATGATCTACCCTACAACTATGTGTTGCGATCCAGCCCTTTGCGGGACCACGGGAGGGAGTACTTACACTGGTATGTTTCGGTTGTCCCCCGCACCTCGACAAACGCCGGGTTTGAAATCGGTACGGGCATGTTTATCAACTCAACTTTACCCGAAGAAAGCGCAGCTTTTTTAAGGGATATCGCCGGAGGTATTAACTGATCTGCAGCCTACCACAAGCGTCGGGCGACTCAGGTCGGGCGACTTAGGTCGGGTAACCCAAGATATGCGCTCGGTTGACATCTTTCAGAGTGGGTCGTAGAATGGCGCTATTATCCTCTGGCTGGTCCATAATCGATACAGCCGGATATCATTCTCAGAAAGGAGAAGCTCTAAGATGAAGCTCAACATCCAGACTCACAACGTAGAACTAACTGATTGGTTGGAAGAGTACGTGGAGAAGAAGATCGGGAAGTTGGATAAATATTTAGCTGATATTGATGAAGCACGGGTGGAGTTACGCCAGGAAAATACGCGCAGTGCCGCTGATCGTGAGATATGTCAGGTAACGATTTATAGTCGTGGTACGATTTTACGAGCCGAAGAACGCTCGGGTGATATGTTTGCCTCCATCGATGCTGTCTCAGACAAGCTGGAACGCCGTATCGCTCGCTACAAAGGCAAGAATGCCCGCAATAGCAAACGTGCTGTTGCCCAGTTTAATATGGTAGAAGAAGCAGTTGTCGCCCCTCCGGTCGATGATGCAACAGAAGGCATCCAGATCGCCCGGGTCAAACGATTCGAGATGCAATCGATGGATGTCGAAGAAGCTGTCGAACAGATGGAAATGCTTGGCCACGATTTCTACATTTTCCTCAATGGCGAAAGTGGTTCGGTCAACGTTGTTTATAGGCGCAGAGAAAACAGCTATGGCTTGTTACAGCCGGTACTAGGTTGATAGCCAAGCAGCTCACACTTATTGGTCTTAGGCATTTCCTGAAGATATCAATAAACCTCCAATCCAAAAATGCCTCTAGCGACTTCCGAAAAATGATAAAATCTCCCTCACTTATTTTTCGGAAGTCGCCTTACACCCGACCCGCCCCCTTCCGATCGGCGGGTCGGCCTGTATCCACACCCTGACGGCCCACGGAACCGGGCAGAGTGTGGCCCCATGTCCACTCAAACGAAAAATCCCGCCTTAACTCTCTAGGTAGGACTACACTTGAACTGGGCCAGCGAAAATAACTCTGTTTGAAAGCAATCAGTTCATAGAAACCCTTTAGTTGAGGCCTATAATTAGCCTGAAACCCAGGTGTTTTCTGAGCGACATGCTGAAAATCGTCCTAAAAAGTGAACTCCCAGTTCAAGTGCGGTGCTACCCTCCTGACT
>JAAENG010000300.1 GCA_024224665.1 Chloroflexota bacterium | reverse complement strand
TCTTTGCTCCTCGCAATCACTGCTCGGAGCAAAGACCGCCTATGCCCTTTTAGCCTTTCTCCTCATTCAATTGTAAACGTGCTTCTTTATCTCTGTACCGGTTCCATGAACCATGCCGAAATATGGCTCATCAACATTCATATCGTATCTTCTCAATCGGTAGGGGCGCACCCTTGCGGTCGCCCGTCGGGCAGGTGCAAAAGACCGTGCCCCTACCTCGAACTAGCGAGATGATACTTCATATCCATCAAAGATTGCGCAAATTACTCAGATTTTCAGTTTTAATCTGCGTGAATTGGTGAAATCTTTGATTAAATAAAGGTTGGTTTGGTAGTTACCCCAAATCAAATATAAACTCATTTTCATTCACATAAACACACTTATGGCACATCCATTACGTTTTGTAGCCCTTGGCGGCCTGGGCGATATCGGCCGCAACATGAACATCTTTGAATACGGACGCAACATCCTCATCGTCGATGCCGGGGTTATGTTCCCCGAGAACGATATGCTGGGCATCGACCTGGTTATCCCCAATTTCGAATATCTACGCGATAAAAAAGATTGGGTGCGAGGTATCGTCATCACCCACGGTCACGAAGACCATACCGGTGCTTTACCATACCTCTTAAAAGAGATCAAGGCGCCGATTTATTCAACTCGACTGGTGCTTGCATTAGTCGAACGAAAACTTAAAGAACATTTCGGACGCTCTTACAAACCCGACTTGCACCAGGTCACGGCAGGGAACCCCATACATTTAGGTCCGTTCAACGTTCACGCGGTGCCTTTGAGTCACTCCATTCCTGACAGCATGGCGCTGGCTATCGATACCCCAGTCGGCCGAGTTGTACACAGTGGTGATTTCAAGATCGATTTTACCCCGCCTGCTGGTGAAGGCCCCGACCTGGCAGGGCTGGCAGCCTTTGCTTCACAGGGCACATTGGCCTTGTTCGCCGATTCTACCGGAGCCGAAAAGGCGGGCTTCACCCCCTCCGAAAAGACTATCGAACCGGCTTTTGATAAGATCATGAGGGAAGCGCCCGGGCGCGTGATCGTCGCCAGCTTTGCCTCACAATTGAATCGCCTGCAACTGGTTCTCGATATCTCGCAGCGTTATAATCGCAAAGTGGCTATTGCCGGGCGCTCGATGGTGCAGAATTTCGAGACCGCCCGCCGCCTCGGCTATCTTAAAGTCCCCAAAGGTACGCACGTTCGCCTGGAAACTGCCCGCAAGCTGGCGCCCGAACAGATCACAATCATGGTGACCGGTAGCCAGGGGCAGCCTGAAGCGGCGCTGGCACGGATGGCCAGCGGAAGACACCGTGATATCATTCTCAACGACACCGATACCGTTGTCATCTCGGCCCACCCCATTCCGGGGAACGAGGAAGAAATTGGGCGGATGATAAACCGACTGGTCGAGCGAGGGGCAGAAGTCATTTATCCACCCATCGCCCACGTACATGTATCGGGCCACGCCAGCCAGGAAGAAATGAAACTACTGCAGGCCCTGGTCCGGCCCAAATTCTTCATCCCCGTCCATGGTGAAAGAAGGCATTTACATTTGCATGCCCGTCTGGCCGAAGGGATGGGCATGCCACGAGACCACATTGTGCAATTGCTTGATGGCGATATCCTCGAGATCAGGCCCGACTCTTGTCAGGTGGTCGGTCAAACGGCAGGCGGTTACGTTTTTGTCGATGGCACCGGTGTCGGGGATGTCGGACCTCGTGTCTTACGCGAACGGGATGCCTTAGCCAAAGGCGGCTTTGTTACTGCCATGATCCCCATCCACAAACGCTCCAGAGAGTTGGCAGGCAAACCACAGATCGTCACCCGTGGTGTTCTCTATAGCGAACAAGCTGACGAAAATCTGAAAAATGCACAAGAAACCCTTGAGCGCGCCTTGAAACGAAGCAAACGCAACAAGGGCGCACTACAAGAAAACGCCAGAGAAGCCCTTAGCCGGCACTTCTACCAGACCACTCGGCGCAGCCCCGTTGTCGTCGCCGTTGTGGTGGAAGTAGAATGAAAGCCAAATTCAACCAACCGCCAGACACTGTGAAATACCCTCGGTTTCGTTAGATATGAACTGCCTACCAGTCCCCATAAAGAAGCCCCTGACGAGTGTATTCAGGGGCATGTTTATGGAGAACGAACTCAGATCTAAACGTTGACAGCGAAAGCGATCTTAACCGTCGTCTTATAAGCGACGATCTTGCCATTTTCGACCTTTGCCGTCATGCTCGTCACTTCGACACCGCTGATACCATGTAGGGTCTTAGCCGCAGACTTGATGGCTACCTCAGCAGCATGTTCCCAGCCGTTTTCTGATGTTCCAACCAGCTCGATAACTTTTGCGACTCGCGCCATTACGAACTCCTTGCACGTGTGAAGGTAGATAACTACAGAATATCTGCATCATACCGCACTCACAGTAACCCATCAAACACCACACCTTCCTGATCATCAAATCGCGGAGCGATTCAGGCCAGATGGAAAAGCTATCCCTTTTGACAGGCCCGGTAGCTGAGCGGTAGAATCGCAAGACGCTTGCACCCATCATTCTAACATCAGGAGCGATTACCATGGCTAAGCTTACACGTCATACCGGCCTTTATTTTGAAGAATTTGAAATCGGAGACAGCGTTGAAAGTGTAGGTCGTACCATCACGGAAGCGGATATCGTCCAGTTTGCCATGCTTTCGGGCGATTGGAATCTAATCCATACTGATGCCGAATACAGCAAATCGCAGATGACCGGCGAACGCATTGCCCACGGCCTGCTGGTGCTGTCCATAGCCACCGGCCTTGCCACTCGACTGGGATTTATGGAAGACACAGTCATGGCCTTTATGAGCCTGGAGTGGGAGTTTCGCCAGGCCGTAATAATCGGTGACACTATTCGTGTACGCACCACCGTTTCTGACAAAAAGGAAATGCGCCGCCTGAATGGGGGATATGTATGGATAAAAGTCGAGATCCTTAACCAGGACAATAAAAAAGTGCACCGGGGAACCTGGAAGGTACTGATGAAACTGAAAGGGGCTGAGAGCTAGCTATTCATAGTGGTTCAACAGGATTTCGTGTGGTTCTAGAGAACACGTATTGCGTGTTACGTGATGGTTGTGCTAACGAAACACGCCTTTCTAGTAGACGCCACGCAAATCCCGAAAGAGCCCTCATAACAGTAACGTTCACTTTTGGGTGAAACGCACTGAGCATCCAAGCAGACAACGATGACAACCTCAAAAGGGGCTAAATCGGCCTCAGTGCGGTACACCCGGCGTGAGTTGAATCGATACAAATTGGGAATATGCTAGGGCTGTTGTATGCCTTCAGAACGCCGGTTAGAGTTACTATGGCGTCGATGAGGTCATGTCTTCAGTTTCCCAGGTCTGGATGAGCAGGCGAAATATATCCGATTCTGTGATCATGCCCAAGGGTTGCTCTTTTGCATCGACAACGGGAACGCTGCCGATTTTTTGGTCCACCATAAGGCGTACGACATGCATCAAAGTGTCATCCAGGCCGACCGTATATGCAGGGCTGCTCATAATCTCGCCGACAGCGAGCAGGATTTCATCATAATCAGGGGCATAGGGGCTGGCTGTGCTATAGACTGAGAGCGCCTCTCGTACATCGCCCGAGCTAACGATACCTGTAACGGTGCCCATGTCGTCGATCACTGGCAGACGCCGTACACCGTGAGTCTCCATCAGCGTAGATGCATCTAAAATCGATGCGTTCCAAGCGATGGTGATTGCCGGTTGTGACATAACTTCGCGAACGAGATAGTGGCGCATAGCGAATCCTGTTGGGTGAGAGACTATCTGATGAGAGATGCTGATAGGTGGTCATCCCTTGTGTTGATACAGCCCAGCAATTATTCCCAGATTGTACTAGGGAAATGGGGCCCCTCCGTGGCAGGTTGTAGGTCGCAGGTATAACCTCGTTTTGTGAACAAGATTGAACGTGCCGCCTGCTATCTGCTACAAAGATCGACAAGAAGTTGACACTGTTAACGCCTATGGATATTGCGGATGTACGTATTCTTTAGTCGTCAGCCATTCTCATGCAAGTGCTGCAGTAAATCAATTAAGTACTTCATCAAATTAGTCTCAGTCAGGATCCCCGTGATACTCCCATCATCGACAACAGGAATCCCCCCAAATTTGTGTTCTTCCATCAGACGCACGGCTTCGACCAAGCTGGTGTCTGACGATACAGTGAGAGGATGAGCGGTCATACAGCTCCTTACTTCGATATGTTCCATGAGGTAGCTGTCATACCATCCTTCGCGCAAGACATAGGGAGAATTCATCGCAAGGCGCAGATCTCTATCCGTTATGATCCCAATAAGCTTTCCGTTTTCGACAACCGGCAGGCGTCGAAAACCACCATGGCGCATTTTTGCAAGTGCTGTACCGATCGCGTGGTTCGGGCCTATTGTAATCGGATTGGGCGTCATGACATCGCGTACAATCATGTTTATGCCTCCTAGAGGCATTGTGTCACCATTTGGCAAGACTTACCATGATACAAATCATGTCTGAACCAAAAAAGCATAAGATTTGTAGAAATTACCCATGTATTCTGTATTCGGTCCCAGCCAGGTTGTCCAGCCCTCTAGTTTGGGGGTCTGAAATCGGCACCCAAAATCAATCGAATGTCAGCCTGATTTGGGTCACCGGCGCCCGGCTGGATATTCTCATCTGCGACGGCAAATAACTCGAGGAGTGCTTGCATTGTCAGGGTCTTACTACTGTAATCGATGATCTGGGTTTGCAAATAGTTGCTGTGGTCGGCTTCGCCGTAGCCGGCAATGATATATCCCTGAAGCGTAAGCCATTCGGCGACTTCGCGAGCGAGATCAGGGTTGTCGGTCCCATTCAGCACGGCGATCCGGGCATTGTCTCCTGCTAACTCTTGCTGCAGGCTGTCGTGCTGCTCGGGTGCAGGTCCGGCTTCTGGGTCAAAGAACGCCTTCAGTGCCGGGCGCATGACATCCATGTTAGGGAGCAGCGTGTACGCACCAGAGTCTTGTATGCGAGGTGTTGTCATGGAGCGATCGATAACCATACTGCGAATATGGTCGGTATTCAACTTCCGAGCCATGTTGGTCAGTGTGATCTGTTGGTTGATGGGCATATCGGTTTGCAACGAATCAGAAAACGTATTGAGCAAGGCAGGCATTCGGGATGACAAATACAGCAACTGCCCCGCGCTTAAGACCTTATCTTTGACGGCGACGATAACCTGTTGCTGTCGTTTCATGCGGCCAAAGTCACTGTCTATGTGGCGTGTACGGGCGTATTTGAGTGCCGTATCGGCGTCCATGCAATGCTCGCCCGCTTCCAGATAAAAGGGATCAAAACCAAAGTTGTCATCAGGGAACTCGGGATCGTCGATGGTAAATGGCACAGTGATGTCTATACAACCGATCTCTTCGAGCAAGGTGCGGAAGCCCTGAAAATTGATTCGGACATAGTAGTGTACCGGCTGTCCTACTAGCTGGGCTACGGTTTCTTTGGCTAGCACAGGGCCGCCGCCCGGATATTTATGCAAATCGCCAATAACGTGAGCCGTATTGATGCGGTCTTCCTCGAAGCCCGGAATCATTACCCACAGATCCCGGGGCATCGACAGTAATCCTACATTGCCGGTTCGGGGGTCGATGTTCATCAAGATCATGGTATCCGTGCGATAATAGCCTTTCTGTCCTAGGCGTTGGTCGATACCTAAGAGCAGGATATTGATCGGCTCCTGTACATTCCAAACAGGTGCGAGCAAGTCCGAGATCGATGAATCAACATTCCCGGCATTCATCGATTGTCCGACATGGGAACCTGCCTTGACATTTACCAAGCCTTCGCTGTTATCTGTAGCGATGGCCGGCCTTTGGGCGCTCACTCTCTGGGGGGCGTTGAGGGCAATCGTGCGTGCGGTTTGGAAAAAGAGATAACTGGCATAGCCAAAGGCTGACAGAAAAATCACCAATAGCAGGGCCAAAATAGTGCCGGAAATAACCGTAGAACGCCGGGAAGGACGGTCGGAATACGGCGGTTGCTGTGTCTGTGTCATGTTGCTAAGTCTAACGCGCGATCAGTTGGGATGCAAACGATCTTGAATACCTTTTCCGGCATGGCAAATGAGTATTTGGTCAAGATGTCTGAATGGCCGTTCTCTCTACGTTGTAGTGGCTATGACGTGTAAGCTGTGTTCGAGGTTCCTACTGCCAGCGACGCACAATCAAACAGCAGCGGTTTGGTTTGGTACACCCACCATTCCCTGCCCCGGTGGAGACTATGCCCGCGTTTTTACTAAGTGTGTACTGTTCGTAGTAGACGCTTCAGCGCCGTAAGCAACGTACAAACGTGCGTACGACGAACAACCCCCGCTTCTCATTCATCTGCTATGGCTTCTGTATCCAGCGGTGGGATAGGAACCTGGTATAACGCTTGGTCCGTTAAGGCGTAGAGATAATTTGAGACCTCATCCACAAAGATGTCGCGCAGATTATTAAGAATTCCTGGGTGGTCACCCGGCATCAACTGTTTTAGCAAACGACCCTCTTTATCGAAAATGAGAATACGATTGCTGGCGGCATCCGCCACATACAGGTGCCCGCCTGTGGTTTCTGCCTCATTCGCCCAGATGCTCACAGCTTCACTAAAGGGTGGATCCGCAATGTCCAGTGTAAATAGTTCTTGGGCGCCACTGAAGTATTGTAGAAGAGTGCCATTCGGGTGTAACAACCACACGTTTCCGTCAATGGCGGCGTCGATAACAGTACTGAGATTGACACTGATTTCGCTTGGGAAATAGGGTTCCGGTTCAAAAGTATAGCTTTCACCACTGGGACGATATCGCCAGAGCTGAGAGCTAACCGTATCCAGCAAATAGAGATTGCCTGCATAGAAGTACATGCCCGAGACAAAGCCAAGATCATTGTTTTCGGCCATCGCAACATTGGTGGGTCCCAGCCCTTCTGTAACGGCAAAGAGCTGATTACTGCGATCAAGCACAAGAGGGCCACTAGCTGTACGATTTCCTGCAGCCGGAGCCCAAACTGCTTTCGCCAACTCGCCCACCTGTCTTCCTCCAACAGTTGTACCTGTTTGCAAAAGAAGTTGTGAAGATCCGTCAGCGGCCAGTCGATCCGCTGTGGTTTCGTCCAATTTATAGCGTTCTAGTGTTCCTCTGCCGATATCTTGTATGTAGACGTTCAGGCCGTCGACAAATACACTATCCGGCTGACGATCACCTTCAGGGAAAGCGATCAGCGGGACATCAAATCCTGACAGCAACTGCACTACATGATTGATACGGGCACTTATTTCAGCGATCTCATTGCGCATCTTGATAATGTCGGGATGCTCGGGAGCGTACAATTCAGCATCTCGAAGTTGCTCCTCTCCGGCCTGTAAATACAGTCTCGCCTGATTTTCATCGGTGGTAGCAAGGGCAGCGTCGAGTTGCGCTCGTGCCCCCTGCATGTAAGCATTGAATTGCTCTGTTCGTTCTTGCCCTTGGATATACCACATGCCGAAAGTTGCCGCGGCGATCGCGATCAGAAGTACGAGAATGATCCCCAATACAAAGGGGATACGCCTTGCTGGTCCTCGAGGCTTCTTCGGTTTTGCCGGCGCTGGTGCTGTCTTCTGGCGTTTGGGCCGTTGCAGGCGTTTACCAAATCCCGCCACCGAGGCCGCTATAGATGCCAGCGGATTACTGCGCTCTTTCTTAGGCACTTCCTCTTGCTCTGCCTGATAACCCAGATCGCTGGTTCCCCATGCCTGTTCTTCTGTTTCACCTTGCCAGCGGCTGGGCTTAGCCTGGGGGATGGCAGTTGTGGGCATGGCAGTTGCCGTCTCAACCGTTACCGCAGTCGCTGCCGCGGGCGCAGTTGCTATCTTTTCGGCAGACTCTTCTAAAAAGGTAATGACCAGTATCGTTAGTTCTTCGGGTGCATCGATGCCGATACCAGCCAACTGGTCGGCGACTGCTCGTGCCCTGGGTACCGACATGGCCTCTTGCATCAGAGGAACTTCAAGATAATTCGCCCAGGCTGAATTCATGGCGATAACGACGATGCCCGCATGCCCGGCCACGCGTCCGATCTCAACAGAGGGCATGACTGAATCGCCTAATGATGAGAAGCTTTCATCATTGAGTGGCGAGAACCACTGTAGTCCTGCATTGCTGCGCACCGCCAAGATCGTCGGTCCTGCCTGTGCCGAGATGATCTCGTTACTGGTGGCAACCAGACAGGTTACCCCGGCGTTAAACTCGGTAGAATGATACTGATTGTATTGCTGGATATATGAGTGTGCTGCTCGCACGGCCCCGATGAGCGCGTCGGCGATCGTACCCTTATGATAGTAGTAGGATTCCTGGATTGTGTTGAGCAGCTCACGATAAAGACGTGCTTTGCCCTGCTCCTCTCCTTCTACTTCGATAAGAATATAGAGATTACCCTTCCCCGCGGCAGGGGCAATGCCACTGGCAGGCTCGATGACGCGAGCGGTTGGGGTATGTCGCTCACGTTTTCCATATGTTAGACTAAGGGTCGTTACGTCGGTTTGGAGGGCTTGCGGCATAGCGTCCTCACGCAGACGGGGGGAATCAATCACCTGCCCGGTTCTTTAATCCAATAATTGTACAATAGCCGCGCGTGTGGAGCAAGACAGTTCCCTGGATAAGACGCGCTTTGCCGCTAAATGCTGTTTGTGTTAGGATTTAAGCGAAAATATGTTCTAGTAAGTTGGTTGAAAAATGCTTGAATTGCACAAATTGATCGATAGTGTCGATGCGATGAGCCAGGAAATGGCACGTCGACAGGCACGCTACGAAAACCTGGCCAAGTCTGCGCGAGATAGGTTAGAAACGATTCCGGTCGACGAAACTTTATTGGAAAAGATCAAAAAGGCAAAAGAGGATTCGACCTGGCGAGGTGCAGAACCACTGGAAGATTCATTGGATAAACGTAATCGTCCAGAGATCACGCTCTGCGAATACAGCCTCGTCGGCGTAGATGGATCACAGATCTATCCTGACACACACGGGCCGGCTTTGTATTATCTCATCAACACCGGTTCAATTATCTTGCGCGAAGGTAGCGGCGAAGCGCCATTGATAAACACCGAACCTCGATTGGTGTTCGAGGAATCCACGCTTTACGACCAACGACACAATCTCATCGATTCGGAATGGGTCAACACGCAGCGTGAGATGGTGGAGATGCAGAAACTGGCAGAGTTGGCTACCCTGGAGCGAGAACATCAAGGTGGGGATAGAGATTATTTGGTGTTGGCGATGAAGGATGGCCAACTGATGCTGTGGCAAAGCCAACAGACGACAGAGGGAACGAAGCAACTCGACACCTTTGTTGGTTATCTCGATGAAATGAGACGCGCTTCAGCGATCCCTGTGGGTTTTGTGGGACGCCCACGGTCTCCTTATGTTGTGCGCCTACTATGGGTGGCCGAACTCGATCTGGAGCAAATCACGAAGGAAAGAGTGGACGAAAGCCCTTATCGTGCCTTAACGGATCGCATGCTTTTCAGCGCACTTCTAGAGCCGAATCAACGCTCGGCCATCTTCCTGAACACGACCGCAGTCAATAGAGATATCCTCCAATCTCGTGACCAGCGAGTCTGTTTTTTTTACATGAATGTCGCTCGCCTATCGGGCAAAGAGGCAGCGCAGATCGTGCGGATTGACCTCCCGGAATGGGTGATTGAACAACCGGACCTGGCCGATCGTTTGCAGGTGGCAATCTACAATGACTGTGCGGCCACACTTTTCCCATACGTGCTGGTGCGTGCGGATGAACTTGCTGTCGTAGCGCAACAGGAGAAACGGGATTTCGAACAGATGGTTTCGGCTGCCGTACTACGAATCACCGGAACGCTGCCTGAATCATCTGCCAAAGCTGCTCAGAAAGAACTGAGCCGAGGATACCAAAGCTGATGGATGAGCAGATCATACTGGGCAGGGTATTGCGTAGCGGTACGACAACCTTCACATTTGGCTACAACCGGCCGGATGAACCCCCACCGGTTTTCGGGGCTCTCGTTCGCGCCGATCTGGGTAGAGTGCAGGCTTTTGGTTTGGTTTACGATGTGGTTGTCAACGACGATCCATTTGTGCGCCAGATCGTTGCGGCCGGAGACGCCCTGACTGAAACCAAAATCCAGGACATGCGTCAGCGGCGGCAGGTGCCGGTGGAAATCACAGCCCTGGCCATTGCCTATTGCCAAAATGACAGCATTTACCAGCGCATCCCACCGCGCCCACCTGGAGCCTTGCATCCCATTTATAGGTCTACAGATGAAGAAGTGCGCCAGGTTCTCCAGGGCACTGATTACTTCCATACCGTGCTAAACAACCTGCAATGCCCGGCCGAAGAATTGCTGGCCGCTAGCTTACGTGAAGCCGCTCGTTGCCAGCTACCTGGCAACGACAGAGCATATCTGCTCGAGGCAGGGCGAACGCTCGCCCGTCTTCTTGCTATTGATCTACCTAGGTTGGACGCTATTCTCCGCCGCATTACGAGCTAATTAAATCCTATGGACGATATATCAAACCCTGATGCTTTCCTCGAAGAGCTGAGAGCAGACCAACCTGCTGAAGACATCAGCCACCAACTAGGCCAAGTCATTGCCGGCTCGCTCAGCAATGGCTTGGAAGTGCGCCTTGATCGCGACCAGGCGCTGGAAGAGCTGGCTGTGGGGCGCTACACGGTCATTCGCGCCGGCAGCCGAATCTTCTTTGGCATGATCACCGACATCGCCCTGGATAGCGCCAATCCGGCGTTCGAAAAAATGCCACCTGATATGAACGATCCCTTCGTGCGAGAAGTCTATTTGGGCACCAGCACCTTTGGTCGGATTCACGTTAGCCCCATGCTGATCCTGGATGAAGAGGAACTGATCCCCCAACCAGTGAAAACGATCCCCGGCCATTATGCCAAGGTCACCACCGCCACTGCCGAGGAAGTCGGCTACGTGTTCGGCGAAGAGGGCCAGCACCCCGACGCCGAAGGAAAAAAAGCTCATTTTTTCCATATCGGTGAGCCACTAGATATGGAGGATGTCAAGATTACCCTGAATCTCGACCGCTTTGTCGAGCGCTCTTCCGCTGTTTTTGGGAAATCAGGGACGGGCAAGACTTTTTTAAGTCGCTTGCTGTTGGCCGGCGTGATCAAAGATCATGTGGCTGTCAATCTCATTTTTGATATGCACAATGAATATGGCTGGGAGGGAACGGCGGAACACACGAGCAAGGTCAAGGGGCTCAAGCAGATCTTTCCGGGGCAGGTTTCCATTTTCACGCTGGACGATGATAGCAGCCGCCGGCGAGGCTCCAATCCTGATTTCACCGTCACTATCCCCTACGAATCGATCGAGCCGGAGGATGTAGAGATGCTGGCGGGGGTGATGAACCTCTCGGAGCCCCAGATCGGGGCGATGTACACGATGCGGCGGCGGATGAATAAAACCTGGCTACGGGATTTTCTGAATGATGCCTGGTTAGAAGACAACTACGGCGGCTATGATCCTGAAACCGACAAGAAAAGGAACCCCATGAAGGCTCTGGCCGAAGAGTTGGGACAGCCTCAGCAGACCCTGGCCGCCTTGCATCGAAAGCTAGAGAAATTCCAGCGCTATGACTTTATCACCAACAAGGGTGTCGAGAACTCCGTCCAGATGATTCTCGACTACATCCAGTCTAAGCGACATGTTGTTCTTGAATTCGGCCGTTACGGCGACGATACGGGCGCCTATCTTCTGGTTGCCAACTTCCTCACACGGCGCATACACCAACGCTACGTGAGCATGACCGAGGAGGCATTTGGAGACGAGCGAGAGAAACCCAGCCCCCTGGTCATCACTATCGAGGAAGCGCACAAGTTTCTCGATCCGGGTATCGCCTCGGAGACTATTTTCGGCACTATTGCCCGTGAACTACGTAAATACAACGTCACCCTCTTTATCGTCGATCAACGCCCCAGCGGCATCGACCCCGAAGTCATGTCTCAGGTGGGTACGCGCGTCACCCTGGCCCTGGATAGCGAAGAGGATATCAGGGCGGTGTTCATGGGGGTGAGCGGCGCACAGGAACTGCGCCAGGTGCTGGCCCGGCTGGATAGCAAGGAACAGGCGCTCATTCTCGGCCACGCAGTGCCCATGCCCGTGGTCGTGCAGACGCGGCGTTATGACAGCTTGTTCTACAAACAGATGGGCTCGGTCGAAGGAGAAGAACTTCAACAGCGCGCTGAACAGAACATCTCAGAATTTCGTAGTCGCCAGCGTAAACGCTTGACGTGAGTAGGCCATTGACAATGATAGAATCTCCACTACGCATCCTCCACTTCGCCGACTTACACGTCGGCATGGAACGCTACGGCAAAATAGATCCTGCCACCGGTCTCAATGGCCGCGTCATGGATTTTTTGCGCCGTCTCTCTGATATCATCAGCTACGCCGTCGATCATGATGTCGATATGGTTATTTTCGCCGGTGACGCCTACAAAAACCGCGACCCAAACTCCACCTATCGGCGTGAATTCTCCTGGCGCATCAAAGAGCTGGCCGACCGTGGCATTCCCATAGTCATGGTGCCCGGTAATCACGATCTGCCCGCGGTGTCAGCCCGTGCGTCTTCGATAGAGGTGTTCGACACACTGGCTGTACCAAACGTATACGTGCTAGACAGAGAACAGTTGGCGACATTGCCGACAAAGCGTGGTGATCCCGTTCAGATCGCGGCCGTACCCTACCCCCTCATTTCGGAATTGGTGAGCAACGAGGAGTACCGCGGCGTTAGTTTGGAGGCGTTGGATCACTTGGTCTCCCGTAAGCTGGTAGAGGTGATCGATTCCTTTGGCGACCGTGCCAAACAGCAGCCTGCCATCCCCGCCATCCTGATCGGCCATTTTTCGGTGGACAATGCCGAGTTGGGGTCTGAGCGAGGTGTGATGGTGGGGCGAGATGTGGTGGTGCCACGTTCAGCGGTGGCGGACCCGGTCTGGGATTATGTGGCGTTGGGCCATGTCCATAAACATCAAGATCTCAACAAAAAGGGGCATCCGCCTGTGGTCTACAGCGGCAGCGTCGAACGTATCGATTTTGGCGAAGCGCGTGAACCCAAAGGCTGGGTGCTCGCTCAAGTCTCACGCGGGCACACCATCTATGAATTCATCACCCACTACCGGCATGAAGCCCGACGTTTTGTCACTATCGATTGTGATCTCAGGGAAGAACAAGATCCCACAGAGGCCGTCATTCGGGCGATCCAAACACGGGATGTGGCCGATGCCATCGTGCGAGTGCGGCTGCAACTGCGCACCGACCAGGACGCTCTGCTCAATGAGCGGGTGATTCGCGCGGCGCTGTCTCAGTGTTATACCCTGGCCGGGATCATCAAAGAGATCGATTGGGGTACACGCAGCCGTTTGGGCGCGGTCAACGTGGAAGCCATGGCGCCACTGGAATTAGTGGAGCGCTATTTCCGCGTCTCTAATGTGCCCGAACCACAAGCAGAGCAGTTGCTCAAGGAGGCAGAAGGGATAGTGCGCGAGGTAGAGGCCGGTTCTTGATCCGCTATAGCTACCGCAACGTGAATGTCTCGGTACATGTTGCTAATAGAGCATGAAGGCGGTTAGTATCGACAGCAGACAACCGCCCGCAGGTGGCGGTGTGGTCGGGGGGTCCGGCTCCGGTGTAGGATCAGGATCCGGTTCGGGTGTGGGATCCGGCTCCGGTGTAGGATCAGGTTCGGGCGTGGGGTCTGGTTCCGGATCGGGTTCATCCTGGCCGGCTTCCCAGGCTGCGTAGGCATCTGCACGGCCCGTTCCTTGCGTGTTGGCATCGAGACCCAGATCAATGGCCGTTGACTTCAGTCTGTCCTTTATCTGCGAGGGCTGCAGGTCCGATTCCGCTTCTAGCAACAGAGCAGTCACCCCCGACGCATGGGGTGTCGCCATACTGGTGCCTGAGAGTTCCACATAATAGTCATCCACCACATGCCCAAAAGAGGTCCCTTGAGCCCGAGCAGCGATAATCTTGTATCCTGGGAAAACCACATCCCAGGCAACCCGGCTTACGTTGAGCGAAGCCGAAAAGAGAGT
>JAAENG010000299.1 GCA_024224665.1 Chloroflexota bacterium | reverse complement strand
TGAGAACGAAACCTTCAATACACTCAAGAATCAAGGCTACCACTTTGAACACAACTTTGGTCATGGCGAACATCATCTTTCCGTCCTCTTCGCCATGCTGATGATGCTGGCCTTTCTGCTCGACCAAGCCCAACAACTCGCCTGCCAATTGTTCCAAGCGGTTCTGCAAAAAAAGGCAGCGGCAAACGCCTGTGGGAACATATGCGGGCTTTGCTTTACTCGTTGGAATTCGACTGCATGGAAGATATCTGGCGTGCCCTCCTCTATGGTTACAAAATCACTGGTTATGTCATCCTCGATTCGTCGTAGTGGTCAACCGCAGTCGCTGACTCTGACCAGCCTACCGATTCTTAAATCAGAATCAGGCGCTCTTGGCGCGCTTTCAGTTCATTCTTGCCGCCGTCTCGGTTCCCAAACTGAGCTCTTTGACCTTGATTCCTACCATTTGAATCCAGAAAATGGGCATGGTTCATTCCGCCGAGTTTGCATCTTTAACAAATCCAAGTTTGCGATTGCGAACAGAACCAAAGATCAATGTCTAAAGATTAATGATTCTTCTGCAGATCGCACTTAATCTTAAATCAGCGTATATCCGCGGACACATATTGGTCATCCCCATGATCATGATGTAGTCCTCCGCTTGTAGCATTTCCTGCACCTCCTTTTGATTCTGACTGTCTTCTGAAGGTATATTCTATGCGGTGATTAGGGAGCCGGTGTTTTCAGGATTTTGTCACGCGCCGTTGATAGCTGTACATCCTCGGCAGCCTCGACCTTTTCCATCGTCTCCTGCGGCACTTCAAAACTGGCGACGTCGCCGCCAAGAGAACCGAGTTCTGCACCGGTCTCCGCAACTTCGTCTTCATCGGCCATGACAACCAATGCTGCGCCACCCTGCTGTAGGTGCTGTTCCAGTTCCGCTTTGTCGTCATCGCTCAGGCCGATGCCCTTGTGGAAGAGCGCCCCGAGCACCGCACCGCTGGCTGCACCGGCTACCGCGCCGCCGATCAAGGTCACGCCGCCTGATAGAATGCCGGTTGTGATACCCAGAATCATGCCCCATTTGGCGCCCGCTCCCGCCGCGCGGCCGCCGACTTTGCGCGTCTTGATCTTGCCATCTTCCCAGACGAGAATGCCAATGCCGCCCAACTTTACAGCGTCATTGGCCTTGTCCCAAACCTTGAGTTGATTGGCCGCGGCATCGGCCTTGTCCGCGCCGCTGAAGCAGGCAATGATCACTTGATTGTTCTTGTTAGCCATGCTTGTAACTCCTTTTGAATTAGATAGAACGAATTGTGGTTGAACATCTATGATTGACGAGCTACGAGCTGTGCGTCGACGGTCGGTAAACGCAAATCGTAGATCGGAAAGCCCATGAACTTATTGACTGGCCCGTGTCCTGCCTTAGCGAACGCGCAAGCAGTGGCATGTATAGCGTATCGCCGCCTGCGTAAATCACGGTAGTCAAAGCCAATAGTATGAGTACAGAAATCAGATAGGGCGTGTTAGCTTCTCCCCGTCTGAGCCTACTCGCATGAGTAGTATAGTCAAGTGTGTGACATAGACAAAAAACCCCTGTTTAAGTAAATATAGCCAGACCAACCGACTACGGGTTGTTGGGGCAGCAATAGGGTGGCGATGAATGAAACTGCTTTGAGTTAGGTCACCGGCAGAGAAGGTGATAAAACGCTGGGCACATAAACCCGGATCGCTGCCACGCCTTCTAACGGGCATTTGTATTCGCAAATGCCACAGCCTATGCACAGGTCACGTACTACATATGGACGTTGAATAGCCACAGTCTCCCCATCCTCCTTCTGTACTTCTACTTGTTCCAACCTGATCGCCTTTTCAGGCGTAGGACACATTTCCTCACATACAATGCAGGCAGTAGCGTCGGCCCATGGAATACACCGATTCCGATCAATGACTGCCTGTCCCACTACCTGCTGCCGCTTCTCCTCCAAGGACAGAGCTGGGATCGCCTGGGTGGGGCACACCTGACCACAGGCATTGCAGGAATAGTCGCAATACCCCAGCCGTGGCACGAGCACCGGCGTCCACATACCCTCGATTCCAGCTTCGTACAATGATGGCTGAATGACAGTAGTCGGACAAGCTCGGCTGCATTCGGCGCAGCGAAGGCACTGACTAAGAAACTGATCTTCACTCGTTCCCGGAGGACGTAATCGAAAGGGATGTGTGCGAAAGGCTACTGCATCGCTGCGCATCAAAGCGATACCGGCGATTGCCGCGCCGGCAGCGACCAGCACTTGTCGCCTGCTCGGATCGTGGTGTTGCCAACTGGCAGATGATAAATGAATAGGAAAAGTGGTTCCATTGCGAGCACAAGCGGCGACACAGTTCATGCACATCGTGCATTCACCAGGGTCGCTGGCGTATCCGTTCTCAGGATCGATAGCCCCGGTCGGGCAGACAAGAGCGCAAGCACTACACTGTGTACAATTAGCATCGACTTCCCGGCGAATGATTGCGACTTTACTAATTAAGCCCAGTAGACCACCCAGGGGACAGAGATAGCGACACCAGAAGCGAGGGGCATATAGATTCAGTAGAATAAGCGTGAGAAACAGCGCCGCGAAAAAGAGGGGGTACCGTGTAAATCCAGGTTCGTGTGAGAAGACAGCTGGCCGGATCAATATATCAAAACTGATGATAGTTTCCCTGAGCATAGGCGCCCGAATTAAGAGCCGCTCCATGCCAAATACCAGGTGATCAAGGGCTGGCCAGATACTGGTTGAAAGCGTGCGAAATACTATGGTGATGGGATCGAAAATCAACAGTGTGAGATTTCCCAGCAGGGCCGCCAATAGGGTTACGACCAGCAGGACATACTTGCCACTTCGCAGAGTATCAGAGGGTGGTGGGCGTTTGCCACGCAAATGGCGCAATGAGAAGATATCAAGGACCGTCCCCAGGGGACACAACCAGCCACACCATGCTCGGCCGAAAACCAAGGTCAATACGACAGTTACAAGGGCAAGTGCCGCACCAAGCAGCAAAACGCCCCCAGCAATGGTCTGCGCCAACATGAGCAGGGGATCAAGTCGCATCGGGATATTGACAAGACTCGCCGGCCATCCACCTTGCCGTGACCCAAGGAATAGCAGTAAGAAGATCACCAGCGACAGACCTTGGACGGCTTTTCTCAACGTCACCCAGCGCCGGCGATTCCAGGCCCACCTGGCTCTAGCTGCCAACGTCGATCTCCTCGATGCGCAGAGCTTTGAGATCGCTTCGTCCCAAGCCCATCGCCGTGCCCGCCCGCACATAAGCCAGATCATCGGGCTGTAAATCGAACAACGTTGCTGCATAGCTATCGGCGGCGACGATGTCTGTGCTGGCGATGATGGTATCCATTTGCTTGACATCATCGAGACTGCCGCCGGTTGGCCCGTGGGCCATGAGCATGCGCACAGCATCTACAATCGTGAGTGTGGGCCGAACTCGGCTGTTTATATCTGCCAGGCGTTGTCCAAGGTTACTATGTAGCGCAGAGCGGTTGGTGATCACGCCCATCAGGTTTTTCATGCCCAGCGTTAAGCCGGCAAGGTGATGATGCTTAGCGATTGGTACATTGATGACCACGTCGGCTTTGAGTATGTCATCGTAGATCTGCCAACGCTGCAAATCTTCGCCCTGAGGGATATCTGTCTCGATATAGCCCAGCGCGCTCATCGGCGCCATGTCACCCCCGGCCTGATTCACCTGCTCCTTGATGCCAGTGCGAATGTAGGCTTCTTCAATACTACCGCCAAAGGGGCTATCCATGACCCGAACGCGCTTCGCACCTGCCTCTTTACACAGCTTGGCCAGCGCGCCTACCACCCAGGGATTCGTGGTCGTTGCATATTCATAAGTGTGATAGCTGTGACAGATGTTGGGCTTGACGATCACATCATCTCCGGCGCTTACGAATTTCTCTATACCGCCCAATGCCAGCAAAGCCCGATGCACCATTTGTTCTGGATCTCCGCTTCTGACCACCACCATATCCGGAACACTGAAATCGGATATCTTTTCAACCGGCGTGCTAGCGGGTTGTTCGGCATTGGTTTCTTGAATGATTGCATCTGCTGGCGGCGTTTGGCCACCGCACCCACTTAGCAGGCTGCTTGCGCTCAACGCGCCAATGCCCGTTGCTCCCAACAAACGTAAGAAATCCCGACGCGTAAGATCGTCCATGATCGCACCTCATTTCTTTTGAGTGACAAATAGGATCGATTGTTGAAAGCAACTATATCAGGCTTCAGCGCACCTGACCATGATCCACGTCATATACTCAGATCTCAATATCTTCTCGATAATCTGTTTCGTCGACTGAAATTAGACCTTGACAGGCCATCGATCCTACGCTATACTCGACTTAGTTAATTAATTTAACTTACTTAGTGGCTCTGGACAATCGCTGCTGACACACCAGAAAGCAACCAAAGCGCAAACCAAAGAACACAACAAGCGGCTGATCCTGACAACGATCTATGGCGAAAAAGAGATCAGCCGTGCTGCTGTATCTCGATCAACCGCTTTGACCCGCCCCACGGTTTCCACGATCGTCGCCGAACTGATGGAGGAGGGGCTGGTAGCTGAGGTGGGGGTCACATCTTCTGTCGGTGGCAAACCGGCGACGCTGCTTAGCGTTGTGGATGACGCCCGTCAGATCATCGGCATCGATCTGGCGAACAGCGAATTTCGTGGTGCAGTCATAAACCTGCGGGGAGAGATCCAACATCACAGCAGCGAACCCATTCTTGAACGAGATGGTAAGGCAGCCCTGGCCTTGGTGCACAAACTGCTTGAGGAACTGCTGGCGCTGGCAAATAAACCCCTCCTAGGCATCGGCATTGGCACGCCCGGCTTGATGGACGCCGACCACGGCGTGGTACGCACAGCTGTCAATCTCGACTGGCAAAACTTGCCGCTGGCCGACATCTTGACAGAGCGCTATAGCTTGCCTACCTATATCGCCAATGATGGTCAGGTCGCCGCTTTGGCTGAGTACACATTCGGTGAACGGCGGGATACAGAGAATCTGGTGGTGTTGAAGGTAGGGCGCGGGATCGGTTCTGGCATAATCATCGGTGGTAGCCTTTATTATGGCGATGATTTCGGCGCTGGGGAGATAGGCCATTTCAAGGTGGTCGAGGGAGGCGAACCCTGTCGCTGCGGGAATTTCGGATGTTTGGAGACGATCTCCAGTACCCGTGCTATTGTGCGCCAGGCACGCATGATTGCAACCAGTTCACCGCAATCACTCCTGAACGATCTGGCCAGCTCACCCTCAGACGTCAACACCGAAACCGTGTTGAGCGCCGTGACATCAGGCGATCCTGCGCTTGAAAATGTCTTGAATAATGCCGGTAAGTACCTGGGCTTATCCGTGGCAGGTTTGGTCAGTATTCTCAATATTCGGCATGTGGTCATCGCCGGTAGCGCCGCCCGTTTTGGCGATGCTCTGGTTCAGCCGTTGCTTCAGGAGATGAGGCGGAGAGCGCTGTCACCCTTGGCCGAGCATACTGTTGTGACCACTAGTTCCCTCGGTACTGATATCGTCATTCTCGGCGCGGCCGCCCTGGTGTTAGCCAATGAACTCGAACTGGTCAGATGAATTCAAAACGCTCACGATCAAACATATCAGCCAATTACCTTTGAGGTAAACCGCATGTCTTTACAACGTATCGCTCCGAACATTACACCTCCTCTCGATCCGGACTATAAGCCTGCCGTTCTCGCCAATCGCTCGTTTCGGCAGGCGGTCGTAGAAGCGGGTGGGGGATCAGCTCTCATCTTCGGCCTGGAACGCGCCGATGGCTCTGTCTCACGTTTTGAAACGGCCGTCTTCTCCGGCGATCACCGACGTGCTGAAGAAAACCTCTACTATGCGGAACGGCTACTCAAATTCCTGCTGTGGCAACGTGGTGGGGGCAAAGTCTACGTCGGCGGCCCCACCGCTATCGGGGAGTATCTAAAAAGGGTCTATTCGCCACAAGGCGATCGCGCCTTTGACTATCATTTCATGGGGGAGAAAGTCTATCTGATACCCTTTGAAATCGTGGCATGTAGCGCCGAAGAAGTGCCACCTCGCAACGAGAGCGGGCAGGCGCTGGGCAGGCATCTGGGTGGCTATCGCATCGGTTTTGATTTGGGCGCTTCAGATGTCAAGGTATCAGCCGTCGTTGATGGCACAGCGATTTACAGCAATGAGATCGTTTGGGAGCCTGTGATTCAGACCGATCCCGCCTACCATTACCAACGTGTAACCGCAGCCCTGAAAGAAGCTGCGGCCCAAATGCCTCAAGTCGATGCCATCGGTGGCAGCTCAGCCGGTGTCTATGTCAACAACCAGCCACGTGTTGCCTCTCTGTTTCGCGGTATCCCCGACGATTGTTTCGACGCCATCCGCAACATGTTCCTACGTATCCGTGACGAATACGCTGTGCCGTTGGAAATCGTCAATGATGGTGAAGTGACAGCCTTGGCCGGGTCTATGTCGTTGGAAGACAATGGCATCCTTGGTGTGGCCATGGGATCCAGTGAGGCGGCCGGGTATGTGAACGTGAACGGGAACATCACCGGTTGGTTGAATGAGTTAGCCTTCGCACCGGTGGATTATAATCCCGAGGCCCCGGTGGATGAATGGTCGGGCGACAAGGGGGTGGGGGCACTTTACTTCTCACAACAATGTGTGTTCCGTCTGGCTCCCAAGGTTGGGATCGAGCCGATGGGCGAGACCAAAGCAGCTAAATTGAAATCCGTGCAAAACTACCTTGAATCCGGCCATGAAGGTGCTCGCCAGATCTGGGAGAGCATCGGCATCTACCTGGGCTACACTCTGGCCCACTATGCCGATTTTTACGATCTCAGGCATGTGCTAATCCTCGGCCGCGTGACCTCAGGCAGGGGTGGACTCCTCATCCTCGACAATGCCAAAAAGGTACTTGCCGCCGAATTCCCTGAACTCTCGCACATCAACATTCAACTTCCCGACGAGAAAAGCCGCCGTGTGGGCCAGTCGATCGCCGCCGCCAGCTTGCCGAATCTACAATCAACAACCAACAAATAGCCGCCAACAGCTCCCTCATTTACCTCCTTCTTTCTCACACATTGCTTCATCCCGCCACCCATGAACTTCCACATTCCCACCTCTCAACTCTACATCCCTGACGGTCTACCTGAAGCTGAAGCCCTGGCGCGCACCACGCACATGGGCATTGGCTCACACCACGATGATCTGGAGATCATGGCCATCGATGGCATCCTGGCTTGCTATGGCCGTACCGACAAATGGTTCAGCGGTGTGATCGTCAGCGATGGCCGAGGATGCTCCCGTGCCGGCATATACGCTGACTTTAGCGACGACCAGATGTATGAAGTGCGCAACCAGGAGCAGAAAAAAGCCGCCTTTGTGGGCGAATACGCGGCCCAGGCGCTCCTCGATTACCCTAGCTGGGCGATTAAAGAGGGTAAAAATACGACCCCGACCGAAGATATCGCCCAACTGATCGATGCCGCCCGGCCGCAGATCATTTACACCCACAATTTCGCTGATAAACATGATACCCATGTCGGCGTCGCCACCAAAGTGGTGCAAGCCATTCGTAGTCTGCCCCCTGCTTCCCGCCCCAAAAAACTATACGGCTGTGAAGTCTGGCGAGATCTGGATTGGATGGTCGATACGCATAAAGTGGCCTTCGACACCAGTGAGTTCGAAGGCCTGCAGATGGCGCTGGTAGGCTTATTCGATTCGCAGGTGACCGGCGGCAAACGTTACGACCTGGCCACCATGGGCCGGCGCAGGGCCAATGCCACCTATTTCGATTCTCATGCCAGCGATGTCATGACCGGAATTAATTTCGGCATGGATCTGTCGCCCCTGATCGAAGAGTCAGCGCCTGACATCGAGACCTATATTTTCACACACATCAATCGCTTCGCAGAAGATGTGCAAGACCGCATCAAGCGGATGCAACCCTGAGACAGTTTCACGGAGGTATATATTCCAATTAGGCCCCATTCAGCATCAACTGATCACCAACTCACCAAACCCCACTCACTCTGAGGAGAAACCAAACTCATGAAAAAACAACGATGGATCGCCTTATCGATACTGGCCATTTTTGTGCTCGTTCTGGCAGCATGCGGCGGCGGCGAAGAAGGGCCAACTGCCGTCCCTGAACCTGCCGCAACCGAAGCACCGGCGCCCGAACCCACGGAAGCGCCGGTAGAAGAGCCAGTAGAGGAACCCGCCGACGCGCCGGCAATGGAATCAACCGGTCTGGAACATTTGGATCGAGCCAACGCCGGTGAATTCGCCGACAGCGTTGTTACCTTACTCGGTGTCATGACTGAAGAAGATGGTATCAAGATGGAGAAGGCAGTCGAACCTTTCGAGGATGCCACCGGTATCGATGTGCAATACACCGGCACCAAGGAATTCGAGGCCCTGATCAACACCCAGGTCGATGCCGGCAAT
>JAAENG010000298.1 GCA_024224665.1 Chloroflexota bacterium | reverse complement strand
GATGAGGTCCTCAAAGAGGGCCTGTTCAAGGCGCGACTCACCGCGTTGGTGGCGTATATGAAAAACGGCTGCCATGCCTCGTTCTCCACCATCCGCAAATTCCTGCGCGATGTCATCGGTGTAACCGTCAGCCGGGGTTATCTGGCAAAGCTGATCCAGAAGGTCAGCCAGGCGCTGGCGCCCTCTTATGAGCAACTACTCAATCGCCTGCCCTTGGAGACCACCCTGAATGTCGATGAGACGGGCCATAAAGACAACGGCGATCTGTTCTGGACATGGGTCTTCAAGGCGGATTTGTATGTGCTGTTTCGCATCGATAAATCGCGCGGCTCCCAAGTCCTCATCGAGATGTTGGGACGGGAGTTCGAGGGCACCATTGGCTGTGACTACTTCTCGGCCTACCGCAAGTACATGAAGGACTTCAATGTGCTGGTGCAGTTTTGCATCGCTCATCTGATTCGCGACATCAAGTTCCTGACCACGCTGCCCGATGAGCAGACCCGGGCCTATGG
>JAAENG010000297.1 GCA_024224665.1 Chloroflexota bacterium | reverse complement strand
GAACTCTTGGCGAATCTCTTGTACAATCTCTTCTGAGTTGGATGACATAGCTTCTCTCCTGGTTTGTTTGTAGGTCGGTTGTTTTGACACCTTCAGTTTACCAGATATGCTGTGTCTCCAACTCATTTAGGACACACCCCATTCAATTGCAAGGTACTATCCTGAAGGTACGGTGTTGTTGGGCGGTTTGAGCAAGCATCTGTCGTTGGGGGGGTGGCGTTTGGGGGTGGCTATTTTGCCCGCCACAAAGCCCGGAGCACAAGTCATGCGTGCTGTGCGGACCATCGCCAGTGAGACTTGGTCGGCAACAACTTCACCCGTACAATATGCGGCTATGCTTGCCTACAGTGGGCATCCTGATATAATTCAGTATATCGACGAATGCGCAAACATCCATGGTATTCGCACGCAGTATTTGTGGCGAGGTTTGACCAACATCGGAATACGCTGTCCCCAAGCAGATGGCGCTTTTTATCTCTTCCCCGATTTCGACCGGTGGCGGGAACCGTTGAGCGCACTCGGCATACATACCTCTGCCCAACTGGCAGTACACTTACTTGAAACCTACCAGCTGGCCACCTTACCAGGTTCGGTCTTCGGCTCACCACCCTCGCAGCTCTCACTCAGGCTTTCTTCAAGCTATCTAGACATGGAGACAAATGAGCAAGCGGAGGCTGTTCTCACTGCCTATCGTTCTCAGATCGAACCGGAACAACTGATGTGTGAGCACCACCCCAACATGAACAAAGCCCTCTCTCGCTTTCAGCTATTTGTGGAGAACTTGTCAGAAATTCAATTTCGTATGAATGGTCGCATGCCTGAGCAGGAGAGTGAAGGGGGGGCACTTGCAGACAGGTCGAAAAGGGTAACAAGCAAGGATCACAGGTTCGAATAGGCGCTTACGCAAAATGATCGACAACTGTTTGTCGATGTGTGTGGCAAGTGGCAAGTTCAACCTCCTGCAACCGAATTGAACTCGCACCTGCGACCTGCTACTTGCTACCTGCCCCAGCGGGGCCGGATCTCATCAGCGCAGTCTGGGAACAATCGCTAGACTCTTCCTGAGTCGGGAAACCTGACGTCCATAGGTGGTAACGCACGCATCACATCAGTGCGTAGTTTTTCTCTTGGCCTGAGTTCCAGGTCGTATTGGGGTTCCAGAACATCTGCAATGACCTCAACACAACGTCGAAATCACGTAAGTAGGTAAACATGTCATACGAAGATGGCTGGGCCGCCATCCACATGCAAATGCCGGACCGCATACCCCGCACCGAGTACTCCGCCGAAGGGCATTGGGAGCTGATCAAGGCGGTGACCGGCCTCGATGTAGAGGTGGAGAGTTCAGAGCGTACTCAGAAAGATGCCGGGATCGCCTTCATGCAGGCCTGGAACTACGATTTCATTTGGAACACCCTCATTTCTCACGACGAGTTCGGCGATCTGTACACCGATATGGGGCACGCCGTATACGCGGCCGGAGGCGTTGACCGCAGAGAAACCAAACCCAGCTCTTTTACCGACCCCGAGCAGGTACTTGATTTCGACCCCTGGGAACAGTTGGGACAGAGTAACCAGAACGAACTGATCGCTCGCTTTGAAGCGCACTACCAGGCCAGTTGTGCCTCCTATCCCTTCGCCGCCAACATGACCGGCACCTATGTCACCCTGATTTCCGGTTTTATCGGCCTCTTTGGCTGGGACATGTTGCTGCTGGCCATGGGTGTGGATGCGGAGCGCTTTGGGGCCATGGCCAACCGATACGCCTTGTGGATGCAGCAATACTACGATGCCCTGGCCGAAACAGATATCCCCGTGATCATGATGCACGACGACATCGTCTGGTCCTCGGGCCCTTTCTGTAACCCGGCCTGGTACCGCCAGTACGTCTTCCCCAACTACAAAAAATATCTGGCGCCTCTGCTGGAAAGTGGCAAACGAGTGATGTTCTGTTCCGACGGCAACTTCAACGAATTCATCGATGACATCGCGGCCTGTGGTGTGCACGGCTTCGTTTTCGAGCCCATGACCGATCTCGACTACATCGTCAAGCGATACGGCCAGACGCACGTCATTGTCGGCAATGCCGATACCAGGGTGCTGCTGTGGGGGACCAAACCCGAAATCCGGGCTGAGGTAGAGCGCTGTATCCAGCTGGGACGAGATTGCCCCGGCTATTTCCTGGCGGTGGGTAACCACATTCCTGCCAATACGCCGGTGGAGAATGCGCTTTACTACAACGAAGTATATGAACAGCTGAGCAAAAGGTGAACAGACATGAATGCCAAAGAGCGCGTGCTAAAGGCGATCGATCACCAGGAACCCGATAGAGTGCCGTTAGGATATGGCGCCTGGCGTGAGATCAGTGAGGGACTCTGCGAGAAACTGTCGCTGGATCCGACCTGTGGGTGGAACCATTGGCAGGAGTACCCTGAAGCGCTATTGCAATATCTAAATGTTGATCTGCGCATCGTGCGAGCGCGTTATCTGGGCCCACCACCCATCGAACTTGAAGATGGCAGCCACATCGATATGTGGGGCGTCGTTCAATCCGCCGAGAACTACCCAGTCGTCCATCCCTTGGCCCATATTACCTCTGTCGCCGAGGTAGATGCCTACCCATTCCCCGACCCGGACGCCTATGATTACGAGAGCTATAGCGAACAGTGTGCGCGCTTTGGGGAGTACGCAGTATGCGGTGGAGATTGGAGCCCTTTCTTTACCTACGCCCTGGAAATGATGGGCACAGAGGAATTCCTGTTGGCGCTCTACACCATGCCCGCCGTTGCCCACCGCCTGCTGACGCGTATCACCGATTTCTACTACGAGACATCCAGGCGCATGTTCGAGGCCGCCAAGGGCAACCTCGATATCTTTTTCATGGGAGATGATTACGGCACTAAGATCGGACCCTTTATGAGTCCCGAGCATTTCCGTACCTTTGTCGTTCCCCAGCTCGAACGCCTCTACGGCCTGGCAAAATCCTACGATCTCAAGATCATGCAGCATAGTTGCGGTAGTGTACGCGCCGTTCTACCCGATCTCATCGACCTGGGAGTGGATGTGCTCGACCCGATTCAGGTAGGGGCCGTCGGCATGGATGTCGCCGGCCTCAAACGAGATTTCGGTGATGTTGTCACCTTCCACGGTTCGATAGACACGCAAGGGACGCTGCCCAACGGCACGACAGAGGATATCCGCCGGGAGGTGTTGCACCGTTTACAACACGTTGCACCGGGCGGGGGTTTTATCCTTTCCGGCAGCCAAGACTACATCGAGGACATTTCACTCGAGAACATCATAGCTATTTATGAAACTGCAAATGAATTTGGTTATTACGCTAACCTCGGACAAAGCAAACGGCTGGCGCCGGTCAGTATCTGATCGAGACCTGCCAGCGATGCCCGTCTGGCGGCGCTAAAGACTGTGGCAGAGGAAGTAAACGCCACCGCCAACCAGGTTGTGCTGGCCTGGATGATGCAGAGCACTCCTGCCGTGATCCCCGTTATCGGAGCTACGACCATGGAGCAGTTGCACGAGATCCTGGGTGCACAAGATGTAAGTCTCAGCCCCGAGCAGATGATGTCACTCGACAGCGCTTCGGCGTAGACTGTAGTGGAGCGTTTCGCAAGAGATAGGCATTCTCGATCAGATACTGGAAGTATCGGGCTGAAAATGCGAAGACCCATCAGGGTCTGGTTACAGCGCATGAGGGCGCTTTGTAGTTTTGGCCAGGCTTACCTAAGTAACATGTCAAAACCCTAGTTATCAGAGCACATAGAGCAAATCTAACATGACTGAACAGACCTGGCACCACCGTACCTATCGCAAACTGCATCTCGATTACCATCAGCCGCATTGGATGTCAGGCGTGGCCGAAGCTATGACCCCAGAACTTGCTGCAACACAAGCGCGCATGATCCGTGACAGCGGTACCGAGGCCGTGGAGATCTTCGTGCACGACCATCACGGATTCTGTTTCTTTCCGGCAGAACCATGGGGCGTCACACATCCGGGGCTTACGTGTGATTATGTCGAGCTGATGACGGCCGCACTGGGCGCCGAAGGCCTGCGCACCATGGCTTACATGAACGTGTTTACCAACGTCCATCTCAAAGAAACGCACCCAGACTGGATATTACACGTTCCCGATGGCAGGCGTATCGGCGGCGGTTGGCTGCAATACGAGGGCGCATTCCCATTTTCACGCTTGCAGAAATAGGGTCATGAAGCCAAAAGAGAGAGGTGAGAATTGGCCAATTGGCAGAAGTTTTTCCAACGCCCGGCTTTGAAATAGGAGCGCAACATCAAAACAGCCTCGGCGTTT
>JAAENG010000296.1 GCA_024224665.1 Chloroflexota bacterium | reverse complement strand
GCGGGGATAACACTCCCCGAACTCAAGCGATAGGGGCTGCTGCCGCCGGCGATGTCATCGATCTGCCAGTCACTGAGGTCGACGTCAAAGGGGTTGCTGTTGAACAATTCGACGTACTCGCTTTCACCACTGGCCGGAGCTGCTAAATACTCGTTTATGCGGACGCCATCTGGGATCGGGGTGGGCGTGGGTGTGTGGGTTGCAGAAGCTTGTGGTTGTGGTGTGGGCGTGATCGTGGGGGTCGGCGTAGGTGTCGGAATCGATGTAAAGGTTGCAGTAGGTGTCGAGGTGGGGGGCGCTGGGTTAGGCTGGCCCGGGCTCTGAGCCAGATCGTTACGCCAGGCTCCTGAGCCGTTAGGATACCGAGACCAGGCAATATCGGTCCCCGGGTTGCCTGCATAGCTATGGCTATCGCGCACGGCGCCATCTGCCGCGATCAATCTGACTGTATCTCCGCTGTTGTTGAAGCCAAAACTGTGGTAAACAACCTCATAGCCCAGCGCTGCGATGGACGAGCCGCTGGCGAACGTATAGGGACTGCTACCCCCTTCGATATCATCGATCTGCCAATCACTCAGATCGACTTCAAAGGTGTTCAGGTTATGCAGTTCGACATATTCGCTGTTCCCGGTTGAAGGGGCCGGAAGGTACTCGTTCAAGACAATGCCAGTAGCTAGAGCCGTTGGCATTGGCGTTGGCGTGAAAGTGGAGGGCTGTGTTGTTGGGGTCTGTGTTAAGGTGGCGGTATGGGTGGGTGTCCACGTTGCTGTGGGCGTCCACGTAGCTGTGGGCGATGCTGAGTTAGGCAGACCGGGGCTCTGCGGCAGATCAGTTCGCCATGTACCGCCATCCGGAAAACGAGACCAGGGTATATCGGTGCCGGGATTACTGCTATAGCTGTGGCTGTCGCGCAGGCTGCCATCCACTGCAAGTAATCGGACCGTATCTCCGCCATTGTTGAGGCCGAAACCATGATACTCGACCACATGGCCTTGCGCCGGAATCACCACATCAAGAGTATAGGGGCTGCTCCCACCTTCGATGTCATCGATCTGCCAGCCGTTGAGGTCGATGGCAAAGGTGTTCGTGTTGAAGAGTTCTACATATTCACTTTCACCGCTAGCCGGGGCAGGCAGATATTCGTTGATTAACACGCCGCTGGGCGGAGGGATGGGCGTGGGGGTTGATGTTGGTGGGCCTGGATTGGGTTCTCCGGGGCTCTGCGGCAGATCATCTCGCCAAACCCCGCCATCCGGTGATCTCGACCAGGGAATATCACTGCCTGGGTTGCTGCTGTAGCTGTGAATGTCGGCCACTGAACCATCTGCTGCTATCAGCCTTACAGAATCACCACTGTTGTTCAGGCCGAAGCTACGTTCGTAGAGCCGGTGACCCCGTGCTGGTATGAGGGCGTTGTCAGACGGAATCGTGTATGGGCTGGAGCCCCCCACGATGTCATCGATCTGCGCATCCGTCAGGTCGACCGCGAAATCGTTGGTGTTGTAGAGCTCTACGTACTCACTGTTGCCCGAAGAAGGCGCCGCCAAGTATTCGTTGATGACAACACCTTCGATCGTTTGAACTGATGACATCGAACTCAACGGCGAACGTTCAACATCACGAACGTCGCTCCTTTGGCGCCGCTCAAGAGTAGACGCGACTGCCTCTTGCCATCCGAACACAAAGGACAACCCAACTATCAGTATCAAAAATAAAATACCTGGCTTAAGACGCTCCATAACATCGCCAACCTAATCCTTGGACGACCAAAGCAACAGGCTAAATAACGGTGCTGCCGCCTGGCCCATGACACGAGTGTGTGCACTTTCTGAAAAACTATAGGGTTGTGAATAACGGGGTGCATACATCGTACCAGCTGAGATATATTTCGTCAAGAATATTTGTGGCGCGAAACGACCCCTCTACCCCATACAAAAGCGCCCGGATTGATCAACGCTGCCTGTTCCCCCAACAGGCTATCCGGGCGCTTAGTCGTTAGCCACAGAATAGCACAAGTGTTCGTTTTTGTGGTATAGAAAAGTGAAGTGAGTCAAGGATTGGTGGTTGAATAACTCAACGTAACCATCAGGAGCGATAAGCCTCACTGTATCTTCGCTATTGTTCAAACCCAGGTCTCGCAAAGCCAGATAGAAGCTCTGCGCGGGTATGAATGTATCGAGGGGAATTGAGTAGGGGCTGCTGCCACCGGCGATGTCGTCGATCTGCCAGCCACTCAGGTCGACATCAAAGGGATTGCTGTTGAACAATTCGACGTATTCGATTGCACCACTGGCCGGAGCGGCAAGATACTCGTTTATGCGGACGCCATCTGGAATCGGGATGGGCGTGGCTGTGTGAGTTGCAGAAGCTTGTGGTTGTGGTGTGTTCGTGATCGTGGGGGTCGGCGTGAAGGTGGCGGTAGGTGTTGCAGTAGGAGGTTGGGGATTGGTTTGACCCGGGCTTTGCGGGAGGTCGTTACGCCAATCGCCGCCATCGGGATATCTCGACCAGGCTATGCCTGAGCCAGGATTTTCTAGATAGCTGTGGCTATCTAGTACCGTATCATCGGGCGCCAGGAGTCGCACGCTGT
>JAAENG010000295.1 GCA_024224665.1 Chloroflexota bacterium | reverse complement strand
GGGTTTGTTTGATGGCCGATTGTCTTGCCACCTTCAGTTTACCAGATGTGCTGTGTCTCCAACTCATTTAGGACACACCCCATGCAAATCAGCCTGAGAGAGGTATTGCCACGAGAACATCTGGTGCACTTCATAGTGGATATCATCTCTCAGCTAGACTTGAGTTCGATTTACGGCCAGTATGCCAAGCTGGGTGCGCCGCCATATGCGCCAGAGGTTTTGTTGGGGTTGCTGTTCTATGGGTATGCGACGGGTGTGTTCAGTTCCCGAAAGATAGAACGTGCCACGTATGAAGTGATTCCGTTTCGGTTCATCGCTGACGATATGCATCCGGACCATGCGACGATAGCAGGCTTTCGCAAGCAGTTTCTGTTTGAGCTGAAGGACTTGTTTGTACAAATCCTGTTGATAGGGCAGGAGATGGGCTATTTGCAGTTGGGGAACGTCAGCGTGGATGGAAGTAAGATTCATGCAGATGCCTCCAAGAGCAAGGCGGTGAGCTACAAGCGTCTATTGGCGATTGAAGCCTTTTTGCAGGGAGAAGTGGAGGAGTTGTTCGTCCTGGCCGAAGCGGCGGATGGGGGTGAATTGCCGGCTGAGATGGATGTTGAGGCTGAAATCGAGCGTCGTCAACAACAACTGGCCCGTCTGGCTAAAGCGAAAGAAGTTCTGGAAGCTCGTGCCCAGGCCCATTATGAAGCGGAACTGGCAGAATATGAGGAGAAAATGCGGGAACGGGAGGAAAAAGCAGCACAAAAAGGACAAAAACCACGGGGGCCTACGCCCAAACCACCAACTCCGGGGCCACAAGACAAAGACCAGTACAACTTCACCGATCCAGACTCTCGCATTATGAAAAACTCGACCAACAAAGGCGTCGACCAACATTACAATGTCCAAGCCGTCGTTGACCACGACAGCCGCTTGATTGTCGGCGACTGGTTGAGTAATGAACCCAATGACAAACAGGCAGGCTTGCCTACTATTGATAGTGTGCCGAAAGAAATAGGAAAACCAGAAACCGCTAGCCTCGATAACGGCTATTTCAGCCAAGACAATATCGATGGTTTTCTGGCCCGAGGCATCGAACCATACATCGCCACCGGGCGTACGCCACATCATCTGAGTTGGCGCTCTTTCTTCGCAGACGAACCGTCGCCGCCCGCCGAGGATGCTTCTACCAAAGAGAAAATGGCCTACAAGCTCCAGACTGATATCGGCAACGCCCTCTATCGCTTGCGCAAATCCACGGTTGAACCTGTCATCGGCATCATCAAGGAGGTGTTGGGCTTTCGCCAGTTCTCCCTCCGCGGTCTGAACAATGCCGCTGGCGAGTGGACCTTGGTCTGTCTGGCTTACAATTTCAAGCGTCTGCATGTCTTGCATACTGCCTAAACCTTGCTTCAACGCGCCCAACTATCAAAATCGGGCACTGTTTCCATGCGTTATGAATGAGTAATCTAACGTTATGTCTACCGCCAGGTGAAAAACCTTCGAAAAATGTCTCCAATACCTTAATTTTCGCTTTGCTTCTCTACTTTTCCGACAAGCTGCTAGAATTGCTGTCGATGGCAACCGCTAATCAGTTCACACATCGAATCATTGACAACTGCCGAGGCACGAGTAGTTACGAAATCTTGGACGTAGTTGCCATAATGAAAGATTCATTCAGCATAATACCTGAAAACTCTGGAAAAGTCTAAAACGGCTGTTCGCACCCCCGTATACAGGGGGGTTTCACTCGTTCACACCTGTGTAAACGGGGGCAAAAAATAGCTCAAAAAAGTTATCCAGAGTTTTCAGATAATACTGAAAATCAACAAATGAGGTAGCGCAGGCTCCGCCATTAAATTGCGTCAAAATCGTGTAATTCCAAGGATCTTTGTTGATTTTCTTATTGGCAAAGTTCAGTGTTAGTTTAGCGTCTTTTCCAACTCCGATGGTTGGTGTCTTTTCAAATTCGGTTAAGGTGCCGCCTACGACAGTGGGATCGCAGGTGAATGAGAGTGGGTTAGGATTGAACGGGTCACAAGTCTGATGGTCAAATGCCTGATTATAGATGACTTTCCCACCCAGCCTGATCTTCTGAAGCTCACCATTACATTCTGGCCAATTAACAGAGATACTATCGATGATTAAGTCCTCTCGTCCTGCGTTTTCAATCCACCACTCCGCCTTTTTGTTTTTAAGTTTCAGTTCACCACCGTATGCGGCGCATTGTAAACAATTCTCATCACCGGGGTAGCAAGGCGTGTGATCAACGGAGAATACGTAGGCGGCATCGCCGAAGTAGGATCCTTCTTCGCCATCATCGATCGTTCGGTAATTACCATAAACATCCTCAATAGGAATAGGCACTTCAGGAATAGAGTTGTCGAAATGTGTGACGATGGCTTGTGCACCAAAACGCATTTTCGTTTCATCATCAATCTGATAGATTATCAACTCACCGTGATTCTCACCTGATGGTTCGTCAAGTACAATATCTTGTGGCCGATAGTAAACACCCCATTCCTCAAACATAAACGATCCGCTTGGCTTATTGTATTCGTCAATGAACTTGATTCCACATTCATCTGTTTCCCCCTCAGACGCAAATTCGCATAGATTGTCGCACGGTGCACCATAAGCATCGACACAGTCATAATTGGGATCAGGGAGACGGATATCTAAGCCGCCTTGTGCTGAGATATGGAATTTAGTGTGCCCACTGGGCAATACCTCGATCTCAGAAGGCAACAAAAAACCCGGATAAGGCGACTTGATGTTCGTTGAATAACCTGTCCTTGAAAACGAACCCAGTCCTTCATCCTCCAAAGCTGCGACTGTCGACGTGAAAATCACGAGAATAACAACTACGAGACTAAAGCGAGCATACTTCCTCATGAAAATTACTCCTTAGATAGAATGTTCAACAATTATTGAACAATACGGAAAGGCCATTTTTCCAGAATTCTCAGACATATCAGATGACTCGAAAACCAGATTTAGGTTACGGCTATGATACTGTTTCGACTAAGGTATGACAAGCTGGATGAAAAAGATATGGTAATGGAGTACCCCAAGCGCAAGCGTCGTTCGATCACTCGCCCATCCAGCGACATGAATGAAGCATTACAGCCTCCACAGGAATCACCGCTACGGCAGCCGCTACGCTCATATGACATAATGCCGTAACGCGACCACTACCTACCGTAAGAATGGAAGTGTGATTCGCGACCAAGATCGAGCGTCGAAGCTGTCATACCATTGGCTCTCAGCAGCAACACAGCTTTTACGCCTTTTCTTATGCAAGTCTTATCAAATACTACAAAACGTATGTTACAATAGGATTAGGCTATCTGTATCGGCCTGCCACTATCTCAACAAAGAATACTTGATCAAAACCTATGGGCTCACCATCGTTACGTAACGGATTAATTTACCTCATTTTGCTGGCAGCACTGGGCGCGTTTTTGCTGACGTCTATCACCCGCAACAATGACTCTTCGAATGAACTGGAAGTCTACGACATCAACCAACTGGCGGCCATGATCAACAATGGCGAGGTACATGCGCTTGAAGTCCAGGGCGAAAATATCGAAATCACTTTTGTCAACGACACCCGTATAGGGCGCAGTCGCCTGGAATCAGGCATCAGCCTCACGGAGACACTAGAGCTACTGGAAGTCAATGAGGAGAATCTAGCCAATGTCGAAATCACCTTTGTGCCACCCAGTCGCTGGGCGAACTGGGGATTGATTCTCGGCGGGCTCCTGCCCTTGCTGCTCATTGGCGGCTTTTTCTTCTTCATCATGCGCCAGGCATCGGGCGCAGGCAACCAGGCTTTCTCTTTTGGCAAAAGCAAGGCACGTATGCTCACCGGAGATAAACCGACTGTCACTTTTGAAGATGTCGCCGGGGCAGAAGAATCGAAGGAAGAGTTAGCAGAGGTGGTGGAATTCCTGCGAGAGCCACAGAAATTCGCCTCGCTGGGCGCACGGATACCCAAAGGTGTGCTCATGGTTGGGCATCCCGGCACCGGCAAAACCCTCATGGCCAAGGCCGTGGCGGGTGAGGCAGGTGTGCCATTCTTCTCGATCTCCGGCTCCGAATTCGTAGAGATGTTCGTGGGCGTAGGCGCCAGCCGTGTGCGAGACCTTTTCGAACAGGCCAAGCGCAATAGTCCCTGTATCGTCTTCATCGATGAAATCGACGCCGTAGGCCGCCATCGCGGCGCTGGCCTGGGCGGCAGCCATGATGAACGAGAGCAAACACTCAACCAGATCCTTGTAGAAATGGATGGGTTTGATACCGACACCGGTGTGATTATCATCGCCGCTACCAACCGCCCCGATATTCTGGACCCGGCTTTGTTACGGCCCGGCCGTTTCGACCGCCAGGTTGTTATGGATAGGCCGGATATCAAAGGCCGTGAAGCGATCTTCGGCATACATGCCCGTGGTAAACCCTTGGATGACGATGTCAACCTGGAAGTGCTTGCCCGCCTGACCCCCGGTTTCGTCGGCGCCGATATCGAAAACCTGATCAATGAGGCGGCGATCCTGGCCGCGCGGCGCAATAAGCGCACCATCGGCATGGATGAACTGCAAGAGGCCATCGAACGAGTGCGGCTCGGCCCCGAACGACGTAGCCGCTTGATGACACCCGACGAAAAAGAGATTATTTCATATCATGAAGCGGGACATGCCGTGGTTAGTTATTTCATGGAACACACAGATCCCGTACAAAAAGTGACCATCGTCCCGCGCGGTATGGCTGGCGGTTATGTCATGCCCCTGCCGGATGAGGATGCCATTGACAGTCGCAGCCGCTATCGTGATATGCTGGCCTTCATCCTGGGCGGCCGCTCGGCCGAAGAGGTTGTCTTTGGACAAATCACCACCGGCGCCTCCAGAGATCTCGAGCAAGTGACACGCCTGGCTCGGGCTATGGTCACCAGCCTGGGTATGAGCGAAAAGCTCGGACCCCTGACTTTTGGCCGGCGTGATGAACTCGTCTTCCTGGGAAGGGAGATCAGCGAACAGCGTAACTACAGTGAAGAGGTAGCCCGCCAGATTGACCACGAAGTACGGCGGCTGATCACTGAAGCGCATGAGCGCGCTCGCCAGACCATCATCGAGCATCGCGATATCGTGGATAAGCTGGCGCAACGCCTGCTGGAAATCGAGACCATTGACAGCGATGAATTCGTTGAGATCATGGGAGTTCCTAACCCCTCGGCAACCTGACACCCATATCTGTTTTCACCAATATCTTACCGGGTCACTGGCCAATCCAGCTGACCCGGTTTGTTTGCCGGCACGGCGAACACGCAGTTATCTCGCTGCCACCTACTCACTTCTACTATCCGATACACCAGCCCGTGACAAAATCACGCAGAAACATGATGGAAGTACTGCAATGGCTAGACTGATCGGTACCTACTTGTATGTACTCCGCAATCTGCGCTTTCATCTTTGGGTTGATATCCCCCTGAACAGCTGGTTGATCGCCCTGATTTTGCTCCTCTCGCCATTGCCGCTAACGGGGATCGTACCTGGCGGCCTGACCCTGAGCCTGGGGTTCATCTTACTGGCCTTCACCATTGTCTTCAGCCAGTGGTGGGCACGGCGACGTTTCTACGTGCACTTTGTGGCAGAGGGTCAGGTCTCTGATCCCGGAGAGCAACTGCCCCTTTGGCCGGAAGACAAGCTGTTACTCTCTGCAACCGGCCGCTTCGAGGTCGAGGGTACACAGAACCGTTTTACAAATCTGATCGCTTTCTACCGCACGTTTGAGACGCGAGAACACGCTGTCATGGCTCGCATCACGCCAACACACTACCTCAGGCTAGGTCGCACGCCGGTGGACGTTCTCGGTATGTGGTACCTTTTTATTGCACCCGATGATTTGGATGAGGTCGTTGTTGGGAACATGTATTATGGCGCCGAGCCGCAACCGGCGCTAAAACTCAATTTCACACGCCTGAACGACAAAGGCAAGCGTATTCCCATGGTCGCTTATCTCAGCTTTGCTTCTGAAGCCGATCTCTTGCGTGTCTACGCCGACCTCCTGTTGGATATGGGAGGACCTGCCAACATACCTTGGCGACGCACTGCTTAAAGAGAACCTCTAGAACGAATCGGGAGCAGTTCGTAGTAGGCGCTTCAGCGCCGTCATGGGCAACACAATAAAACGCGCACTACGAACAACTCCATATTTACACAATCCGCTTAATTTCTGGCAAAACGGCGGAACAATTCCACCAGAAATACGATATTCTGGAAGTAGTCGTCGAGGCGGATATTTTCGTTGGGAGCATGCATGTTGGTGCCGGCGTAACCCACGCCCACCGTCACGCCATCCATGTCCAAACCCTGTACCAAAGGATACATGGGGCCGCTGCCGCCATGCGAAGGGAAGACAACCGGTTCGTGGCCGTAGACATGCTCGACAGTCTCAATCACAGTCTGGACGATGTCTGCATCCGGGCGAGAACGTGAGGCGGGGCAGGCGCTGCGAGGGACGATCTCGATATCGTCAAAGCCACGGCGGTCGAGATGAGCACGGAGCAGTTCCAGCACCAAGGCTGGTTGCAGATCTGGCACCAGGCGAAAATCGATCTTGACTGAAGCTTCACTGGGCAGCACGGTTTTCTGGCCTTCATCGATAAACCCGGAGCGGATGCCGCAGATCGTGCAGGTTGGGGCATAGAGGAATGCCCTGAGCGCCTCGCGATCATCCATATTATTGATAAATGCATCGATACCCCAATTCCGTTTCAAGGCATCGCCATCATAGGGTATGCTATCCAAAAATGCCTCTTCTTGAGGTGTTACAGCCCGGACATGCTCGTTGAAACCATCGATGGTGATAGTATCGTCAGCTGCTTTAAGTGCATTGAGGGCCTGTACCAGTCGCCAGGCGGGATTGGGGGCGACAGGCGCATAGGCTGAATGAAGATCATGTTTGGCGCCACGCGCCCGCAATTCCACATACTGTATGCCTTTGACCCCCAGATAAATGGTGTACCGCTCATTGCTGTCGAACTCGCCAGATTCCCACAAGCAACCGTCTGAACGCAGTTCACCGGCATGGCGCGCCGCTACCGGATCAAGATTGGGGCTACCTATCTCCTCCTCACCCTCCACAAAGAATTTTACTTGCAGGGGGAGTTGGCCATAAAGCGCCTGATATATCTCCACCGCCTGGATACGTGCCAACAGATCTCCTTTGTCATCAGCAGCGCCGCGAGCGTAGAGTTTGCCATCACGTACGGTGGGTTCAAATGGTGGTGTTTCCCACAAATCGAGCGGATCAGGGGGCTGAACATCGTAGTGGCTATAGGAGAGGATGCTACGATCTCCACCTCCTGTAGTGCCCCAGACAATCGGCGGTCCCCCATCCACGGGCCATAGCTCGACCTTACATCCGGCCTGTTGCAGACGATGTTTCAGCCACAGTGCCATCGATTCCAGATCCTCTGCCTGACCAGATATCGAGGGAAGGCGACAGGACGCCTTCAAGTCTTCGAGCAGGTTGTCTTTGTGTGCTTCGATGTATTGCCAAACCCTATCTGTCATTTCAGGATGTCCTTTTCGAGATAAGAAGCGGTTGTTATTTGCCCATCTTGTTGTGATTATACTCCTCACAGATTGGCGTGTACAATAAGCGAACTTCAAATGTCAACCCAGTGCTGAGAATTTAATAACACACGGAACGCTACGGTCAGTTCTTGACGTAATTCCGCATGCCATTCTGTCCTAAGTTCTTAGCGCCGATATATCGGAGTTCACCATGTCCTCGACGATCGTCATCCTCAATCCTCACGCCAACCGTGGTGATAGCAAACACAAAATCGATGCCGGCTTGCAAGCACTTTCGCACTCCTGGCTCGATTTTGATGTCGAACTTACCGAACATCAAGGACACGCTGCCGAAATCTCCGAACAAGCAACTCGCGATGGAATCGACATCATTGTAGCAGCCGGAGGTGATGGCACCGTGAACGAGGTGGCAAACGGTATTCTACGCGCTTGGGAAGGCAAAGAGGGTCATGCTCCCACAGCCCTTGGACTTTTGCCGATTGGCAGTGGCAATGATTTCGCGGGTGGGCTCGGGTTGGATCGGGGGCTACAAGATGCTATCGACAGGTTACGCCGCGGCCAAACTCGGGTAATCGATGTCGGCTGCATTGAGCCCGCATCCGAACCTTCTCGTTACTTTGTCAATGCGATGGGAGGGGGATTAGATGCAAGAATTAACATCGAAGCGCACAAGATCAAACGTCTGCGGGGTTCCGCCATTTACCTTGTCGCTATTATCAAAACCATCCTAATTTACTACCGCACGCCGCAAACAACCCTGCGGTTCGATGACGGCGCCATAGTCTTCCCCATGCTCATGACACTGGTTGCCAACGGCCCTCGGCTAGGGGGTGGTTTTATCTGTGCCCCCGATGCCAACCACAGCGATGGTCTGTTTGATCTTTGTATTGTCAGAAAAACCACTCGCCTCGATATGTTACGCATGATCCCCAAATTCATGAAGGGCAAACATGTGGGTCATCCCAAAATCACGATGGCCCGAACATCCAGTATCGAATTCGATTGTGCGGATGGTATTCCTTCACAGGCAGATGGCGAGGTCATAGGCAACCATGTCAAATTTATGAAGGTTTCCATAATCCCGGACCGGCTCAAGATCATTGTGTGATGTTGGGGCGGGGCTTGCCCCCACCCTAGGGGCGACCGCAAGGGTCGCCCCTACGGGATCATAATGTGGGTTAAAGCTTGTCGAACCTGTTCCGCGTCGACATCGTCATGAAGAGCGACATGGCCGATGGCGTGTGGTAACACGAAACGTAAGCGCTTGCCTTGGCGTTTCTTGTCGGTGGCCATGGCCGCCATCACGGCATCGATCTCCAAACCTGAAACGCTGGTGGGCAGCCCCAGATAGCTTACGATACCTGCAATGCGCGCCGGTAGTTCTGGTGCACAGTCTGCGCGGGCGGCTGCAACATGGGCACTGGCAATCAGGCCGATCGCCACGCCCTGCCCGTGGGGTACCGAGTAGCCGCTAACCTGTTCGATGGCATGGCCGAAGGTATGGCCAAGATTGAGATGAGCGCGCTCACCTTGCTCAAAGGGATCGCGCTCGACGACACCTATCTTCACGCGCAGCGCCCGAGCCAGCATTGACTCCAAGGATTCTGGCCCGGGACCTTCGAGTTGAGCAAAAAGTAAGGGGTCGGCAATGATGCCGTGTTTGATCACTTCGGCAAGGCCGTTGCGAAATTCGACAGATGGTAGGGTCGAGAGAACGCTCGGGTCCACCACCACCAGTGAGGGCTGTTTGAAAGCACCGATGAGGTTCTTGCCCTGCGGTAAATCTACACCGGTTTTGCCCCCGATTGAAGAATCTACCATTGCCAGAAGCGTGGTTGGGATCTGCACAAACCGAATACCGCGCAAATAAGTTGCCGCGGCAAAGCCCGCCATGTCGCCGACCACTCCCCCTCCCAAGGAAAGCACGACGCCACTGCGATCAAGGCCGGCAGCCAAGAGTTCATCATAGATGCGGGAGATAGTCGTCAGATTCTTCTGCGACTCGCCTGCAGGAAGGGTAATCATCGTGCATTCGCGCCCAGCCGCAACCAATGCCCGATGCAACCGTTCCGCCCAATGCGGACCGATATGTTCGTCGGTGATGATACCTATCATGCCGTCCAAACCCCGTTCGGCCAGCAGATCGGGTAGTTCATCCACCAGCCCCCCCCCCACCAGGATATCGTAACCTCCACCAGCGGGTGTGGACACAGGCAGGCGTAATACCCCACCCAAACCACTCTCGACCAATTCGATCACTTCGGCGACGACTTCCGCAACCGTGCGTCCACTGGTATCGATACGATAAGGGATCTCGGCGTAGGCGGCGGCGCGTTGATTCATCAATTCGACCACTCGTTGCTGCCCGTCAGGTCGAGCTAACAACGGCCGGTTGAGATCTTCTCCCACCCTTTCCTCGATGGCACTGACACTGGCCGACAAACAGATCAGCAAACTGCTGCGCGCTATCATCTCACGGTTGCTGGAATCGACCAAGGCCCCACCACCGGTGGCGATCACATGGCCGTCCAAGACGGCTAGATCACGTAGGACTGCCCTCTCCAGTGCCCGAAATCGTGCTTCACCATGATGTTCGAATATCTCAGGGATGCTCATACCGGCTTGCTCGATAATGAGATCGTCCATATCCACAAAGGGGCGGCCAAGCTGCGCCGCCACTTCACTGCCCACGGCTGACTTGCCAGTTCCCATAAAACCGGTGAGGACGACATTCGGAGTTGCTTTGCTTTCAGACATAATGAGTGGCTATTCAGCCTGGTGTTTGTTAGAGTAGTTTAGATCAACAGGATTTCGTGTGGACCTAGAAAAACACGTGTTGCGTGTTGCGTGTTGCGTGTTGCGTGTTGCGTGTTGCGTGTTGCGTGTTGCGTGTTGCGTGTTGCGTGTTGCGTGTTGCGTGTTGCGTGATGGTCGTGCTAACGAAACACGTTTTTCTAGTAGGAGCCACGCAGATTCTGAAAGAGCCGGCAGTTTTAATCGAACGCAGCTCGGGCAGATTTATGCAGAATCTTTCAGGATAACGTCTAGCAATTGTTCTCGGAGAAAGCTCATTGCTCGAAGCCGAAACGCCAGGGGAAATCATCCATGGGGAGGTCATCGAGACGCGTTTGGCGTAGTTGCTCAAAGCGCGGGCGTTGCTCGTCGATAGAGTCGCCGCCCAGTTTCTCTAACAGAGCATCGGCCAATATAAAAGCGATCATCGCTTCGCCAACGACAACAGCGCGAGGGACAGCATTAAAGTCAGAGCGTTCGTAGGTGGTCGGTTCTGCTTTGCCGGAGGCGAGATTGACGGAACGGCGGGGGTTTAGCACCGTGCTGATCGGTTTCATCGCCGCCCGCACGATTAGGGGTTGGCCGCTGCTGATGCCGCCCTCTAGACCACCCGAGCGGTTTGTCTCTCGAACCAGATTGCCTGCTTCATCCATGAAGATCTCATCATGCACCTGTGAACCGAATTTTGCAGCATTGGCAAAAGCCGGACCGATCTCCACTCCCTTGATAGCGTGAATCGAACCCATTGCAGCCATCAACCTGCCGGATAAACGCCTGTCCCAATGCACATGGCTGCCCAGACCAGGAGGCAGCCCCAACGCTGCTATCTCGAATTCGCCGCCCAGCGTATCCTTGTTCTGCATGCACTGCCAGACCAACTGACGCATGCGTTCGGCGGCTTCCAGATCAGGACAACGAAGGTCATTACCTTCCGCTCTTTGAAAACGGTCTTGGTAACTTAACGCATCGGGAAGATCGGCTCGTTCAGATCCGATAGAGATCACATAACCCTGTACCTGGATACCAAATGCAGCGAGATAGCTCTTGCAAACCGCTCCCATGGCAACGCGAGCGGCCGTCTCTCTGGCGCTAGCCCGCTCTAGGGCCAAACGTAGTTCACGATAGCCGTACTTCACCGCACCGGTAAGATCGGCATGGCCGGGTCGAGGGGTCGTCATCGGCTCGATATCACGCCTGGCCCAATTCTGCCAGTCTTTATTGACAATGGTCATGGCAATGGGTGCACCGGTGGTATTTCCGCCCATCACACCACCGGTGATACGTGCGGCATCTTGTTCGATCTTCATGCGGCCACCTGCACCATAGGCTTTTTGGCGGCGAGCCATGTCGGTGCGCAATGCCTCGATATCGATGGGCAAGCCCGCGGGCATGCCTTCAAGGATGGTTGTCAGTTCAGGCCCGTGGGATTCACCGGCAGTAAGAAAACGGAGGGGCATAGGGGGATTGGGGATTGGGGATTAGACCGTGAAACGTATCATCAGCTCTTGCTGTAATGCTACTTTGTGTGTGAACGGACGCCTATGCTAATTGAGCCAACAATTGATCGGTGGTGAGCACTGTAGCGAATTCGCCGTGCAGACTGGCTAGAGAAATGGTGTGAATCAACTCGGCCTTATACACTTCCCCGTCCTGATCCGCACGGTCGAATGTGGCAGTCGCATCTGACACAACATAGGTGTCGAAGCCGAGGTTGCCCGCCATACGAGCGGAGGTGGAAATGCAGTGATCGGTGGTTAGACCAGCAATCACAATAGGATTGAGTCCCCGCTGTCGCAATTGTTCCTCTAGATCAGTACCGATAAAGGCGCTATTTACATTTTTGGTGATTAAGGCTTCGCCAGCATGTGGGAGCACAGATTCCTTGAGTGCGGCGCCAGGTGCATCAGCAGCAAGGGGAGATCCTGGTTCCAAAGAGTGGTGCTGCACAATAAATACCGGGCGATTTGAGCTTCGCCAGGCATTCAGCAAGCGCTCAATGTTTGCTTCGGCCTCAAGGTTGTTGCGATGCCCCCAAGCCGGATTATCGAACCCAACCTGGACATCGATAACGATCAGGGCCGTGTTAGAAGGTAATTGAGTCATAAGGTTTAGAAGAAAAGGCTGCGCATGGCGTCGATGGGAGCGGGCTGGCCTGTCCACATTTCCCAGGCCAACGCGCCCTGATGAAGGAGCATGCCCAGGCCGTTGAAAGCAAGGGCGCCACGAGACCGTGCCTGTGCCATAAACTGCGTTTCTGAGGGATTATACACCAGATCGTAAACGATTTGATCTTGATGAAGTATGACATCTACAGGCCAGGGGGAGGCATTGACCTTTGGCGACATGCCCACCGGCGTACAATTGACGATAAGGCGATAGTCATTTGTTTGCGACGATAGGGGAGAAGATAGAGGGTGGAGAGGAGAGACGGGTTTGAGATAGGGGCGCAGGGTGGTAACCAGTTGTTGGGCCTGTTCTAGGCGGCGAGCCAAAATGTGGGTGTGGATACCTGCTGAAGCCAAAGCATAGGCCACTGCCCTGGCTGATCCTCCAGCACCAAGCAATAATGCCCCACCCTCTTTCAGTTCCTCAACCGTGATACCTAACTCAGCCAGATCGGCCATGAATCCGGGCGCGTCTGTGTTATCTCCGAACAAATGCCCCTCTTCGCCGATAACGATGGTGTTGACCGCGCCGATGGCGCGAGCAGCGGGGCTGAGTTCACCAAGGTAAGGCATAACTGTTTGCTTGTGGGGAATGGTGACATTAGAGCCACGAAAACCGAGCGCTACCAGACCGGTGATAGCCTGTGCCACAGCTTCCGCTCGTACAGGCATCAACGCGTACATGCCTTCTATGCCGGCTTCAGCATAGGCGGCGTTGTGTAGGGCCGGAGAACGTGAATGGCCTAGAGGCCAACCGATCAGTCCACTAAGTAACATAATGCTTTTATTCCAGCACTGCCCCCAGCCTTTCCAGGATCATTTCAAAGCCGGGAAATGAATCAGATATGCAATCACTATCTTGCACGACGGTGGCGCCATCAGCAATTAAACCGGCGATTGCCAGAGCCATGGCCAGACGATGGTCGCCAAAGGAATCGACGCGGGCGCCATGTAGGGGCGTGGGCCCATGTACGATAAAGCCATCTGCCCGCTCTTCGATATCGGCGCCCATCTTCCGCAATTCACTGACTGTGGTGGCGATGCGATCTGTCTCTTTTACTCGCAATTCGGCGGCATCCTCTACGATGGTGGAACCGTGCGCCTGTGTGGCAACCACCGCAAAAATGGGTAATTCGTCGATAAGCGTGACAATGTCTTTACCGCCGATAATCGTCGCCTTTAGCTGAGAAGATCGTACATGTAAGTCTCCTGTAGGTTCTCCAACACTCTCCCCCCAATGATCCATGGTAATATCAGCTCCCATCTCCACCAACACGTCGAGCAAACCTCGGCGGGTGGGATTCACCCCTACGGATGTGATACTCACCTGGTGCCCGGGCGCCATCGCAGCGGCCGCCAACAGAAATGCGGCGGAAGAGAAATCCCCCGGTACCGTAATCTCCAGAGGTTGAAGGGGATCCTGGGGCTTTTCGGAGGTAATGATCGAACCATGACGTACGATAGGCGCGCCCATAGCCAGTAACATGCGTTCGGTATGGTCACGCGCCGGCCCTGGTTCACGAACCACCGTCAGCCCATCTGCGAACAGGCCGGCGATGAGCAGACACGATTTAACTTGGGCACTTGCGACGGGCAGGGTGTAATCGACGCCGTAGATCTGGCCGCCACGAAAGGAAAGTGGCATGAGTCGACCTTGCTCACGCCCACCGATATCAGCCTCCATCAATCGCAGAGGCTCGACCACACGACCCATTGGCCGTTTTCGAAGCTGTTCGCTGCCGACAATCACGCTATGAAAGGGCTGTCCCGCCAACAAACCGGCAATCAGTCGAGCGGTCGTGCCACTGTTCACGCAATCGATAACCGTTTCCGGCTCCTGCAAACCTGTAAGACCCCTACCATGTATGAGCAGTTCTCCCGCATGTGGCTCCTCGACTTCGACGCCAAGGGTTCTGATGGCTGCGATGGTAGCTCTGCAATCACCACCATCCAGATAGTTACGAATCGTGCTTTTTCCCTGGGCGATGGCGGCAAAAAGTAGGGCTCGATGTGTGATAGATTTATCGGCGGGGACGGTAGTTTGCCCGGCAATTGGGCCTGGATAGACAGTGAGGTTACTCATACCTGAACTATACCACCGTTGGCAGACTTCGCCAACGGTTGCAGACTTAAATCACCGAGAATTGCTCAAGGGAAACGCCATCGCCTATAATCGCTTTATGAGACGATATCTCTTTTTGTTTGCCGTCACAGTGCTGGCGATCAGCTCTTGCACTGCAAGTGACAGAACACCAACACCAACACCAACACCTGAAGCGATAACGGCGACACCTACGCCGATGCCAGACCTGGCAGTCACACCAGAGCCTCTGGCATTACGAGTCTGGCTTCCCGATACTATCGTGCTTGATAACCCTGAGGCGATGATGGTGTTGGAAGGGACAATTTCGGAGTTCGAAGAACGCTACGGCGCCACCGTTGAAATCATCGTCAAGCCCAAAAGCGGAACAGGCGGATTGTACGACTCGTTGCTAAAAACCAAAGATGCCGCCCCGGCAGTGCTCCCCGATTTGATGGCGCTGCCGTATGATGATGCGTTCCAGGCCGGCACTAAGGGATTGTTGCAACCCCTCGATGACCTGCTGCCGGCCCAGATTTCAGCGGATCTGTACCCCTTTGCCCAAAACCTGGCGCGCGTGGAAGAGAGTTGGCTGACCCTTCCTTTTGTGGTAGATATCGAGCATTTGGCTTTTCGGACTTCGACACTATCTGAGCCACCGGTGAATTGGTCAGTTGTAATGGAGTCCAATGCCAGCTATGCCTTTCCGGCAGGTGGACCCGAAGCTGTGCTTCCAGACGCCCTACTACTTCACTATCTGAGTGCTGTCGAGGAAGGGAGTGATCCGATCCGCAATGAACAGGCGGTCAGGCAAACGCTGGCGTTTTACGAGGTCGCATACAATCAGGATATTGTCGATGAAACTACCATCCAAGCCAGTCGGCCACATGAAACGTGGGAACGGGCGTTGCAAGGAGAGGTTGCAATGGCTCATACAACGGCACATCTTTGGTTGAACGATCAGGAACAGGCTGCAACACTACATTATGGCCCTGTACCCACTGCTGATAGTTCGCCCCGTTACATCGCCGATGGCCTGGCATATGCGGTTATCAGCGGCGACCCAGCAAAACAAGAGGTCCTGGCCCGTTTGTTGGAAGCCTTGATGGAACCCGAGATACTGGCGACCTGGAGCCAAAGCGGACGAAGCTTGCCCACACGCCGTGCAGCCTTAGCGCTATGGCCCGCTTCGGCGTACACGGCTTTCGCAAACGAAGCACTCGAAATCGCAGACCTCCGTCCACAGTTGACCGAAGACCTTGATTTTGTGCGTAGTCTGCATCGAGCCGTTTTGGATGTTCTCTCTGGAAAGGCCGATGCCGCAACCGCCGCACAGACCGCTATCGAAACCTGGTAACCCGATCTGATATGGACAGACTCTATACACCCTGGCGTCTACCCTATATAGTGAATCCCAAACCCACCGACTGCCCGTTTTGCGATTACCTCTTGCAAGACCCCGGCCATGATCCTGAGAATCTGATGCTGGTCAGAGGGCAGCATGCCTTTATCCTACTCAATCGATTCCCTTACAGTAACGGCCATCTCATGGTATTGCCCAATGAACATGTCAGCCGGTTGGTTGAGCTTGAAGAGCACACCCAAACCGAGATCATGAGACTTACAACCTATTGCACACAGATTCTGGACAATGCATTCCATCCCCACGGTTTCAATGTAGGCATCAATTTAGGTCAGGCGGCAGGCGCGGGCATGGAAGCACACTTACACGTGCACATTGTACCCCGTTGGACCGGTGACACGAACTTTATGCCGGTCGTGGCGCAGACACGCGTCTTGCCGGAATGGTTGGAGGATACCTACAGACGTTTACTGGCGTTGGCTGAAGAATTCCCGTATACCCACTGATGAATGGACGGACAGCGGATGGTTGTCGTCGATAATGAGCTGGGCATTCGATAGATAGTTTTTAATAGAACGCAGATGACGCAGTGTGACGCAGATTTTCGCGGATCAGTTTCGGATAACAGCTAGGCGCTTACTCAAAATGATCGACAACTTTTTGTCGATGTGTGTGGCAAGTGGCACGTTGTAAGTGGCAAGTTCAACTTTGTCTGCAACCGAACTCGCACCTGCGACCTGCTACTTGCTACCTGCCCCAGCGGGGCCTGATTT
>JAAENG010000294.1 GCA_024224665.1 Chloroflexota bacterium | reverse complement strand
CCGGAGGCAGCAAGAGTCGCTCTTGTACTCGCTCGCTCAAATCGTACAGCCCTCTGCGAGACAACATGAACATATCCGCCATCCACGTCACCATCCCCCACGGGCGTCGTTCCCGAGGCAGGCTCATGGTCATCGTCATGAACAGAATGTCTGCCTGACCCAGGTGTGGCAACTTCGGAGCGATGCTGCTGGCATCGCCGCCACCCAGTAACTGATACACGTACTCGATTGGGGCTGGCCATAAAGGCGACATCTCTTGCGTTTCTGTGTACAATACCAGGGGAAGGTTCCTCCTTGACTGTGGTGGTTTTGCTAATCTTCCACAAGTTTAGAGGAATCTTCCCGTTCATTCAATTGTTAAGGTGCGGAGGCTCAATTACCCTTCTTGCTAAACGACCTACTTGTCAACATGGCCCAGGCCGCATAATGAACTATGCCCGCATTTGTGAAGATGAGGAACCGGTTCCATGAACCATGCCAAAATCTGCAATGCAGTCGGCCCCTTTTGCACTTTGCCTTTTGCCTTCCCACATTTGACTTATCATGCGCCGCTCACCCTTGATCCTGCTGTTAGCGTTGACGATTTTCGCATGGGCGCCCCTACTCGCCCCAGGCTATTTTTTGCGCGCGCATGACGCCAAACATACTCTGTTCTGGTTGGTGGAGTTCGATAACGCCATTCAAGATGGTTTCCTGTGGCCACGTTGGGCGGCCGAACATGCCATTGGCTACGGCTATCCCATCTGGATATTTTACGCGCCCCTGGCATACTACGTGGCAGAGGCATTCCATCTCCTGGGCTTGAGTGTCGTCGTTGCCATCAAACTCACCTGGACGTTGGCAATGGTTCTTTCCGGCGTGACCATGTATCGTTTCGCCAAGCGCCTGTGGGGGACCGGCCCTGCCTTTATCACCGGACTCCTTTACGTTTATGCACCCTATCACTTGGCCAACATTTATGTACGTGCATCCCTGGCCGAGTTCTTCGCCTATGCTCTCTTTCCTTGGGTGCTCCACAGCTTTTGGGATCTACTAGAACAAGGTGGGACACGGCGCATTGCTATAGCGGGTATCAGCTTTGGTCTGTTGCTCCTAACCCACAGTGTCACCATTGTGATCTTCCCTCCGATCTTGGCACTGCTCGTAGCTTTTTGGCTGATATTGCGCTGGCGACATGCTAAACAACTACCTTGGAAGCTGACGCTGTCGGCTCTGGCGGCAGGCCTGCTGGGTATCGCACTCTCTGCCCTCTTCCTGCTCCCTGCCATGTTTGAGGGGCAATACATCGCACAAGATCAATGGACCGCCAACACCTACAATTACCTCGATCAGTATATCTACCCCCACCAGCTTTTTGATTTCGCCTGGGGATATGGGTTTTCACAGGCAGGACCTGATGACGGCATGAGCATGCAGATCGGCATCTGGTTGGCCGTTCTTGGTATCGCAGCACTGCCCTTGCTGTGGCGCTACCGTCCCAGGTTGGGAGGAACTCTGCTGGGATTCGCATTGGCTGCAACACTCAGCCTTGTCCCGCTACTCGCCATCAGCCAACCCCTGTGGGCGGCCTTCCCTCCCCTGGCCTTGGCTCAGTTTCCTTTCCGGTTTCTAGCACCTCTGGTGCTCTTTCTATCGCTCGTAGCTGCAGGTGTGATCGCCGCCCTCATGCAACATCGTGAGGAACGTAAGGATGGATCGCCAGTGGAACAAACCTTGAGACCGGTACTGCTGACACTGGGCATTGCAATCGTGTTCGCCTCCTATCCATACACCAAGCCAGAGCACACCCCTGTCACGGAACGAGATCAAAGCGAGTTGGCCATCATCGATTTCGAGACGACCTTCACGGATATGAGGGGGCGCACTGCCTGGGCAGAGAGTATACCAAAAGACAGTCCCAAAATAGCTGCCTATTTCGCAGACGAAACCTTGCCGCTAGCGACACTCATTAACGGACAGGGCACTGTTGAAACCCTGGATCATGGCGCCGGTTCTGAACGCGTCTTGGTCGATGCAGCTAGCCCAGTAACTTTACAATTCTACACCTACTGGTATCCTGGATGGTATGGTACGATCGACGACAAACGCGTCTCTATCCGTTATGAAGGAGAATTGGCTCTCATCACCCTGGATGTCCCCGCCGGCGTTCATGAAGTCTCTATTCGCCTGGGCAGCACCCCATTACGAACTATTGCCATGTTGATTTCGGTACTGGCGATGATAGTGTTGATTCTCCTCTTTCTCTTGAAGCCCTTACAGGCACGCAGTCAGACGACCCTCTGATACAAGCATAACTGCTGAGATGTCATCCTGAACGCAGTGAAGGATCTCCGCCATGAATAGTCGAGATTCTCCAGCTTTGGCTCACCACAAACTGACCACTCCTAATTCTCGTGACACCTGAAACTCCAAAACACCGCCAGTGCCCCAATTGCGGTGCCGCAGTCAGCCGTGAAGCGGACGACTGCCTAATGTGCGGTTACGATCTGAACAGACCCAAACGCCGGCAGCGACCACCCATCGCCGATTTCGTGCTGGCGGCCGGGATTTTGGTCATTATCGTTTTTTGGTGGCGTTGGGATAGTGACCAACGCGCCATCGCCCTGACCCCCACTGTCACCCCCACCGCCACGCTGACCCCCACCGCCACTGTAACCGGCACTGCCACGCCGACGCCAACGTTAACGCCGAAACCCACCCTAACGCCGAAACCCATCTTCTACACGGTAGCATCGGGTGACACTTACTTTGGAATAGCGGGTAATTTCGGCATTTCTGTTCAATCGTTGTTGCAGGCTAATAGCTTGGCAGAAGATGCCTTTCTGCGCGTGAATCAGATCCTTGAGATACCCAGACCCACCCCTGCGCCTTATGTCCCGCCAACGGCCACGCCAACCCCGGCCAGCGGCCAGATCAACTATCGAGTGCAGCGCGGCGACACACTCAATGCTATCGCTATCCGTTTTCAGGTCGGTGTCAGTGATATTATCGCCAACAATGACATCGCAGATCCTGACAACCTGGCGAACGGCGCCGTGCTCGTGATTCCTTTGGGACCGGAGATCGAACAAGCAGTAGAGGTCACGCCCACACCGACACCTGGATATTCGGCGCCGCACATCATTGGACCTGCAGACGGTAGCGACTTCCCTATCGTACCTCCACCCCTTTTGCGCTGGGTCTCAGTGGGCTTACTGGCCGACGATGTGTGGTATGAAGTCGTATTGGATTACGCCGACAGCTCACTCTCCGATCCCTCACCACTGCTGACCAAGGGCACCAGTTTGCGACTCGACTCTGAGTTATTACCCCCTACCAGCGCTACCGTCTCGGACATCCTCTGGCACGTGCGCCTTGTGCGGGTTTTGGAAGATGGCGTGATCGTACCGGTGAGCCCGCCAACGACCATTCGGCGCTTGACCTGGCATTAATTGGCGTTTGCCATGAAACTGAACTCCGTCTCTCTTACTGCCGCACAACCATCGGCCCTAACATTCGCCCACCCAGCAAATGCAAGTGCAGATGGTAGACCTCCATACCGCCATCCGCACCATAATTGAACATCAAACGGTAACCGGAGTCGGCAATGCCTTCCATCTCCGCCACGGTGTTGGCCGTCTGGAACATCTCGGCGAGGATGTTGTTATCGTAAGCGCCCCAATCGCGGATGTGTTCGATGTGGTGGTTGGGAATGATGAGGATGTGGACGGGCGCCTGGGGGTTGATGTCGCGAAAGGCAGTGGTGTTGGGGCCGTTGTAGACAACCTGGGCGGGGATGTCACCGCTCACGATTTTGCAGAAGAGGCAGTCGCTCATAGCTGGAATCTCACAGTTGTAGAGAAATGGGTGAAGGTTAGTTTAAAATAACCCTAATTTGGAGTTCTGTGGCCGCTCACGGATGAACGCGGGTGACACAGATTTTTCGGAGGTTGATTGGCAGTTTTAAGAACGCGAAATGCATTTATCCGTGTTAACCTGTGTCGATCCGTAAGCGATTATTCAATACTTAATTGAGGTTAGATTAGACCGTTGCGGCGCGATGGTGTGCGGCTCGCTTGCTGCAGTACTGCCGCTGCGGTCGTTCGGCATTGCCAGCAAGCGGTCGGGTGGATCACCACTGGTTGAGGCAAGGATTTCGCTCGTGATCAGATTTCCCAGATCAACCTCTGGCGGGGTAACGGTCTCGACTCGCAGATAGTTGTCAGTATAGCCAGACCACTTCAGGGCGCCATCGTCTAAGGCTGTCCCCTGCCCTTCCCACAAGACTCGGCGAGAAGTGCCCACAAAACGGCTCAGATGGGCCGCTTTTATACCCGCAGCGATCTCGTGTAGTTGCCTGCTGCGAGCGCGCTTGACATTGTTTTGGACACGTCCTCTTAAGCGGGCTGAAGTTGTGCCTTGCCGCGCCGAATAGGTGAAGATATGCATATGGGCAAAGTCCATCCGCCGGACATACGCTATCGTCGCCGCCCATTCGGCCCCGGTCTCTCCCGGGAAGCCCACAATCAGATCGGTAGTGATACTCAGATCGGGGATGGCGGCGCCAGCGGATGCGACAAGATCGGTGTACGAGTTGGTGTCGCAACGTCGCGCCATGCGCTGTAGGGTACTGTCGCAACCACTCTGCAGGGGGAGATGCAGGTGGGGCATCAACCGTGGATTGGCCCATAGATCGAAAAAACGGTCGGGCAGATCCCATGGTTCGAGAGAGGATAGTCGCAGGCGGGGTATGCTTGTATTGCGCAGGATGGCATCGACCAGGCTGTACAGATCGGCGCCGATATCATCGCCATAGCCACCCAAATGTACGCCGGTAAGTACGGCTTCCTGATAGCCCAAATCGTGCAAGAGGTTAATTTCCTCGACCACCTCACCTATACGCCGGCTGCGTTCTTCGCCCCGGGCAATGGTGACGATGCAAAAGGTGCAGCGGTTACGACAACCATCTTGCACTTTCACAAAGGCTCTCGTGCGGGCGCTGTGATAAACATGGCTGCTCTCAGGTTGAGTCGCCAACTGGGGCATGGCGTGCAAGTCCAGTTCGTGCACCACCAGGTCTACCAGCCTATCTTTGTCACGGTTGCCCACGACCAAGTCTACCCCCGTCAGGGCAGCCACTTTCGCGGGTTCGAGCTCAGCATAGCAGCCCGTTACCACCAGTTTAGCATTGGGGTTCTGTCTGTGCAGGCGGTTGGTAAACTGGCGAGATTTGCGTGCAGCCTCAGCTGTGACCGCACAGGAATTCATGATCAGTACGTGCGCTTGCAGGGGTGAAGACACCAAGTCATGCCCGGCAGCAGTAAATTGGCGGGACCAAGTCTCGAGTTCGGCTTCGTTTAAGCGACAACCGATGGTGGAAAGATAGATATTCATCAGCTAGCAGAAGTCTAGCGGATGAGAGTTGGTACTGCAACCTTGTGAGAGTGAGGATATGGGTCGATGGTATGATGTTGCGTGATGCGTGATTGACAGTTGTATTCTGCACGGACACTTTTGACTTTTACCCTTTGCCTTTTGATTTTCGAAACAGGCATTACAGTATGCAACGCCTTCAGATTTCCTGCCTACATCATTCAGGAGTATACTCTGTTGTCGTGTACAGTCACTTACATGTCTGCTTGCACAACACTATCCCAAAACAGTCCCAGAATAACAACCATGCGTATTCTCCTTTATACCGGCAAGGGCGGCGTAGGCAAAACAAGTATGAGCGCTGCCACTGCTTTAAGATGTTCCGAACTCGGCTACCGCACCATTATCGTCTCAACCGATCCGGCCCATTCGTTGGGTGATAGCTTCGATCGGCGTATCGGGCCAGAACCGATCGAGCTGGCGCCCAAACTCTGGGGTCAAGAGATCGATCTGCTCCACCAGATGCAGCAACACTGGGGGACACTACAAGAGTACCTCGCTGCCATCTTTACCTGGCGGGGTATGGATGGCCTTGTAGCCGAAGAGACCAGTATTCTCCCCGGCATGGAAGAACTTGCCAGCTTGATGCAGATCGCCTATCTGGCCGAGTCGGGTGATTATGATGTTGTAGTCGTCGATATGGCCCCCACCGGCTCCACCTTGCAACTGCTAGCCTTCCCCGAGATGGCCAGTTGGTATATCGACAAGATCATCCCGGTTGAACGCAAAGCCATGAAACTGGCCCGCCCCATCATGCGTTCGGTCACCGACATGCCCATGCCGGAAGATGATCTCTTCGATGCCGTCGAAAGCCTGGTACGCGATCTGCAACGCCTGGATCGCTTGGTGACCAATCCTGAGATCAGCAGCGTCCGCCTGGTGCTCAACCCCGAAAAAATGGTGATCAAAGAAGCACGGCGCGCCTTCACTTACCTCAACCTCTATGATCTACGCACCGATGCGGTGATCAGCAACCGCCACATCCCCGCCAGGGTATCCGATCCCTATTTCGCAGCCTGGAAGGAAAGTCAGGCTCGCTATACCGAAATGATATACGAATCCTTCAGCCCCCTACCGATTTTTCAGGTCCCTCTATTTGATGCTGAGGTCGTGGGTATAGATATGTTGAAACGAGTGGCGCATGCAACCTACGACGGACAGGATCCCACCACGATATTTTATACAAGTAAACCACAGCAAGTGATCAAAGATGGTGATGATTATCTGCTTCTGCTCACCTTACCTCTGCTCGACAGACGTGATATCGCCCTGAACCAGGGCGTCCGCGATGAGTTGATCGTACGCATTGGCAATTGGAAACGCCATATCAGCTTGCCCCAGTCTCTGATCGGCAGGCGAGTGGCCGGCGCCCGTTATCGTGACGATCAACTGGAGATCCGTTTTGGTGCTCGCCAGAATGGGAGATCACCCACTAAGGACTGAGAATTCAATAACTTACGGAACTCCACTCTCATTTCAGGAAGCAAATCGGCGAGTTATTCTGTCCTAAGTCCTTAACCTCTTTCAACAGTGGCTGCCCCGATCCAGTCTGCTTCCCATGCCCGATAGGCTTGCAAAAGATGGCGAGTGATGGGTCCCGGCCGTCCCAATGCATGCTCTCCGACCGTACGAATGGGTAAGACTCCGCGACGTGTGGAGGTCAGGAAGGCTTCATCCCAGGTGGGGACATCAGCCAATTTCAGGGGCAGGCGCTGGACTGGGATAGCGGAGGTTAGGGCCAGTTCCAGCACTTGGGTCATGACCGTGCCTTCGAGAATCGTACCCAGGGGCGGGGCCATGAGGATGCCATGTTGGACGGCGAAAACGTTGCAGTTGCTGCCTTCACTGATGTTGCCATCTCGATCTACCAAGAGTGCATCATGCGCTTCGGCTTTCAGAGCCGCCTTGCGCGCTAACCCTGACACCAGGGTGTTGAATGATTTTACCAGGGGCAAAGCCCGCTCGCCGTGGTATATGGTCACCTGCACACCCTCTTCGTATTCTTCTACAGGCGGTGGGGCATAAGACATCTGGTAGAGAAACACGTCGGCATGAGGTTCGCCCAGATCCACGACGACCAGGCGCACTTGCCCTTCGGCGTGGTTGGCTGCGACCGCCAAAAAGCACCATTGCTTCAGTATGCTGCGGTCAACGTCCAAAGAAAGTCCGGCGCCTGCAACCGACGCTGATAATCGTTCGAGATGTTCGTCCAGAGCAATGTATTTCCCCCGCTGCACTTTGAGCGTCTCGTACACGCCTAAAGCGCCGACCAGGGAGGGGGTGAAGATAGGAATCGTGGCATCATGTGGCTCGATGAAACGCCCGTTTCGGATGATTTTTGGATAAATGCTCATAGTCTGGTGAAGGGATTTTCAACTTCAATAAGACAATGGAATTGTCTGGCTAAACGTACGAAGCGCCGTCAGGCGCTATGTGCAGATTCTAATAGGTCTTCTCATTTAAAGCCAACATGTCGGACTCGTATTTGTAATCTTAGACATCTGCCCAACGCTGTACTTCTATACTGGGATAGCGAATTTCGCCTTTTGCGCTTTGCCTTTTCAATTTTTGGTTTATCCGCCATTATACCCCCATCCCCACTATGTGCTAGGATTGGATTACATGTGAACGAGGTCACCGATTATGATACTGCCAACCGGCCATGCCCAACGCCCCATTTGGGAACCCTATCTTAGCAATTATGACGAGGGCCTGGGTCTTGTCTACGAACGCTTTGTACTGAACGATTTTTTGGACGATCTGCGGCGCCACGCCCAGATACGCACCTGCCTGGAAGCTCCCATTTATGGTATGGCCGGTGTCACCGGCATCAACAGCGTGCCCCTGGCGCAAGGCGGTTGTGATGTCACCTTGGTCGACGACACGTCAGATCGGATGAACCCTATCCAGCGTATTTGGCATGAACTCAATCTACCTGCCAACATGCTGACGATCTCCCCCGGCCAGTGGGGCGCCATCCCCCTGCCGGATCGGAGTTTCGACCTGGTCTGGAACTGGGCGGCGCTTTGGTATCTGCCCGATGCAGAAGCGCTTTTGCACGAACTGGCGCGTTTGAGCCGCCACCTGGTCTTCGTCGCCATGCCCAACAATTTGCAGATTGGATACTGGATGCGCAAACTGATCATAGATCGCGAATTCTTCCCGACCGTCGACGAGCGCTGGGTGGATATCGGCCTGGTACGCAAGACTTTAGAGAAGGCCGGAGTGACCATCATCGCTTCAGGCGTGCTCGACGTCCCACCCTGGCCCGATACGGTCATGCCCGCCAATGAAGTACTCAAACGCCTGGGGATCCGCAGTAAAAAACTCGAGGATCAGTTTACGGGCGATAGTTGGAGTTGGAGCACGATGGCCTACTACCTTGGCGAACAACCCGATTTACGGGATCAAGTAATCAAATACGCCTGGTTGGATCACGCGCGCCTGCCCTGGCAAGTAAAGGCGGTGTGGGCTCATCACCGCTGGCTGCTCGGCGAAGTAAGGACAGAGTAGTTCACCGACCATTACATCACAATCGTGCAACATTATCAGCTCTATTTCGGAGACACGCAATGGCCACAGCCGTAACTTCATCTTATTTGCACGCATTCGACACATTCGTAATAGACAATCCTGCCTACGAGAAAACCGGCGTCATCGATGATATGCGCGCGGATGATTTCGCGCGCCTCGATGGTCAAGGCCACACCTATCTGGATTACACCGGTGGTGGGCTTTATGCCGTCAGTCTGGTCGAACGGCATATCAATCTGCTGAAGGACAATATCTTTGGCAATCCCCATTCGCAAAATCCGGCGTCGTTGGCATCTACGGAGCTGGTGGAGAAGGCGCGCGCTGATGTGCTGCGATTTTTCAATGCCGATCCCGCTGAGTATCTTGTGATCTTCACCGCCAACGCCAGTGGGGCACTGAAACTACTCGGCGAAAGCTATCCCTTTGGCGTAGATAGCCACTTCTTGATTGTGGCGGACAATCATAATTCGGTGCATGGTATCCGTGAGTTCGCCCGCCGCAGGGGATCTTGCATCACCTACGTGCCCCTCGATCCCATTTCGTTGCGAACATATGATATCGAACCCTATTTTGACCGATGCCGGGAGGCTGGAACCAAACTCTTCGCTTTCCCCGCCCAGTCCAATTTCTCTGGAGTTCAGCACCCCCTGGCATGGATCGAATTGGCGCGCAGCCATGGCTTCGATGTGCTCTTAGATGCCGCCGCCTTCGTGCCCACCAACCAACTTGATCTCGGCCAGATTAAACCCGATTTTGTGCCGGTCTCGTTTTACAAGATGTTCGGATACCCCACCGGTGTGGGGGCGTTGATAGCGAGAAAGGATGCGTTATCCAAACTGGAACGGCCGTGGTTTGCAGGTGGCACGGTGCAGATCGTCTCCACCAAGGCCGATTTACATATCATGGCAGATGAAAATGAAGCCTTCGAAGAGGGCACGGTCAACTACCTTAACTTGCCCACTATCAGCCATGGTCTTGCTTATCTGCAGCAGGTTGGTATGGAGACCATCCACGATCGTGTGACCATGCTCACCGGCTATTTACTGGCAGAGCTGGACAAGCTGCGACACAGTAATGGTAAACCGCTGGCCGCGCTCTATGGCCCCAAGGATACCACCCTGCGAGGTGGCACGCTGGCCTTTAATCTCCTGGACCCGAGCGGGGTGTTCTTCCCCTACCGGCAAGTGGAGGCCGACGCCAACACTGCCAACATCTCCATTCGCGCCGGCTGTTTTTGCAATCCCGGCGCCGGCGAGTACAGCCTGACCCATGTGGCCGAAGACGTCCGCCGCTGTGTCGAGCAATCTACCCACGGTGACGCCTTTGATCTGGATGCTTACCGCGATTGTATGGGCGATACAGCCACCGGAGCCGTGCGCGTCTCCTTGGGGCTGGTTAGCAGCTTCCAGGACGTCGCTGGCCTGTTGGATTTCCTCCTGACATTTGTCGATCAAGAGGCGGATGAACGTTATGCGATGTTGGGGTGTTGATTTTGTGGTGATAAATAGGTGTCCTCACTGTTATGTACCTCGCTAATTCTGCGACAAACCCGTGAAGTGAGCGACAAAGGGTGACACGCACCGCCTCAATCGTGTCAAAAAAGAAGTGCCTGCACAATACCTTAGACCAAAAGTATTTTGTACAGCAAAGAAGTTGCGCTATAGTTATCCCGTAATTCTCGCCTTCTACACCTTATCTACATTCGCCCACGAGATCATTATGGAGAGCATACGCATTCTTGTGGTCGGCGGTTATCCCTTACTGTGGTTTGGGATACAACATTTGCTGGCAGATACCCCTATCAACACTGCGGGACCTGTGTCAGCAAAGGCCTATAACAAGCGACTGGTTGCAAGACTGGGCGTCGATGTTATGCTGTGGGTCAGTGATGATTCTGTGAGCACACAACGTTCATCACACTTTCAGGCAGCTATGTACGACTCTTCAGTACCCATTCTCTATCTTGGTGGCTGTGACGACGCAGAGTGGGTGAGTGGATTGATCGATGCTGGGTTATGTGGATACATGTTGATGGACGAAACATCGGAGACACTCGTTGGGGCGATACAAACAGTAGCCCGAGGAGAAAAACGGTTGAGCCCGCGTTTCCGACCGCGCAGCCCTTCCAGTGCACCACGATCTCGTTGCTTGCGCCACTCTGTCAGATGCGATGAGTAAAGACCTTCTCGCCGTAGAAGCGCTCCCACCTCCCCCCGTTCTGTGCAGTTGTCCGCTTCCGCCAGAATGCGCAATTTATATCTGGCGCTAAATCGGCGTCGCTTCCCCTTCGCTTCGACTTGTGGATCCGGTTCTTTGCTCATGGCCTGACCGTTTCCATTGTTTGTTTCTGCTTGTCGGACTTTCGTTCTAGGACTCCTTGCTTGATGGAGTTCTACACTAATTTCCTCCATCAAGTTGTCTTCACCCATTAGAAGCACAAAGGGCCGGAGGAGCTCGGGTAGCAAGGTGTGACCCCCACACTAACCGTACTCACGAATCAGGGGTAAGATATCCATACACAGTTGGGTAGTGGCTGTTTTTGACTGACGCTTGGTCGAACCTCGAATTTATCATCCAAAAAGCTGATAGCCTGATGGCCAAACACTTGATTTCGTGGCTTCAAAGCCATCCAAATCGCCGAAAATAAACAGATTGAAAGTTCATCAATGCAACCAGCCTAAGGTATCAGTCAATTCTGATCCGATACCCACATGCGGGGGGGTAGAAGCAAGGTGTGGCCCCCACATTAACCCAACGCGTGACTTGCGTCGCCGCATGACCCGAGGTGTCGCTGACGCCATAGGTTACAGTGTAACTACCCAGAGCATTGGTATCTATTTCGGATAGACCGCCGGTAACTATGTTGGCGGTTATATCACCATCGACATTATCCCATGCTGCAGCGCCGGCATCGCCATAGGTACTGCCGGCGCCCACCCTGACCCCGTGTTGCTGTCGGTCAGGGTGAGCGCCGGCGGGTGGTAGCGGCCGTCAGGGAACCACCAACACCTCATCACTCGCAACACTGGTTACATCGTTTTGATTATTAGCGTGGGCAAGCGTTGTGGTTTTGACTATGAAATAGTAATTCGCCCCTTGTGTCAGGCCACTAAGCGTAATACTGGAAGCACTCTTGTCTATGGTGTTAACGGTGTCGGGGTAGGGAGCACCGGAGGTGTTGCTATAGGACACCTGGTAATGACCTAGATCGGCCTGATAACTCACTGGCGTCCAGGTAACT
>JAAENG010000293.1 GCA_024224665.1 Chloroflexota bacterium | reverse complement strand
TTTCTGTCTCACATGGTCAGTTACGCGAACTTGCTGTTTCGGCCTCCTGGAATTTCCCTCATGGCTCCCCGTTAGCGCGAAGCGGCCTCTGTGGCGCGTCCCGCGGTTTTCCCGGGTTCGGTACGGCATATATATGATGTTGATATGACATTACATCGATGATTGGTCGTCAGGTCGGGTGACCAGTGCACCGCGGTCGAGAACCCTGTGCCTGAGGCTTCCCTTGGTGTACACGAGGTGCTGGTCATACTTCGTAGGCTCCAGCGGCACCTGGTCCTCTCGGTTATCGATCCTTTCGGGATGGTCCGGGTCAGCTCCGAGGAAACACTGGTCCACGACTGAGTCCAGCATGACCAGGCGCCTCTCGCCTCTCGTGCCTGGAAAGCTGTACACCTCCGGATGCCCCTCCGGGCCCTCGGACAGTACGTGCTCTTCGACAAGAAGGTATAAACGACCTGACGTGGCTCCAGGATCATTGACATCCATCGACACCACGTATATGCCCTCCACTTTGCCCAGGGACGGGGTAGGCGTTCCCGTCGACAACAGCACGTGCCTGTTATCTGTCCGACAGCGCCTGCTGCGCGCGCCTTGGATCTCTACACAACCATGGATTGTCACTTGCTTGTATTCTGTGACTTGGAATGCGTTGCTGTCGACAACGAGCTGGTAGCGCAAAGGGTCATTGGATTCGTGAGCGAGTTGGGTGAGGAATGGTTGGAGCATTCGTTTCGTCTCCATAGCTTCGCCAGACGATTGCCGCACAGGAGTAGAAACAGCGATTTTGGCATCAACGTTGGCACACTCCACCGGCTTCATGATCCTGATTAGGTCTGAGAGTGCCATCTGCAAACCGAGCCGGCTCATCAGGGTCTGGGCAGGCACCGCCTTGTTCTTCAAGATCAATGGTTTGAGCTTGGCGAACATGCTCTCAAACGGGAACGACCAGAGGTCAGGTAAAGGTCCCTTGCGTAAAACCTGCATACATACTTCGTCCCATCGACGGGGGGGCCGTCGATCAAGAGATACGGCCGGCGAGCCATGGCCCAATGGGGGGGTGGCCCGACGGGCACATTCACAGTTTCCCAGCCCCGTGGCGCGGTCCGTTGGTCTTTCCGCGCGGCTCTGCAGGGATGTCCATGACCTGTTGGAGCTCAGCAGGAATGTCCATGACTTGTTGGGTCCGTTTTACTTCATCAATCTCTATCCCGTTGCTGTAGATCTTTCGATCTTTCGATCTTTCGATCTTTCGATCTTTCGATCTTTCGATCTTTCGATCTTTCGATCTTGTTCGTTGTAAGTCGTTGTTTTTCTG
>JAAENG010000292.1 GCA_024224665.1 Chloroflexota bacterium | reverse complement strand
TTCCAGGCCTACCGGTTTCCAGGTCTACCGGTTTCCAGGCCTACCGGTTTCCAGGTCTACCGGTTTCCAGGTCTACCGGTTTCCAGGTCTACCGGTTTCCAGGTCTACCGGTTTCCAGGTCTACCGGTTTCCAGGCCTACCGGTTTCCAGGTCTACCGGTTTCCAGGTCTACCGGTTTCCAGGTCTACCGGTTTCCAGGCCTACCGGTTTCCAGGTCTACCGGTTTCCAGGTCTACTTATCCCTTGTCTACTTCCCCCCTTAACAACCACCAAAAACGGAGGCAACCCCACCTATGACTCAACAGACAAAAACCGCCGTCATCGCCATTGGCGGCAATTCACTTATCCCCGACAAACAGCATCAAGCAATCGAATACCAATGGGATGCTGTAAGAGAAACTTGCACACACATCGCCGATCTGATCGAGCAAGGTTGGAACACCATCGTCACGCACGGGAACGGCCCGCAGGTTGGGTTTATCCTACGACGAGCGGAGTTAGCCAAAGACGAGGTGCATCTTGTGCCGCTGGACATCGTTGGCGCCGACACGCAAGGCTCCATCGGTTACATGGTTCAGCAAGCGCTCAACAACGAATTTCATCGCCGTGGCCTCTATCGACGTGCCGTAACCATGGTCACGCAAGTATTGGTGGACAAGGATGACCCCGGTTTCGAGAATGCGACCAAAGGCATTGGCGGCTTCATGACCGAAGAAGAAGCACAGGAATTCGTGGATATGGGCTGGAAAGTAGTCGAGGATGCCGGCCGTGGGTATCGCCGCGTGATCGCCAGCCCAAAACCACTGGAGATCATCGAGGTTAACGCCATTAAGTCGATGGCCGAAGAGGGCTGGATCGTCATCGCCGTGGGCGGTGGCGGAATTCCTGTGGTCCGCAATCACAAAGGCGAACTACGCGGCTCCGATCCAGCGGTAATCGACAAAGATCGGGCCAGCGCCCTGCTGGCGAATGAGGTCAATGCCGATCTCTTGCTCATTTCAACTGCCGTGGAACAGTGCGCAATCAACTTCAATAAGCCGGAACAGCAATGGATTGATCACATGACAGTGGCGGAGGCCAAAAAACACATGGCCGACGGACATTTCGCACCCGGCAGTATGCTGCCCAAGGTGGAAGCTTGCATCGATTTCTTGGAAAAAGGTGGCAAGCAGGCATTGATTACCGATCCACCCAATATCGCCCGTGCATTGGCCGGCGAGACCGGCACATTTATCACTTTAGAGTAGTGCGTGTTGCGTGTAGCATCTTTACCTAGCGCTGAGACGATAGAGCGGGTGCACCACGCAATACGTGATACATGGAGAACCCATGGAACACGTATTGCATTTGAAATGTCTCATCTGCGGCAAGGAATATCAGCCCGATGAGATCGACTATGTCTGCCCGGATCATGGCACAGAGGGCATTGTGGATGTGCGGTATGACTACGATGTCATCGCCGGTAACATCAGCCGTGAGTCTTTGCATGATGACCGGGAGAACACCATCTGGCGTTATAAACCGCTTCTGCCCGTCGAACCCGATGCAGCAGCGCCACCACTGGCGGTAGGATGTACACCGCTGTACGAGGCGCCACGCCTGGCGTCCGAGCTAGGACTCAACCATGTCTGGGTGAAAGACGACGGCAGGAATCCCACAGCCTCGTTCAAAGATCGGGCCAGCGCCATTGCCGTAGTGAAAGCACAAGAAAAGGGGGCGGAGATCGTAACCACAGCCAGCACCGGCAATGCCGCGGCCGCGCTCAGTGGCATCTGTGCCAGTGTCGAACAACCTAACGTCATCTTCGTGCCCAAAAGTGCCCCACCGGCCAAGATAGCCCAACTGCTGGTCTTTGGCTCCACCGTCATGCTGGTTGACGGCACCTATGATGATGCTTTCGAACTGTGCCTACAAGCAGCCGACGCCTATGGCTGGTACAACCGCAACACCGGCTTCAACCCATACATGACCGAAGGCAAGAAGACCGTTAGTTACGAGATCTGCGAACAGCTTGGTTGGCAGACACCTGACGTCATATTCGTGAGTGTTGGTGATGGCTGTATCATCGGCGGTGTGCATAAGGGGCTAAAAGATCTGCTGGCCCTGGGCTGGATCGACACCATGCCGCGCATCGTTGGCGTGCAAGCAGCCGGCAGCAACTACATGGCCGAGGCCTGGGAAAAGGGCGAAGATATCCTTACCAAGCCGCCCATCGTCGCCGACACGGTGGCCGACAGTATCAGCGCCGGGCTGCCCCGCGACCGCATCAAAGCACTGGCGGCGGTCAAAGAGACTGGCGGCGCTTATGTTACGGTCAGTGATGAAGAGATACTGGCTGCGATCCCCGCCCTGGCTCGTAGCAGCGGCGTTTTCGGCGAACCGGCCGGGGCTACCTCCTACGCCGGTCTGGTCAAAGCGGCCTCCGCCGGCCTGGTTTCAGCTAATGATCGCATCGTTGTGATCAACACAGGCAATGGTCTCAAGGATGTCGCCAGCGCTTTGAAGTCGGTGGAACTGGTCGGCACCGAACCCCATCTCGTGGCGCCGAGTCTGGATGCCGTGCAAACTGTCATGGCAGAATAAGAGATGCTGATGCAGTGCTCTTGACGCTCACGTAACTTATTTGCTTATTTGATATACTGGATGTACATAATTAAGTACATCAAGCTGGAGTTACGTGATGATTGCGATGAGCTTTACCACTGCAAGACGACAACTCGCTGCAACCATTGGCCGCGTCAACGCCGATCAGGAAGCGGTTGTCATTACCAGAAATGGTGAAGAGGCGGCTGTTCTTCTGTCCATTGAAGAATATCGAGCACTTGAAGAGACTTCTTACCTCTTACGCAGCCCAGCCAATGCCCAACGACTCCTTGAGGCAATCGCCCAATTGGAGGCTAGCAAAGGGACAGAGCGGGAGCTGATCGAGTGAATCTCATCTTCTCTGATCAAGCCTGGGAAGATTACCTTTATTGGCAACGCACAGATCACCATAAACTATAGACCTTCAGATAATGTTTTGGACAAAGTAGCCTCTTGGCAAGCGTGAGGATCAGGCCAAAAGTCAATATCTTTTTCTGAACATCTATAAAACGAATCAATACCCTTATTCAAGCGATTCAATGAATGCCATACGAAGGTATTGGCAAACCCGAACGCTTGAAACATGCACTGGCAGGGTACTGGTCACGGCGTATTGACCAGGAGCACCGTCTAATTCACAAGATTACCGAGCAAGGTGACATCTTGTTGGCTCAAGTTCGTTATCATTACTAAAACCCCATCGTTTGCCTGTCTACACGAGTACAATGCGCCTTAACTTAACGACATTGACTGATTTCTGGCAACCAAACGTAGAAAATTTGAGCTATAAGCGCGCCTAATATCTACCTCCATCAACCACTCAACACCCTACCAACAAACAACCATGACTGAATTAATTGATCTTACTAAAAACGAAGCCGTTCTCGAGCGGGCCATCGGGCAGGCTCGAAAACGCAATATCATCATCCCTACCTTTAAGCAAATGCGGGATCCCAGCCTGATACCCGATGTGATCAAACGGCGTCTGGGCGATGTAGGCCTATGGGATCTCGATCCTCTCAATCTTTTCCGCATCTCCTGGCATAATGATCCTGTGTCCAGCGGCGGTGGCTTTGGCGATGTCAATTACATCGAGATGCCCAAAGAACTGACCGGTGTCGACGCCCGTATTGTCCTCACCGTCGGTAAGTGGTTCCCCACCGGTTCCCACAAAGTCGGCGCAGCTTTCGGCTGTCTCGTACCTCGCCTGGTGACCGGACAGTTCGATCCCACAGCGCAAAAAGCTGTCTGGCCCTCGACCGGTAACTACTGCCGCGGCGGCGCTTATGATTCCAACCTGTTGGCCTGCGAATCGATCGCCATCCTCCCGCAAGGCATGAGCCAGGAGCGATTCGATTGGCTGGCATCGGTGGCGGGCGAAACGATCAAGACGCCCGGCTCTGAGAGCAATGTCAAGGAGATCTTCGACAAATGTTGGGAATTACGCAACTCCGGCGAAGACCTGGTCATCTTCAACCAGTTCGACGAGTTCGGCAACTACCTGTGGCACTACGAGGTCACCGGCCCGGCCATGGTCGAGGTGCTCAACCAGATCATGGGCCCGAACGACCGTTACCGTGGCATGGCCTCCAACACCGGTTCGGCCGGTACGATTGCTTTCGGCGATTACATGAAAGACCAGTTCCCATCCAGCAAGATCGTCGCCAGCGAGGCTCTGCAATGCCCCACGCTGCTACAAAACGGTTTCGGTGAGCACCGCATCGAAGGCATCGGTGACAAACATGTACCCTGGATCCACAATGTCAAGAACTCCGACATGGTGGTGGCCTTGGATGATGCTGCGACCATCGGTCTGATGCGACTCTTCAACGAACCGGCCGGGCAGGAGTACCTGGTCGAGCAAGGTGTGTCGGCCGATCTGGTGGAACAGCTTCCCCTTCTTGGTATCTCCAGTATCGGCAACATGCTGGCAGCCATCAAAATGGCGAAATACTACGAGATGGGCCCCAACGATATCGTCATGACAGTCTCTACCGATTCGATGGAGATGTACATGAGCCGTTTAGAGGAGTACAAGGAGAAAGAAGGAGCATTCACTCCTCAAGATGCCGCCGCTCGTTTCCACCGCTATTTGCTGGGTGCAGATCTGGACAATGTCCAGGAACTGAGCTACTACGACCGCAAGCGCATCCATAATCTCAAGTACTTCACCTGGGTTGAGCAACAGGGTAAAACCTACGAAGAGATCCAGGCGCAGTGGTTTGATGACTCGTACTGGCCCAGCATCCACAGCCATACCGACGAGATCGACGTTTTGATCGATGAGTTCAACGGGCGAGTAGGTCTGCTGGCTGAAATGTCCTAGATCGAGGCGAACCTCAACCGCTCGATAATCCCTGCCTCTACGCCTAGTATTCAGTCAAGCCTAGAGTGATGAATATGTCATTCTGAACGGAGTGAAGAATCTCCGGTTGCAAAGGCGAGATTCTTCGTTTCACTCAGAATGACATCCATCAAGGCACACTTGACTGACTACTAGCCCAAAGCGGCATAAGTAAGGAAGCAGTTTGTAGTAAGCGCTTATGAAAGTTAACCTATTAATCCGGTAATAACAACCTGACAGATCCGCCGGGGGATGTACGACCGCCTACAGCGGTCGTCACCCACGGCTACTAATCAGCGCCGGATCAATCCGGCTATTTGCCTATTTCGCATCGTTTTTTTTCCCGAACTAGCCTCATTCATGAGGCGCTGTCATGTAGCACCGGGACTTTATCCCGGTGTGGGGCTCGCAAGACGACTTGTGGTATTACCGGTCTATTTTCTGAACTTCCATTAGCGCTTATGTCACGACGGTGAATCGCCTACTACGAGCCGCACAGTTACTTGTCACGATAAACCAGCCCCCGCAGTTTATGCATAAACTGCGGGGGCTTATGTCTTATAGCAGGAAGTGAGATGCAAGCGCACCTCGAATACTACGCCCCTTGCACGCCTGCCATTTGCTGTTTTTCTGAGCATCGGCTACAGTTGGCGTTCGCTCTGTGAAATCGTCTTTGAAGAGAACCCCAGATGACTGAACTCGTATTTCTTGGTATTGGCGCCATTCGACCGGCGCTTGCGGGCGATCATACCGCACTCTTGCTACGGCATGGCAGCGCTAACGTGTTACTGGATGCCGGCCCTGGTGTGTTGATTCAACTCGACCGGGTCGGTGTCGATCCCACGGAAATCAGCCATGTCTACTTCAGCCACCAGCATGGCGACCATACGTTAGGGAGCCCTTTGCTGCTGTTTCACCGCCGCCCTCGCATCATTTTAAGCGCGCCGGAAGTGTTGACGGCCTGGCGCCAACTGCTCGACTTGGTCTACCCGGGCTATGTGGAGGTGTTGGCAAAGGAATTGAAATTCCAGCCGTTGCCGGTCAAACAGTCGCATACCTGGCCCGACCTGCCCGGTGTCACGGCCAAACTAGCTGAAGCCTACCATGCGAACCTGCCAGCCTACGCCTTACGGCTTGACTTCGCACCTGAGCCCGGGTCAGATCCCAGCTCTGGGTTTAGTATGGTCTACTCGGGTGATACGGCGCCCACCGAGTGTATCGAGCAATTGGCCCAAGGGGTTGACTTGCTCATCCACGAAGCCACCTATCTCACATGTGAGCAGTCGGAAGGCAAGGGCATACACAGCAGCGCCGGTAATGCAGGCGAGATCGCCAGTGCAGCGGGGGCTAAGAGCCTGGCCTTGGTGCATCGTCTGCCCGGTGAGCCGGAGCGCTGGCGAGAGGAAGCGGCCAATGCGTATGATGGGCCGATTTTGGCGCCGATGGCGGGGGATACAATCACATTGGTCGGCAAAGGAACATCATAGTCACATGAGTGAAGTAAAAACTGGGATTGTGGGCAAAGTGCTTGATCTCCTCTCTTAAATTGTCTACAATACAAGGCAAATATGACTACTCATTAAGGATGTAGCATGAGTCTCGCCCCAGTACTAAAAGTAAATCAGGGTCAATTCCATAATCAGAAAATGACGCTGGAGGAGTTCGCCATCTTGCCAGACGATGGCTCCCGCTACGAATATATTGGGGGAAGAACCGTTATGATGTCACCTGCCGGCGTTCTTCATGGCGCTATAGCATCACAGATAACTTATCTTCTTTCTCACCACCTCTATCCGCAGCGGTCTGGCATTATCCTGGATTCAAGTACGGGGTTTCGTCTTCCCAACGGCGATGTTCGGTCGCCTGATATCTCTGTTATCCTGTCAGACCGACTCGTACATGAAGGCTTGGTTATTGGTTTTGGCCAGACACCACCGCACCTAACTGTTGAGATCATCTCACCCAATGAGCGTTACGAGGATGTCGTCGCCAAAGTACAGCTTTATCTGGATTGGGGTGTGAACACAGTATGGGTGGTGGAACCGGCGCAAAGGATGGTAGTGGTACACAGGCGGGAGGGTGTAGCTAGGCTTGCGGCGGAGGATGAATTGAATGGTGGGGAGGCTGTTCCTGGTTTCGTATGTAACTGAAAACTCTGGAAAAGTCAGACTAGCCACAAATACTGAGATGCGGCTATGATTATGCTATGAAAAAAAACTGTCAAAATACCTAGAGCCGTTACTACAGAAGTTCAATGATGTCCGAGTTACAAGAAAAGTGCAAGA
>JAAENG010000291.1 GCA_024224665.1 Chloroflexota bacterium | reverse complement strand
TTTGTCGATGTGTGTGGCAAGTGGCACGTTGTAAGTGGCAAGTTCAACTTTGTCTGCAACCGAACTCGCACCTGCGACCTGCTACTTGCTACCTGCCCCAGCGGGGCCTGATTTTCCCAGCGCAGTCTGGATAATCGCTAGAAGACCTTATTGTCCTTCAAAATGTCTGTTCTCCAAACGATGCTCTGCTAGATCATAGATATTTTGTGAGGAACTTGCTATACTATAATACATTGACGTGTAATCTGATACATAGTTTATGCACAACCAGGACGGCCGAGCAAAAATCGGCTTGGCTTCATAGGAGAAACCATGTTCAAGACCATTCTCTGTGCCATTGATGGGTCGGCGGCTACCGAACGCCAATTACTGTACGTAATGCACTTTGGAAAAACGGAAGATGCGAGCCTGCACGTTGTTCACGGTTTTCAGCTTCCGACACATTATGCAGCGCAGGAGGGCTATGAGACCCTGGTAGAGCAGTATCGCCAAGTCGCGATCAATGTGGTCGAGGATGCCCTCGCTTATCTACGAGAAACGAGGATCGAGGTCAGTGGAGAAGCGATTCTAGGACCAGCGGCAGAAGTCATTTTAGACGAAGCCAGTCGCATCAATGCCGATCTAATCCTGATTGGAGGGCGTAACCCTTCAGATGTGAGGGAGATGTTTCTTGGCAGTGTCAGCCAGCAAGTATTAACTGTATCCCGTATTCCGGTTCTTGTAATCCCTTGACAACCACGTAGGAACGGAGGATGGGGTACAAGGTTTGAGATCGGTCATAACCTTACCCTGTCCATTCCGTTCGTGTCGTGTGCAATGCACTTAGGTGCAGAGATACACTAAAATAAGGAGATTAGGCTCATGGCGTTGTTAGTATCTCGGACAAATACAGAGGTGACAAATTTGAGTGTGCGCCTGCCTGCGGTATCAGGAAGATTCTATCCTGCACAGGCAGAACACCTGCGTACCAGCATCCGAACCTATTGTGATGACGTTGCAGATCGCACATTTGGGGGCACGATAAGGGCAGTGATCGCACCACATGCGGGTTATATTTTCTCTGGCCCCACCGCCGCCCACAGCTTCAAGGCTCTAGATCTGCACCCCGATAACCGCCACACGGTTTATCTACTGGGCCCGGCCCACTACGTACATGTTTCCGGAGTCGCCTTGGGATATTATTCAGCATTTGAGACGCCACTAGGCAAGGTATGTGTGGATGAAGCAGTGGTAGAATCATTGGCAGAGCACCCCTTATTCGACATGCAAAACGACGCCCACAACCACGAGCATTGTCTGGAAGTCGAGCTACCCTTTTTGCAAGTGCGGGCCTGTCCCGATCTCTGTATTGTTCCTATGCTCTCGCGTGACGCTGACCCCCTTCAGGTCGCGAAGGCATTGCGCCCGTATCTCCGGCAAGACCCACATGCGCGAGTTGTTATTAGTTCCGACCTCAGTCATTTTCACACATATGCTGATGCCAGCCGCACAGACAGGGATTTTCTGAATGCGGTCGTGAAGGGCGATTTCGTAGCAGTTGCTCGGGGCGAAGCATGCGGACGCGAAGCGATCTTGACATTGATGCACCTGGCCGAAGATTTGAGTTGGCAACCACACCTGCTCGATTACCGAAATTCGGGCGATACAGGTGGAGACCGTGATAGCGTTGTCGGTTATGGCGCTGTGGCATTTACAGAAACACTTTGATATGGAGACAAACGACACCCACACGCCACCATCAGAACTAACACAAGAATTCGTTGCTATTCTGTTTGATGTGGCACGACAGGCACTTTCGCAAGCACTCGCAGGCGATCATACGTGGCTCCCGGAACTACAAGACCTACCCCAGCGGCTGCATGAGCATGGCGCCAGCTTTGTCACACTTTATACGAAAGGTGAACTCCATGGCTGCATCGGCTCTGTCGAGCCTAAGCGGCCACTTGCACATGATGTCGCTCACAATGCGGTGAGTTCGGCCTTCAAGGATCCACGATTTCCACCTTTGCAAGTGGGAGAATTGCCCGACACCGCTGTCGAACTCTCTATCTTGTCGCCACTTCGACGTATTCACTCCGATGATTTAGACGATCTCATCGCACAACTACTGCCGGAGATTCATGGCGTCCTGGTCGAGCAAAAATGGCAGCGAGGGTTATTACTCCCTCAGGTATGGCTAAAAATACCAGATCCAAAAGAGTTTTTATACCAGGTTGCGTTAAAAGCCAACGCGAACCTTGATATTTACACGATGCCCGACACAAAAGTCTTCTCCTTTCAAGTCCATCACTATACGCAATCACTCCCGTAACTGTCCAGGTGTCATTACCAAGTGTCGATTCTTCACCTAAATGCGGAGTTTGGTCACTCGCACAAAGTGGCATAAAAAAGAAGGCAGTTTGTAGTAAGCGCCTTAGCACTTTTGCGCACCTGTCACGGCGATCAATCGCCTACTACGAACCGCATAGCTACTTGCGCCACGATGAACTAGTTTGTCCCCAAAGCAATATCTAACCACTTTCTCAAGGAGCAAGTTCGTGATCAATCTATCCATCCTCGTCGAAGCCAGCGCCCAGGACTATCCGGCTGATGTGGCCGTCATTTTCAACGACCGAACATTAACGTATGCCGAGTTAAACGCTGCCGCCAACATGTTTGCCAATGCCCTAACGAAAATGGGAATTGGCAAGGGGGACAAAGTGGCGGTGATGATCCCGAACCTGCCCTACTTCCCTATCGCCTATTTCGGTATTCTCAAGACAGGCGCCACGGTGGTTCCGTTCAACGTTCTCTTCACGGCACGCGAGGTCGCCTACCACCTGCAAGATAGTGATGCGGTTGCACTCATCGGGTTCGCCATGTTCGCCGAACCAGCTGTCGATGGATTTAATCAGATTGACACATGCAGGCATTTGGTTGTGGGGAGCGCTGATCCAAATCAACCGTTCAGCCATAACAGTGAAAACGTTTACGATTTCAATCAGTTTCTAGGGTTGGGAGGATCCCCGGTATTTGATACAGTGCAGACCAGTTCCAACGATCCCGCAGTCATCCTCTACACATCCGGCACCACAGGCAGCCCCAAAGGCGCACAACTGACGCATTCCAACATGGTTATGAACGCCAAGGGCTGTGCCGATCTCCTTGACATCAAACATGGCGATATTGCTCTGGCAACCCTGCCTTTATTCCACTCGTTTGGGCAGACTGTGATCATGAACGCCTCGTTTTTGGCGGGCGCTACGATCAGCCTGCTCCCTCGCTTCACGCCGGATGCAGCGCTGGGCATTATGCAACGCGATGATGTCACGGTCTTCGCCGGCGTGCCGACGATGTATTGGGCACTCTATTCCTATCCTGGGGCAGAAGAGCAGTTTGATATTCAGAAAATCTCTGACAACCTGCATACCGCTGTGTCCGGGGGTTCATCCATGCCGGTCGAGTTGATGCGTAACTTCGAAGAACGATTCACTGTTCCTATTCTCGAAGGGTATGGTTTGAGCGAGACATCACCGGTAGCCAGCTTCAACGTGCGGCGTAAACCTCGGAAGCCGGGATCGATTGGCGCCCCCATCTGGGGGGTCCAAATGGCGCTGGTCGATGACAATGACAACATCATCCCTTCACCCACCGCAGCAGATGAATTCAGTGAGATTGGGGAGATCGTAATCCGCGGGCACAACGTTATGAAGGGTTATTACAAGAAGGACGAGTCAACGGCCGAGGTCATGAGCAATAACTGGTTTCACACAGGTGATCTGGCCAAGGTGGACCACGAGGGCTATTATTTTATCGTTGACCGCAAGAAAGAGCTGATCTTGCGGGGAGGATTTAATGTGTATCCCCGTGAAGTTGAAGAATATCTGATGACCCACCCAAAGATCTCATTGGTAGCCGTGAAGGGCGTGCCCGACGATAAATGGGGAGAGGAAGTCAAAGCCTACGTTGTTCTAAATCAGGGTGAGAGTGCAACTGCTGACGAGATTTCGGACTATGCAAAAGAGGGACTCGCCGCCTACAAATATCCTAGATACATCGAGTTCAGATCGGAATTACCGATGACTGCTACTGGCAAAATTCTCAAGCGCGCCTTGGTAGAAGAAGACTGACCCCGGCCAAGTGCATGTGTGTGGCTTGATACTGGATCAGTCCGGCCAGCAGTTGGTGAATTTACCGCCGGGTGACCGCATGGTAATCATCCAGGACTATGATGAACGACTCGGGCAACATAGCTGTATCGTTGATTAAGCCAGATTAGCGCCACCTCGCTAGAATTGCAGCCAGGGCCTGGCTTTGACAACGCGGTAGCGCAGGTTTCGTACAAAGCTGGAGAGTTGCTCATGCCATGTCTGCCATGCTTCGCCCTCCATCGCCGTTTCGACGACCTGTAGATCGCTCGCGTACAATATTATCAAACGCATGGGGTGCTCGCCCCACATCGTGTGCAGGATCTCGCCCGGTTCAAAGCCAAACTCTTGCATTGCCGGAATCCATCGCTGGATCATGAATCGCCGATATTCCACTTCGCGATGTGTCAGAAAATTGTATGTAATTAGTAGTTTATATCCGTTCATTTCACACTATACTCGAGCCTGTAAATTCGCGTGCACATCCACCCCGCATTCTACGTCTCCTGACGGGTATTCGTCAAAACTAGCGGCTTTCAACCGGCACTATGGTAAAATCAGCCACAATGTTATTTCATTTTACTCTGGCCACTCATTCGTTCATTTGCAAGTATGTCTTCAGACCTCTTTGACGTCCGCCGCCAGGACCTGCTAGAAACTGAACAGCCTCTCGCTGCGCGCATGCGGCCTCGTACCCTCGACGAATTTGTCGGGCAAGATCACATCATCGGACCTGGCCGTTTACTGCGCAGAGCTATTCAGGCAGACCAACTCTCCTCGCTCATTTTTTATGGCCCTCCTGGTACCGGTAAGACCACACTGGCACGTATCATTGCGAATACTACCAAGGCTCACTTCATCGCCATAAACGCAGTCCTGGCCGGCGTGAAAGATATCCGCTCGGGGATTGCTACAGCGCAGGAGCGACGTGGGATGTATGGGCAGAAAACCATTCTATTCATAGATGAAGTTCATCGTTTCAATAAAGCCCAACAGGATGCATTGCTGCCTCATGTCGAAAACGGCACCGTCATACTCATTGGGGCCACGACCGAGAACCCTTATTTCGAGGTCAATAAGGCACTGGTCTCTCGTTCCAGGATATTTCAACTCAAATCGTTGACTGAATCCGACCTGCGAAAAATCGCTAGGATGGCCTTGTCTGATCCCATAAGAGGCTATGCCAAACTCGATGTTCGAATGGATGAAGAGGCTTTAGATCACCTTGTAAATGTTGCCAATGGCGATGCTCGGGCGGTTCTGAATGCGCTTGAACTGGCCATAGAAACAACACCTGCCCAAGCTGATGGGACGCACACGATCGATCTGGCGGTTGCAGAAGAAAGCATCCAGCGCCGAGCAGTACTCTACGACAAAGAGGGCGATGTCCATTTTGACACCATCAGCGCCTTCATCAAATCGTTACGCGGCTCAGATCCCGATGCCGCGCTCTATTGGTTGGCGAAAATGGTTTACGCCGGTGAAGACCCTCGCTTCATATTCCGACGCATGCTGATTTTTGCTGCCGAAGACATTGGGCTCGCGGACCCAAATGCGATTCGAGTGGTAACAAGCTGCGCCAGGGCATTTGACTATGTGGGCTTACCCGAAGGGCGGTTTCATCTTGCCGAAGCCTGTCTCTATGTCGCCACTGCTCCCAAATCCAATTCAACCCTGGCCTTCTTTGAGGCATTGAACATGGTTGAGCAAGAACCCGAGAGTGAGGTCCCAACCCACTTACGTGACGCCAGCCGTGATCGTGAAGGATTTGGACATGGCGAAGGTTACCTCTACCCTCACGCATTTCGCGACCATTGGGTCGCACAACAGTACTTGCCCGATCTTTTACAAGGAAAGACCTTTTACAATCCTTCCGACCAGGGGTATGAGGCAGGCATCGCCGAAGGGGTTGCACGCCGTCGCGAAGCCCAACTAGCTGCGATGGTCGAAGGCGCCATTGTAGCCATACCAGAAGTGCTCACGTTTAGTGGCACCCATGTCGATCGCCAGACAGATCGCTGGCTACAGCGTACCATCTCGAATGCCGGTGAGCGTTTGGGCAAATTGCGCGACCGATTGATGGAAATGGCCCAATTGCAACGTCACCACCTAGTGCTGGATGTCAATGCCGGTAGTGGACTGCTCACCTGGGAAGCGTCAAGGCGAGCACCAGAAGGCGGGATTTATGCGCTGGCACGCAGCGAACAAGATGCCAAAGCCTTGAAGCAGATAGCGTCCGCATTGCCAGACTTGCGCCAACCGGCCATACTGCAAGGAGAACTGGACAGTTTATCGCATCTCGTGAATGCTGAAACACCTGGACTTCAGTTTGATGTCATTCTTGGGCGAAACGCCCTAACCGCTTGTGCTGATAAACGCGCAGCCATTCGACAATTTGTCTCCTGTCTCGCGCCAGGAGGGCGAATTGTTCTGGCTGATGCTATACCTCGACATACGCAACGCCTGCACCAATTAGTTGATACGACTTCACTGTCTCCCGAACTAGCAGAGAATCTGATCATGGCTGAGGAAGCTATCTATGAAGATCCTCTCGATCCAATGGTCAATTGGGATGTCGAGGACCTTGATTCTCATTTTTCTGAAGCGGGTCTGGTCATGGCCAGAGTTATGGAAGTAGAGGTTACAGAATTGCGAGTCACTTCATCGATTCTGGACCATTGGTTTTCTCGCAGTTCGGAAGGGCGCCCCAGTTATGGCCAACGTTTGGGTGACAATCTACCGCCCGAAGATATATCAAAGCTTGAATCCCTTTTCCGTAGCCAACTCAGCAACCGTCTCGTTCACTGGCATTCTGGTATTGTCTACCTGACCGCTTCAGCTGATGCTCTCTAGATTGACGAAGAGGCGGATGGACAAAATCGCCTGATTCGGCAATCGTCGTTGGTCCTATCGCGCGACTTTTCAGATATGGGCATGCCAACTGCTAAACTTCTACTAAAGTACCCCTGATTGAGTATGAAGCCATGCCCATTTTGTTATATTATTTGCAATTGATTTGTTGAAAAGGGCCAGTGTTGACCACCAGTTACATGACATGCTATACTCTGAATATCTTAATGTGATCCAGGCTCCAGAGTGGAGTTCCTTTTTCTCTCGATTTTACATCATAGAGTTATTCCTCTCGCTGTGTATGCGCCTCACTTGGAGCGCATGCCCTCGCGCGTCGTGTCAAGGTTCTGTTCAAAGGCGGCGCGCTCTCATCCCTCTCGCCATCACGATTATGCCATCAAACAAGCCACTCGCCTCTCTCAGCATGAAAGATCTGAGGGTGCTTGCACGTCAAGAAGGACTCAGCGGCTATAGTCGCCTGAATAAGGACGAACTGGTCTTTCGCCTTGAGTCCGCACGTTCTCGAAAACGTGATAACTCACCAAAAACGCCAAAAGGCTACGGCTATCTTGAGATATTCCAAGATGGGAAAGGTTTTCTTCGTAGCAACAGTACACATCGTAATCGCTCTAAACAAACTGTCTACGTTTCACAGTCGCAGATCAAACGATTCGGACTAAGGCGTGGCGATTTGGTTACTGGTCCGGTACGTAAACCCAAATCAGGTGAGAAGTATCATAGTCTGCTTAAGGTTGAAAGTGTCAATGGAGAAGATCCTGAAGAGACACTTGATCGGCCTCATTTCGAGAATCTGACACCGATCTTCCCTGATCGTCAACTGATACTTGAAACCAAACCCCATATTCTCGCCCCTCGCCTGATCGATCTCCTCTGCCCTATTGGTCGGGGGCAGCGCGGGCTGGTTGTGAGTCCACCTAAGGCAGGGAAGACAACCGTACTCAAGCAGATCGCTAACGGCATCGTCGACAACTATAGCAACTTGCATATGATGGTGGTGTTGATAGGTGAGCGACCAGAAGAAGTCACTGACATGGTTCGGTCTGTCAAGGCAGAAGTGGTTAGCTCGACCTTTGATGATCCTGCTGACCAGCATGTCAATGTTGCTGAAATCGCGGTGAATCGGGCCAAACGGCTGGCCGAGATGCACAAAGATGTGGTGATACTGCTGGATTCGATCACGCGTCTTGCCCGTGCTTACAACATGCTTGTGCCATCCAGCGGCCGTACCCTGAGCGGTGGTTTAGATCCGGCTTCGCTCTATCCTGCCAAACGATTTTTCGGGGCGGCTCGCAACCTTGAAGACAGTGGTAGTTTGACCATTGTAGCCACTTGCTTGGTCGACACCGGTAGCCGTATGGACGATGTCATCTACGAAGAGTTCAAGGGTACGGGTAATATGGAATTGCACTTGGACCGTAGTCTGGCCGAACGCCGCATTTTTCCTTCCCTTGATATCGAGCGCAGCAGTACTCGTCGGGAAGAGCTTCTTTTGGATAAAGAGACATTGCAACGTGTATGGACAATGCGCCGTATGGTAGATGCCATTCGCCAGAATCAGCCAGGCGCCGAACCGCTGCTGGCGATCCGAGAACGACTTAGACGCACTCGTACCAATGACGAATTCCTGGCAACACTGAGCCGTGATTCATAAGCGCTGGTGAAGGCGAATCTGAGTCAGGTATTTTCGAGGTAGATACATTTGGATCGCTACCTAACAACATGCTATAATCTCCCCCGCCACCAAAAACCCGGCCCGTTGTTACGACAGGTCGGGTGAGTTGTTGTCAGCACAAAGGCATTTACGAACCCACAGAATGCAAAACTCCTCCCCAAAAAAGCCCGATCTCTCTGCGTCAGATGACGATTCAGAAGGGTTGAGCGACGTTCTCTGGGGACCTGGTCGCCGTCTTTGGTCGCAGTTTCGTACCGACCTCATGGGCCAGGGCCCTGACAAGCAAACACCTAGACGCCTCGTGTCCCATTTCGCCATTCTAATAGTGGCGTTGGGGATTTTGTTGATCAGCCGGGTAGATCTTCCTCAGTGGGAAATTGAACGCCAACCGGTCCTCCCGGCTCCTCCAGCCAGCCCAACCCCGGTGACACTTAGCCAATTGGTCGTGGCTCGCGGTGGTTCAGCGGTCAAGTCGAGCGGCCCCTTAATCCGTTCAGCAGTACCCTTTACCACCATTCCTGATCGCCCGCGCCTGGATATTGTTACCTATGTGGTGCAACCTGGTGACACGGTGTTTGGTATAGCTGATAGGTTTGGCATCAAACCTGAAACGATCATGTGGGCCAACAGGGATTTGGCATTGAACCCTGATATGTTGCGGGTCAATGACGAATTAGTTATTTTACCCATCAATGGCGTCTATCATGAGGTGAAGAAAAGGGATACGCTGGTAAAGATCGCAAAAAAATATAAAGTCCAGCCTGCCGATATCACGAACTACGTTTGGAATAACTTCGAAAACGAAGGGCAGATACTGGTGCCAGGTGCGTTTTTGATTGTTCCCGGTGGCGAAAAACCGTTTGTCTCCCGCACTGTTACTGTTTACAGTGGTACTATTCCCGACAGTGCCCGAAAAGGCTCTGGAACATTTGTCTGGCCTTCGAGCGGGCAGATAACGCAGCAATTCTGGAACGGACATCGCGCCTTAGATATCGGTAGCTGGGTCGGCAGTCCGGTGGTCGCAGCTGATTCAGGGTATGTGATCTATGCCGGATGGGATCGTACAGGCTATGGCAACCTGATCATCATCGATCACGGCAATGGCTATCGCACCTATTACGCACATTTGAGCAAGATATTCGTTCGTACAGGGGAGTCCGTAGGCCAGGGCCAGCGCATCGGATCGGTCGGTAATTCAGGCAATAGCACGGGGGCACATCTACACTTCGAGATTCGTGTGCGCAACGTCAATCGTAATCCTTTCGGCTATTTGCGTTAGCTATCGGCCTTAGTTCGACATCAAAGTGGCGTACCCGCACGGGCTCGCCACTTTTTTCTTATATCATGATGGGTTGACGCAAGCATGTTTGCAAGGTAACGCTCTCTTCCGCTTTAGGGAGTGTCTGCGATACAAATGAGGTACTTCGAATTATGACCAAAAAATTGCCTGCTCATTTCAATTCCATCGCCGTGCATGGAGGTCTGGTTCAAGCGGGCGCAACCCGAGCTGCTTCTCCGCCCCTGGAGAGAGCTGCATCCTGGTCACCTGAAACGATGGCCGAGCTTGACGATCTATTCGAGGGAACGGCTGACGGTTTCTACTACGGACGAGATCGCTCTCCGACGCCCGCTTTGCTCGAGCGGGCCCTGTCAGCTCTGGAGGATGGGCGATTTACCGTCGCCTACGCTACGGGCATGGCCGCGATTGCCGGAGTTCTCTCTATTGCCGGCCAGGGCAAACGCGTGCTCGCCACCCCAGATCTGTATGGAAAAACTTACCACCTAATCCAAGCCTGGCTACCAGAGTCTGGTGCTGAGATACGTTTTGTTTCTGGACAAAATCAACAAGCCATTTCCCATCATCTGAAGACCTGGCAGCCCGATCTGATGGTCGTAGAAACCCTCTCCAATCCCTTAGTCAAAGTCTGTGATCTCGGCTGGTTGGTAGAACAGGCGAAGGCAGCGGAATGCAAGCTCATGGTCGACAATACTTTCGCCTCGCCCTATCTGTCCCGCCCCAGCTCACTGGGCGCTGATTACACAGTAGAATCACTGACAAAGTATATCAATGGCCATGGCGACGTCATGGGGGGAACCGTGACGGTACTGGATGCGGTTGACTACCGGGCACTGTTTCAGCAACGTAGCACCTTTGGGGCGACACTCGATCCACAGGCTGCGTGGCTAACCCTGCGCGGCCTACGCACCCTGGGTCTGCGCATGGAACGGCAATGCGCCAATGCCGCGGCATTGGCCTCCTATCTCGCTGCTCATGTGGCCGTACAGCAGGTTTATTACCCTGGCCTTGAGAGCGATCCTGGCCATGCTACAGCACAGAAGCTGTTTGCCAAGTGTGGGTACGGTGGAATGCTGGCCTTTGAACTCACAGAACCAAGCCGGCAGCGTGTCTGGCAGGTGATGGACAAGTTGCAAATGGCCCTGCGTGCCCCCACCTTGGGCGATATCACCACCATGGTAAGTTATCCCGCCCAGGCTTCACACCGGGCTCTGAGTGCGGAACAGAGGGCGGCTGTGGGTATCAGTGCCGGCCTGATACGAGTTTCAGTCGGCATCGAAGCCATAGAGGACATCATCGCCGATTTCGAACAGGCGTTGCAGTAGTTGGGCGTTCATGAACCCCAGACACTGGTCGTGCCCGGGGTTCATGTCAACATGATAGGTTTGGAGCGAGTGCTTTAGCGCTCTTTAGGGCTTAGTTGCGATCATTTTCCTGCCGCCAACCACGATCCAATTGCCTTGTTCACGCACGGGGCTTCGTATCACCAGGTTTTTTATCTCGCTCTGGCCGGCCATGCTCTACCCAGGTCGTCGCTTTGGCTCTGATCTCAGCCAAACGTGCGTCCGCGTCTTCCTTCGTGAGTTTGCCATCGGTCACGGCCTGCGCCAGACGTTCTGCAGCATCTGCAACTATGGCATCGACTATGGCTTGGCCATTGCTGTTATTGGCTATAGCGATCTCGGCGGGTGTCTGTCCCTCTCGCATAGCCTTCACGAAATCAGTTGTATCAATACCCACCGTTTCGGCGGCGATTTTCAGCCGGTGGCGGGCTGTGCGTGTTTTTCGGTGGCAGCGTTTCGACATGCCCCTGTCGCCGGTGTTCACCCATTCGGTTGCTCGTTCGCTACGCCGGGCCAGGATCTCATCTGCCTTTTCTTGTGTGAGTCTGTTTTTATCTACAGCCTGTGCCAATAGATCGGCTTCAGCCGCAATTATGGCATCGATCAACGCCTGCCCATTGCTAAAACTTGCTTCTGCGATCTGAGCGGGGGTCTGTCTAGACTGCAGACTCTTTATGAATTCACTTTTATCCATTCCCAGCGTTTCTGCCGACACGGCCAGCCATCGGTGTGCAATCCGGGCTTGATGCCGGCAATCGCCGGGCTTACCATGGTCCTGATGAAGCTCATTTTCCTGGGCAAATGCCAGGGTCGGGACCACCACCATTGACAGGAGCACTGCCAACGTAACAGTTAGAAAGATCGTTCTGGTTTTCATAGTTCACCTCTGTGAGAATAGGTTAGATACCCCTATAATGAGGCGAATATGTAAACAATGTGTTAAAGCGGCGTTTCCATTTTGTGAAAGATGTCGGTTATCAATGTATGGGGGTCCCAGAGCGTATCCAGCCAACGCCGTACCGAATTAATCAGATAGATAGCCTCGATGGCATCAAGATCCTCGACCCGGACGATTTGCTCTTGGATCAGACCCTGCGCCAATAATTTTGCTCGAAATGTCCCTGCCAGTAATCCGCTGCTGAGCGGCGGAGTAACCAGAGATGCATCACTCAGGCGAAAAACGACATTCGCCCGCGTGGATTCGGTGATCTCCCCCCGCTCGTTCCATAACAACACATCATCGCAATCCGGCCTGCTTGCTAATGCCTGTTCGTAAGCAAGGCGACGGGTAGTTTTATAGTATAGAAAGGTGTCTTGTGGATGTACAGGATCTGTCGCCAAGCCCACACGCAGTGGACGTTCATTCTTGACAGAGGAGATTGGCGCGGTCTCAAGGGACAGTTCACCCTGCTGTGATATCAACAGGCGCACTTTGTGGGGCAGTGGTGGAAGTGCGGCAGCTAAATCGGTAAGTTCTGCCAAAACTGCAGATTCATTCAGCGATACAACAAAATATTTAGCAGCATCACTCAAGCGCGCCAGGTGTCTATCCAACAGGAAGTAACCCAGGCCTGGTTCCCACAGCATCGACTCGATAATTGAAAATGTAGGAGGGGGGATGGTTAGTATCTGGGCTTTCATCTTACATTCTTGGTACTCAGAGGCCGTGATCGAATCCCAGATAATGCCACTACCGACACCATATTCAGCCCGCCCACTGCGTTTATCTACATGGACCGTACGGATTGCCACATTGAATTGGGCTCTTCGATTTTTTGATTCACTCGGCGGCGCAATGAAACCTATGGCTCCAGTATAAATACCACGTTGCGAGGGCTCCAATGCTTCGATGATCTGCATCGTACGTACTTTCGGTGCCCCGGTGATAGAGGCGCTGGGAAAAAGCGTCTCCAAAACGTCAGTCACAGAAGCAGCGGTACGCGCCTCAACGGTCGATGTCATTTGTAGCACAGTGGGATAACGCTCAACTTCGAAAAGTCTAGGGACCGTGACCGTACCGAAATCAGCAACGCGCCCCATATCATTCCGTACCATATCCACGATCATGACATTTTCGGCCCGATTCTTTTCAGAAGTCTGCAACCATTGTATTTGTCGCTCGTCCGCTTCCAGGTTGTAACCCCGGCTGGCCGTGCCTTTCATCGGCCGTGAGCACAAACGTTCACCATCCAGGTGGAAAAACAATTCGGGAGAAGCAGAGCAAAGTGCGTATTCATCTGTCTCGATGTAGGCGCCGTACAGTGCCTGTTGCGCTTTCTGAAGATCGTAAAATAAGTGCCAAGAACTTCCGTGAAACTGGGTACGCAGCCGAAATGTATAGTTGACCTGATAGGTGTCACCGCGAGCGATATGATCCTTGATCTGCTGTATGGCTTGTTCGAACCTGGATTCAGTGACTGATGGACGCCAATCCCCCAGGGTGTAAGTCGCAGGACCGGGGGCAGGTAGGCGGTCGAGGATCTCTGGTTTATTGTAAAGACCCATCCATAGCAGAGGGAGGTTTTCTCTGGGCTCATGTGTTGACAGAGCCGGATCAAAGGCGGGCGATGCTTCATAGCTGATAAATCCGGCTGCAAACAGGCCCTCCTCCATTACAGCTGCTTCGACGCGCTGTAACGACGCCAGGACATGCGAAGGATCGCGGGTGATGATGATGATCTCGACCGGCTGTTTGAACCACAACCAGTGTGCATTTACGTTGTCACGCAAAACGACTTGATTGCACATGCTATTAACCATCTCTGCGGGATTATCCCACAGCGCTCAGCCCCGACATCTCCTGCACATTTATTGGTTTGTCTGCTTGCAGATCGATGAAGAGGCGCTCAAGCTGGTTGGCAACATCTGGCGCTGAATAGACGTTCATCCCACCGGTTTTCCTGCCGCCGAGTGCTGCCAGTGGGCATGTATGGACACTCAACATACAGATGCGCATTTGCCAGATTGCCTCCGATCAGATGGGTTTACGTGCAGCGGAATACGTGTGAATTTCAGGCATCGTGAGAGCGTTGTGGTAGATCAGGAAAATGCTGGTAGACAGTAACACGGCTCTGTCATCGTGGCAAGACAGATCAACGTTGAAATTGTGCTCGCATTATCTTTGTGTCGGCCGCGCCAAAACGATATTTGTAAACTTCATCTCCCTGCAAGAAGTCGAAAATCCTGTGGCCCGACTCAATAGCGTGTTGGATCAGAAGGGAGGTCAGCACCACCCGTTATCAGGAACCAGCGCCAGTTGTGCGCTTCCCTTTCTAGTTTGCGCCTTTTGCGCCGGATTTCATGGCGTTGCTTTTTATTCAAAGCTGCAAGGTAGGCTTCGTGGTTTGCCGGAAGATGAAGCACAGGGGCAACATCTTCTTGCTCGACTTCGACTCTAAGCCCGGCCTGACGTGCCATCTCAGGCAATCGTTGGTAGGTTAGCGAAGTCTCATAAAGATTACACAGGTTGATCTGTTCCCAGCTTACGGCTTGTTGACTTGTAAGAAAGTGCAGAAAGCCGGCGAAAATCTCCGCTTCACAATCCTGTCTCATAATGATATTTAGATAATCAGCCACCTCGGTACATCCCACCAGATACAGGATCGCAGCGCCATCATCATTGACATAATAAAGGGGCGCTATACCGATTAATTTACCCGCGGGATGGCGCCATGCCAGTATTAGCAGGTCTCCAACTCCAAGACTGTCTCACCAAGCGGTTTGCCATTCCCACGTTAGAAAAATCGAATTGAATCTACTGCACGAAAGCAACGGATTCCACTCGGATTGCAAAATATCGAACCCTGAGCGATCGCTATAAACAGTCAGTTGCGGTAGGTAGTTGGTTCGAAGAGACATCGCCGGTGATCAGTTAAAGCTGGACAATCGTCGGGCATAGTAAACCCGCCGGAGCAGAGTCGGCGGGTATCACTTCCCCTATCATTATAGAGTTGATGCTTTCTGATTCTCTGTAAGTGGCGTTACGACTAGGGGTTACGCTGAGCGAGCAAAGCAACGATGAAACGATACAAGAAATATAGGATAAAGAGGATGACAATTATCAGCGCCAGATACAGGAGACACTGTAGCAACAGCCTAATTTGCTCAAGGAATGGGAAGCGATTACTTTCACCCTCACCTGGAACGGGCGTCAGCGTTGCCAGGGCGGCTTCTCTTGTTGGTTGCAGGTCTGCCAATGTTGGGGTTGCCGTGGGAGGAGCGGGGGATGCAGTGCCGATGATCGCCTCGCCCTCACTTGCTGGAGGTGGGGTGCTATCGATTATCTCGCCACCGGCGTCCTCCGGCGTGGGCGTGGCGGTAACGACAACGGCCACCGGCGATGTAACCGGGGTAATAGTGGGCGTGGCGGTCGCAACCATAATAGGTGTCGGCGTGGCTGTATGAGCAGGGAAAGGATCTTGAGGGCCAGACGAACCACCTCCAGTTCCAGAACCGGGGCATATTTTCAGTGAAACATCGTCAACATACATAGATGCCCGACCGCTGTGACCATTATTGTAGGTATTGAAATATACAACAATTGATTTGCCCAGATAACGGGTCATGTCAAAACGTTCTTGTTGCCAGGCCTGATCGTTGCGATTGACACGCCACATGACATCCAGTGTGCGTCCGGTATTGCCATCCAGTATGACCAGTTCCTGGTAGTCTCCTGATTCCTGGTTGGAGATCGTGTAATGCCAGAATTCCAAGAAGGCGGTTCTGTAACCTCTGGGTAACTTAATTTTCTGGCGGAACGAAGAGTAAGATGTATAGTTCGGACGGCTATAGTTGGCGTTTCCTGAGAGCATTGAGCGGAAACCGGTGTGTGGATTATCGCCCACATAACCTGCTTTCAAAACCGTTCGGCCAAACTTCCAACCCGTATTATTCTCAAAGCTACCATTGACAATGCATTCTTTACAACCACCATCAGGACCAGGGGGAACCACGGTATATGTCGCCGTGGGATGGGATAGAGTTGGTAGGATTGCAGGTGTGTTGGTGACAATGATGGGGCCGGATGGTGTTGGAGTGTTGGTGACAATGATGGGGCCCGAAGGTGTCGGTGTTGGAGTATTGGTGACGACAATGGGTGTTGGCGTGGCTGTAACTACATTCGAGGTTGATGTCGGTGTCGGGGTATTGGTGACGACGATGGGCGTCGGTGTCGCTGTCACCACGTTCAACGTTGCTGTTGGGGTTGGGGTATTGGTGACGACGATGAGGGTGGGTGTGGCGGTAACGACATTTGGCGTGTCGGTGGGTGTGGCCGTGACCACGATTACGCCTGGTGTATCAGTGGGGGTGGCTGTCACGACGATATCGTCGCACAATTCTAAATAAGCATCGTCCACGAACATCGAGGTGACACCGCCGCTACCATTATTGTAGACATTGATATAGATCTGCAGGTTGCGTCCGATATACTCGCTGATATCGAAGGTCAGTTCCTTCCACGCTTTATCATTGCTCAACTGGGTCCAGAGCGTACGCACGGCGGTGCCATCTGGTCGTAGAATCTGTATCTCCTGTACATCACCTGCATCTTGCGTTTCGCTGACCTGAAAAACCCATACTTTCAAGGTCAGCTGCTGACCCGCCGGCACTGACACGGACTGGCGCATGGAGGAGAAGCTGGAGACATTAGATCCACCGGTGATACCCAAACGAGCACTGCGCACCGGGCTGCGTGCTACACGTGTCGAAAAATCACCTTGTGCTGGTGTGCTGCCGAATATCCATCCGGCAGCGGATTCCATATCGCTGTTCAGCAACAGGTTCGTACATACAGGCGCCGCCGATGAAGGCCGCGGCGCCAAGTCACCTATGCCAAAAAGTGTAAGCCCAACTATTAGCAAAACTACGATAATACAACTTACCCAGGTAATCCGAGACATGTCGAACGCCTTTGAATAGGTGGGGGAAATGGCGTATTGCTTGTAAGAGTTTACAATAAGAACAAAAAACGAGCAATTGTGCGCCCGTAAAGGCAGTGTTTCGCAACATGTACTGCCAGAACGTTAATTCTCCAACATTCTAGGATGGCGGGGCTGTTGTCAGGTTCTCGTTCGCAGGCCGAAATGACGAAAACTGTCAGCGGTAGTAAAATCAATGCGAGGGTTCGGGTATACATTGTTGATTCTCCTAATCTGGATGTCATTTTGAGTGATTTGTAGACCGCATCGGCCCATACCCTTCCTACCCTGATACACGGCTCTCACATATCCCCAGCGAATGTGTTACAGATTTCTTGAAAAGACAGTTTATTCCGAAAAAGAGGCATGATCTCAGACCCTTGTAATAGCAGTGTAATAAATTGGATACATGCTAACGATTATTCCCAGACTGAACTGGGGAAATGAGACCCCAAGCGCCTACTATCATTTCAGACTTCGTTGGCAATAATGATTTGGCGACGAAATACTCACCTTGCCACCTTGTCACCCCATCACCTTGTCAGACAAGAGACCAAGATCGACATAAAGTTGTCGATGTCAACGCCACAAGCGCCTAGCAGCATATTGGAGACCTTGCTATGAACACCCCCACCATTCTTGTTGTCGAAGATGAACCCAGCATTGCTGAAGTGGCCAGTCTTTATCTCAAGCGGGCCGGCTATGATGTTACCCTGGTGAATGATGGCCAAAAAGCGTTGGATTGGCTCGGCCTCAATACACCAGATCTGGTTGTACTCGATCTGATGTTGCCCAATGTCGATGGTCTTGAGATCACGCGCTGGTTGAGGACTCGGAGTGATATACCCATCATCATGCTCACTGCCCGGCGCGAAGAGACGGACCGAATACTTGGCCTGGAAATGGGAGCAGACGACTATGTTGTCAAACCATTTAGTCCTCGCGAGTTGGTTAGTCGCGTGAGGGCGGTGCTTCGCCGTACACAGGGTACTGCAGCGGTCGGGGGGGAACCTGCTCTCTCTTTCCAGGATTTGAGTATTGATCCGAAGACTCGGCTTGTTACCGTCGCCGGTACAGAAAAAGCATTGACCGCGCGAGAATTCGACTTACTGTTGGTGCTGGCACGCCATCCCAGGCAGGTTTTTACCAGAGACCAACTTTTGGATTCGGTATGGGGCATAAGTGAATTCATCGATCCCAGTACTGTCACCGTCCATGTGCGTCGTTTACGCGAAAAACTCGAGAGTGATCCATCCAAACCTTGCCATATCCAAACGGTATGGGGCGTTGGTTATAAATTCGAACCTTAGGGATTCACTATGACATCTACTACACAAACTCGCCCCGTGCATTCGCCCGGCCTGCCCCTGCGATATCTTTTTGGGGTATTGCTCACCCTCGCCCTGGCGTTGGCGCTCTTCTACCTGGTTATGCGTCCTTCCATGTTCGAATTGGAGGCCATGGCCCTGTTTCTTAGCATTACTGCGGGGATCTCTGTACTGGCAGGTTATGGCGCCTATCGTGCGGGATGGATTTATCGTTCACCGCGCATAACCTGGACCCTGCTCGGGGGTTATGCCCTTGCAAGTATTCTGACGTTCGTGAACGTGTGGATGACCGCCCGGCTTATGTTCGCCAGCCAGCACGACCTACTCCTGGCTACGGTGTTACTTGTATTCGCCGGAGGCATTGCCATGTCTTTAGGCTACTTCATGGCTGCGGCACTCAATGATAGCATCTCTGAATTGAACGCCGGGGCAAGAGCTGTCGCTGATGGGGATCTCGACGCCCGGGTACCGGTGCGTGGCAACAATGAGATGGCCGAATTGGCCCAGACCTTTAACACCATGGCCAGCCAATTACAAACAGCTGACCGCAAACAACGCCAACTCGATACTATGCGTCGCAATCTCGTCGCCTGGGCCGGGCACGACTTGCGCACCCCTCTGGCCTCGATTCAGGTAATGATCGAAGCCCTGGCAGATGATATCATCCAAGATCCTGACACAGTCGGACGCTATCACCGCACGATACAGCGAGATGTTCAGGCCCTGACTCATCTCATCGACGATTTGTTTGATCTGGCTCAATACGACGCCGGTGGCCTAGAACTCGACCGGCATCCGACTTCCTTGGCCGATCTGATCTCCGATTCGATCGAACGCTTTTCCGAGGCTGCCGCTCAACAATCTATCCAGCTCAGCGGCAGAGTAGACGAGACAATGGGTCTGGTCTATATCGATGCTCAGAAAATCGAACGTGTCTTGACTAATCTCATTGCCAATGCTGTCAGGCATACGCCCAAAGAGGGTTCTGTTTGGGTGATAGCTAAAGCGGTATCGGACGGCACACAGGTCGAGGTTGGTGATAGCGGTGAGGGGATAAGCCAACATGACCTACCTTATATATTCGACCAGTTCTATCGCGGAGAGAAATCTCGTAGTCGCAGCACAGGTGGATCTGGCCTGGGTTTGACTATCACCCGCCGTATCATACAGGCGCATGGCGGTGACATCTGGGTAGAAAGCGAGAGGGGCCGAGGCACGCGCTTTTTCTTTTTCCTGCCCGATAAATAGGAATCACTGGCACGGTTCGTTGCGCCGCTCAACCGGCTTTCACTTCTTGCAGAAATCACCTAGAATGTTCGGCAGCTATTACTCACAGGAGAACGACTGATCGTGACACAAGATATCTACAGACTTCTCGAATCCAGCCCATTTCTCATCGGCGATGGCGCCATGGGCACCATGCTACAAGTGGCTGGTCTTAGCGGCGGAGCCGCACCCGAACTATGGAATGTCGAGCATCCAGATGTGATCCGCAACATTTATCAGGGATATGCTGATGCCGGTTCTCAGATCATCACGACAAATACTTTTGGAGGTACGAGCTATCGCCTGAAACTACATAATTTGCAAGATAAGGCGGCAGAGTTCAACCGGGCAGGTGCGACCCTGGCGCGTGAAGTCGCCGGTGATGATGTGCTAGTAGCGGGATCAATAGGCCCGACCGGAGAGCTGTTCGAACCGATGGGAACCCTTACTGCTGAGGATGCCCAAGCAGCCTTTGCCGAGCAGACCATCGCCCTGGCTGAAGGTGGAGTTGATCTCTTTATCATCGAGACTATGAGCGATCTCAACGAGGTTCAGGCTGCGGTGCGGGCTTGTCGTCAGGCTGGCGATCACCCTATTGCCGCAACCCTGACATTTGATACCAATTTCCACACGATGATGGGCGTCAAGCCTGCCGTGGCTGTGCAAAGACTTTCTGACTGGGGTGTTAGCATCATAGGTGCAAATTGCGGCAATGGCCCAGATGAAATCAAGCGGGTGGTTGGCGAGATGGTATCAGTCCGATCCAATGGTGTTTACCTTATGGCCCAGAGCAATGCTGGCCTGCCACACTACGAAGGTGGGGAGGTCGTTTACGATGGAACCCCTGATATCATGGCAGATTACGCCGTGGATATGGCATCGATGGGTGTCAACATCATAGGTGGGTGCTGTGGAACGACGCCAACTCATATCCGAGCTATGAAAGAGGCATTGAGCAGCCGTCCCATCCCCGAGTACCAACCTGAAATGACCATCGCCCCTCCTGCGGAGGGAACTCCATCCCCAAGACAGCGGCCACGCGCTCGTCGCGCTCGCCCGCGTTCCTGATCTCGTTGCATAAAGTTCTTTCGCAGGCGCCTGCCATCTACACCTGCGAGTTGATCGCAGTTCCGAAATCACAGAATCCCACCTTTGAGTGCAGCACTCAAAGGTGGGATTCTGTTTTTGTGGAAGCAAAACCGACTTGATAGGTCGGTACTACTTGATTTCGACAGTCGCGCCTTCGGCTTCGAGCTTCTCTTTTGACTCTTCGGCAACTTCTTTGCTCACGGCCTCAAGAATTGCGGAGGGGGCGTCTTCGACGACTGCTTTGGCTTCTTTGAGACCCAAATTGGTGAGAGCGCGAACGGCCTTGATCACCTGGATCTTCTTGGCGCCATGATCTGTCAAGACGACATCGAATTCGGTCTGCTCTTCGACCTCTTCTTCAGCAGCGCCGGCGCCGGGGATCATGCCTGCCATTGCTATGGGCGCAGCAGCGCTCACGCCCCAGCGGTCTTCCAGTAATTTTTTCAATTCCGCTGCTTCAAGCAGGGTCAGGGCGCTAAGGTCTTCATAGATCTTTTCGAGATCAGCCATGGTATAGATACTCCTTTTTGTCAGGTTTTAATAGATTTCTTGAGATGGGTGATGGGTGATGGGTGTCGGGCCATTGGTTTGTCAGGACCCGTACATGGGTGTCAAGCAGCTACTTCAGCCGCTTCTTCATTTTCGCCGCCTTCTTTGTCGATGCGTGCCTGCAAAAGACCAACAAGATCGCGCTGCGGCCCTGAGATCAGGCTGACAATCGATGTCATCGGAGCGGCAATGGCGCCGACTAATTGCGCAAGCTGTACATCGCGAGAGGGGAGATCGGCGAGTGCGGCCGCACTGGCAGCATCCAGAATCGTGTCGCCTAGAACGCCACCTTGTACCGTAAAACCTTCTCCGGTATCTTTGGCGAAATCCTTTAGCACTTTCGCGCTGGCAGAAAGATCTTCGCCAAGGAACACGAATCCGACTGGCCCGTCCATTGCGTCTTCTGGAATCGGACGGTTCGTTTCAGATAAGGCTCGCTGCATCAATGTCTTTTTGGCGATAATGTACCTGGCGTCGTTTTGGCGCAACGTATGGCGCAACTTTTCCATCTGGCCGACTGTAAGCCCGATGTACTGAGTTACGACAATTGCCTGGCTATTCTCGATCCACTCTTTGTAAGAATCGATCAATGCGCTTTTCTGACTTCTTGTGATTGGCAAGTGTTATACCTCCTTTATTAGGATTATATAATGTATGGTTCAACAGGATCTTATGTGGTCCTAGAAAAACACGTATTGCGTATTGCGTGTTACGTGGTGCTTGTGCTAACGAACTACGCCTTTCTAGTAGGAGCCACACAGATCCCGAAAGAGCCATATGTATTGCAGCATCGATTTTTCACGACAAAAAAGCCTTCGCGACAGCCGACGCGAAGGCTTTAAGATTATCCAAGAAACGACGAGGGTCACACAGACACCGGTCATGCAGACACGAGTCGTTCAGGTAAATCAGCCTTGCCTCGGCAGGGAATTAAGTCTGGTTTATGAGCTAAACCAGACACCTGCTGTCTTCGACGCTGACAATATGCTATTAGTAAGGACTTAGGATTGAATAAAACCGGAAACTTAACACCTATGGGTATGTACTAGTCTCGGTTATTAAAAAATCCCTCGTTCCTAAGTGAGTGCAAATGCACTCAAAGCTTGTGGTTGCACTTACTTATAGAAGTGCTCGCAGAGCGGATAATTCACTGACATCGATACGGACAGCAGGTCCCATTGTCATCGTAAGAAAGGCTTTTCGGATGTACGAACCTTTGCTCGATGAAGGGCGATTGCGTAAAATCGAATCGACCACTGCGGCCAGGTTTTCGACAAGCGCATCTACCTCGAAACTGCGTTTGCCAAAGGGAATGTGGATATTGGATGTTTTATCAACACGGTATTCCACACGACCTTTACGCGCCTCTTCGATGACACGGCCCAGTTCTGCCGGTTGCACGATCGTACCCGCTTTGGGGCTGGGCATCATGCCACGAGGACCTAGAACACGTCCAAGTCGTCCGACCTTGCCCATGGCTTGGGGAATGGCAACAGCCATCTCGAAATCGACCCATCCACCCTGGACCTTGGCAACCATATCGTCAAGGCCAACGTAATCGGCGCCGGCTTCTTCGGCCATCGTGGCAGCTTCGCCATCTGCAAAAACCAGAATGCGTATTTCTTTGCCGGTGCCACGAGGCATAACTACCACGCCACGTACCATTTGATCGGCATGGCGGGGATCAATACCCATGCGTAGGTGCAGTTCGAGGGTCTCGTCAAAACAGGCGGTGGGGTTGGCTTTGAAAAACTCAAGGGCCTCCCGAGGCTCGTAATAGCGAGTCTTGTCTATCTGAGCTGATACAACGTTAAAATTTTTGCCGTGTTTTGGCATAATAAAAAACTCCTGTGGTCATAACGGGTTCGATACACCCTGCCACGAATATGAACGACGCACCAATGACGGCACGACTGAGATTAGCCCTCGACGATCTCGAGACCCATGCTGCGGGCACTACCTTCGATCTGACGCATCGCGCCTTCGATATCGACGGCATTGAGATCCTTCATTTTTGTCTCGGCGATTACTCTTACCTGAGACCGTTTGACGCTGCCAACCTTTGTGCCCAGAGGGTTGTCTGAACCGCTCTCAACACCTGCCGCTTTCTTTAAAAGGTCTGAGGCTGGAGGGGTTTTGATAATAAATGTAAACGAACCATCAGAGAAGACGGTTATCTCGGCGGGGATGATGTTCCCCGTCTGGGTTGAGGTGCGAGCGTTGTACTCTTTGCAGAATCCCACGATGTTGATACCGTGCTGGCCCAAAGCAGGGCCAACTGGAGGCGCAGGTGTGGCTTTGCCGGCAGGAAGCTGTAGAGTGATGATTGCTTTGACTTTCTTTGCCATAATTGCTCCGCTAATACTTAAAATTCAGGCCCTTTATCAAGACCTTTCTAGTTGCAAAAAATCGACTTCGACCGGTGTCTCGCGGCCAAAGATAGATATCATAACGCGGGCTTTGCCGCGATAGAGATCGATGTCATCGACAACGCCGTGGAATTCGGCAAAGGCGCCTTCGGTGACTCGGACACGTTCACCAACTTTGAAATCAACCTTGATACTGGGTTCGTCAGCCTCGATGCGACTCATGATACGGTCTACTTCATCAGGACTAAGGGGGGTCGGGCGGTTGCCGATACCAACGAAACCGGTTACTCCTGGCGTGTTACGTACAACGTACCAGCTTTCATCATACAGAACCATCTCAATCAGGATATAACCTGGGAAGACGCGTCGCTCGACGACACGACGTTCGCCGTCCTTTAGTTCGATCTGTTCTTCAGTTGGTACGATGACATTGAAAATCCTGTCCGACATGCCCATCGATTCGATTCGATGTTCCAAGTTTTTCTTGACCTTGGTTTCCATGCCTGAATAGGAATGCACGACATACCATTCGCGACCATCATCAACCTCAGAGGTCTCTTCCTCGTCAGCTATCTCTCCACCAACCGTTGTTTCTTCTGGGAGGGGTTGAGAGTCTGCTTGCAACGCGGCTTCATCTGTGCTGTCCTCTTCTGTTGTGACCTCAAACTCATCGAGAGAGTCTTCGGTTACGTCTGCAGATTCCTTTGTTTCTGGCTCTTCGACGTCTGAAAATTCGTTAATCGTATCAGTCACAGGTTAATCCTGATTTACGTTGGCAAGATGACGGGGTCTGGTCGACTGTTTGGTACCTTAGGGCTGAGAATTCAATAACTTGCGGAACTCTACCGTCATTTCAGGAAGCAAATCGGCAAGTTATTCTGTCCTAAGTCCTTATGCTCTGTCCGAAAGTTCTTGGAGAATTCCTTAGCTGTAGAGCAACAGGTTCATAAGCTGTGAGCCAACGAAATCGGCCAAGCCTAAGATAACTGCCATGATCACCGTCACAGCCAATACAATTCCGCTAAGACGAATCCATTCTTCTCGAGTCGGCCAAGTGACTTTGGCGACTTCGGCGCGGGTTTCGCGTAAATAACGTACGATGGGGTTGGTGCCAGCTTTTGTTGCGGCTTCGCTCTTTGATTTGGCCATGGATAGTACGCTCCTGGCTTGGATGCTGGAGGATGTCACTCACAACATGGTGAAAAAATGGATACGGGCATCACAGTGTGGATGAAATACCCCTTTACGGTTCAAGACACCGCCTTTTTAGGGAGCGGTGTCTTACACGAAAGGCAGGCGAGGCAGGAATTGAACCCGCAACCTGCGGTTTTGGAGACCGCCGCTCTGCCAATTGAGCTACTCGCCTTCGTGTGTCAGGATGATAAGTCCTGACATTATAGCATACCTTATTTGGTCTCTCGGTGCAAGCGATGCGTACGGCAGCGCGGGCAATATTTATTGAGTTCCAAACGTCCGGTCGTTGTGCGCCTGTTCTTGCTGGTGAGATAGCTGCGCTCTTTGCACTCTGTGCAAGCTAGTGTAACGAGCACACGATTTCCTTTCTTTGCCACGGGAAAAACTCTCTTGAAACTTAACTGGGAAAGTAGGAGCAGGCTGAAGCGCCTGCTCCCCTGGTCATTACAATTATGGTTGAGGGTGAAACGGTGAAATCATTCGATAACTTTGGTGATGACGCCAGCGCCGACGGTACGGCCACCCTCTCGGATAGCAAACCGCTCGCCAACTTCCATCGCCACGGGCACGATTAATTCGGTTTCGACGAATATGTTGTCGCCAGGCATTACCATTTCGACGCCTTCCGGCAACTCCACCGAGCCTGTCACATCCATGGTCTGGATGTAGAATTGCGGCCTGTAACCCTTGAAGAAGGGGGTGTGACGTCCTCCCTCATCCTTCCTCAAAACATACACTTCCGCTTCGAATTTGGTGTGCGGTGTGATCGACCCTGGTTTCGCCAGAACCTGGCCTCGCTCCACCTCTTCTCGGTCCACTCCGCGCAGCAGCACTCCTACGTTCTCCCCTGCCTCGGCATAGTCCAGGATCTTGCGGAACATTTCCAATGAAGTCGCCACTGTCTTGCGCGTCTCTTTCAATCCAATGATCGCTACTTCCGCCATCGGCTCGATTCGTCCTCGGGACACTCGTCCCGTCACCACCGTTCCTCGACCCTTGATCGAAAACACGTCTTCTATCGGCATCAAGAAAGGCTTGTCTACATCGCGCTCTGGTGTAGGGATGTACTCATCCACCACTCGCAGCAACTCCCAGATGCACTCATACTCCGGCGCATCCACATCGCTGCTCTCTGACTCCAACGCATGCAAGGCACTCCCACGCACGATCGGCGTCTCGTCACCCGGAAATTTGTACGTGTCCAGTAGCTCGCGCAACTCCAACTCCACTAGCTCCAGTAGCTCTTCATCATCCATCATGTCCACTTTGTTCATGAACACAACCATCGCCGGCACCTCTACCTGACGGGCCAACAACACGTGCTCGCGCGTCTGTGGCATCGGCCCATCCGGCGCCGCTACCACCAAGATAGCGCCATCCATCTGCGCCGCTCCAGTGATCATGTTCTTGATGTAGTCCGCATGGCCAGGACAGTCTACATGCGCATAATGGCGGTTGTCTGTCTCATACTCGACGTGCGCAATCGCAATCGTGATCCCGCGGGCTTTCTCCTCCGGCGCATTGTCAATCTGATCAAATGCACTAAAGTCTGCATAGCCCTTCAACGCCAGCACTTTCGTTATCGCCGCCGTCAATGTCGTCTTGCCATGGTCAATGTGGCCTATTGTGCCCACGTTCACGTGGGGCTTTGTTCGCTCAAATGCTTGCTTTGCCATGAGATCAAATGCCTCCTGGTACTACGTTTCTAAAGGTACAGAAGAGTTTGTAGATTGCAATTTTTGGCCGCCCCCAAAGAGGGACGGCCGCTGGTAACATGAATCAATTTGAGTACAATGTTGCTGACTGAAGAGCCCACAATCGGATTTGAACCGATGACCTCATTCTTACCAAGAATGTGCTCTACCTACTGAGCTATGTGGGCTGACAGAGCCGTCTAAATGACGCTCAAGGTGGGCCGGGCAGGACTCGAACCTGCGAAGGCTTTCGCCAGCGGGTTTACAGCCCGCCCCCTTTGCCGCTCGGGACACCGACCCATGACCTTAAGTTATGAGATTGTAGCAGAATATATATCCTGAAGCAATATTCTGAGCGCATTATCGCGGGACAATCTAAAGCCGACGAGGGGACTCGAACCCTTAACCTGCGGTTTACAAAACCGCTGCTCTGCCAATTGAGCTACGTCGGCCTGCGAATTCGCAATATCGCTGCGCCAGCAAAGGAGTATAGATGGTCGGGCTTTTGAAGTCAAGTTTCGGAGGGGTTTATCAATGGTGAATTGGGCACAGAGCCTCGCATGAGCAGCGGGGACAGTGTCGGCCGAGATGGTGCAAGCCTTGAGGGTCGCTCACGATGATCAGTATCCGTTGCAATGCTCTCGTACCTTATCCTGTCTTCTCTCGATCTTTCAGTGACGATATTTCAGCCTTCGTACGGACCGAATGGCGGCATAACGGTTTCTTTCCAGCAGTATGCGCCCACGCAGTGCCGCCCCCAATACAGTGGGATTGGAAGGCTGATATCCCTGCCGCTCCATTTCGGCCTCGCAGCAAGCCTCGATCAAGCTGATGTCCATTGGCGGCAGTCGCTGCTTCCATACATCTAATGAATCAGAGTTGATGCCAGTATGGCTTATGGCTTGAACTGGCTGGCCGGGAATGAATGCCCTGGTTTCAAGCTGGAAGCTCAGCATCTCAGGGTTGTAGGGTAAGTGCAGTGCCCTGCACAGTTGCTGGAGCGTAGGCTCTGCCTCGAGCACCAACTGCTCGTAGACCAACTCGATGTAGCGACCTGAATGTTTCTGCTGCCATGCTTCGCCTGCACGAATGGCATCCCGCCATCTGACTGCACACTCGCAGATCGTCAAGTGTGGCCAGCGCGCACGCTGCGAGCTGACATTGGCCCGGGGATCACGGATTACGTGGATGGTGATGGGATCGGCAAATAACTTGTCGAGGGTATCGAGCTGATAGATAAAGGCTGGGTCTTTAAGGACAACCTGCTTATGGCGCAGATCGTCTCCGCACCAGGCCTGCAGATAGGTGTGGATGAAATCTCGCAGCAACATGGGCTGGTGCGGAGTCTGAAAAAGGGTTGCAGTCGCCCTAGCGAGATGCTTTCTGCCTTGTATCGGTGCAAATTGACATAGTCTATGGCCGCTGGCACATCATCGATCACAGGACCATAGCGCTTCCATAATTCAAGGATAAACTGAGGTTCAGAGGGATGTACACTAAGATCCGGATGCTGCGCCAGGATAGAACGCACCAGTGTAGTGCCGCTACGCTGACAGCCGGTGACGACAATCGTTGGTTTAATGGTACGCTCCTCTTGTATGTTCATAGAACGATCCTCCTACTTCATTTGGCCCACAAGCTATTGAGTGAAGAAATTCAGACGAAAGGATAATCCTGTTCAGTCATGTGCGTAGCCGGCATGGACTTCGACTGTGACAGCCGAATTCAGTCAATATACCCCAACTGTCTCAGTTGTGTCCTGATTTCCTCTTCTTCTTCGGATGTGACTGCATGTTCTGTGGCTGGGCTTTCGGTCAAGCGCGCCGGAACTGAGCCGGTTTGTATAGGATGCTCTGTCAGGTAGCTCTGATCAAATATCTCGCCCAAAACTCGACCATCCATATCGGGGGGAACAGGTTGTTCGAGTAGATGGAGGAGCGTCTGGGTCAGGTCCTCAAGAGTGGCTTCAGATACCTGGTTGGCGTGAATGGCAGGGCCCTGAGCCATGAAGATACCATTACTGGCATGCCCCCCTTCCAGCCTGACGTTGTCGGCGGCGCCCTCGCCGGCTAAATTGAAAAAATTGTTATACTCGACCACGAGATCAGGGCCTTCGTGCGCGTTGGGGCCGCTGTAGATGTCCTGGCCGCGATGTACCGCGGCATAGATAGGCGCGCCGGTGGCAACATCCCGTTGGGCCAGCAAAAATCGGCTGAGTTCTTCGATGAACGCTGGCTCCTCCTGCGATGGCACGATTCCCTGCTGGAAACGTGAGCTGGCGTTGATCCAGAGTGGAACACCGACATTCGAAGGGATAATACGTGACTGGCTGTAGTCGATGGTTTGAAAGTGCGGGACCAGCCCGCCCCGCCTAAATGCCAGTCTCATCGATTTCTGGCGCTGCGGCTGCATGTTCTTCACCCACTCGCGCAGGAAAGGGGCGCCGGTATAGGTTCGCATGGCCAGCTTCATGAGACGATCTCCGAAGAGTGACATGAATGGTGGGCTCTGATACTTTACGTACTTGCCCTCGGCCAGCTTGCGAAACATGTACTGCCGTGGATAAACACTACCAAAGCCATGGTCAGATATGATCAGGGTCGTAGTATCTGCACCTGCTTGTGCCATGAGATCGCCCACCAGGCTATCGCACATCTCGTAGGCATGGTAGAAGGCCTCGCGGTATTCGTCTGTTTCCTCTTTTCGATAATTGGGATGGGTGGGTTCGATATATGTCCAGAAGGCATGGGCCAGGTAGTCGGTGATGCTAAAGACGACAAAGAAAATATCGCAGTTCCGCAAAAGTCGGCAGGTCGCTTCAGCCGCAGCAATTCCAAATATGAACCTTCTGGAGTGTCCCTGTCCCTAAAAAAGGGCAATTGTTCACCCTCAGTGGGGAACTGATCGCAATCTCGCACCTAAATT